>NZ_JBOHDN010000197.1:0-25877 GCF_050699375.1 Nocardioides sp. | reverse complement strand
CAGACCTTCTCGACCTCGCTGAGGATGTGGCTGGAGAGCAGGACGGAGGAGCCGGCGGCCTTGGCCTCGCGGGCGTACTCGGTGAAGACGGCCTCCATCAACGGGTCGAGACCGGAGGTCGGCTCGTCGAGGATGTAGAGCTCGGACTCGTCGAGGAACGCCGCGACCAGGGCGACCTTCTGCCGGTTGCCCTTGGAGTAGGTGCGCGCCTTCTTGGTCGGGTCGAGCTGGAACCGCTCCAGCAGGTCGGCCCGGCGTGCCTTGCGGCGCGCCTTGTCACCGCCCGGCTTGAGCCGGGTGAGGTAGTCGATGCACTCGCCACCGGTGAGGTTGGGCCACAGGGACACGTCGCCGGGGACGTACGAGATCCGCTTGTGCAGCTCGACGGAGTCACGCCACACGTCACCGCCGAACAGCTTTGCGGTGCCGGCGTCGGCGCGCAGCAACCCGAGCAGGATCTTGATGGTGGTGGACTTGCCGGCACCGTTCGGGCCGAGGAAACCGGCCACCTGGCCGGGCTCGACGCTCAGGTCGAGGCCGTCGAGGGCCTTGAAGGAACCGTAGGACTTGTGCAGACCCGCGATCTCGACAGCAGGGGTGTTTTCGGACATGAAGAACTCACTTCCACGTTGGAGACGTTTGAGGACGTACGCCGACGGGGCAGGGGCATCACTCGGTTGTGCTCAGGTGACTGGGGGCTCCGTCGCGGCGTTCTCCGGCGGGTCCGGGACGTAGAGCATGTATTCGTCCAGCATGCGACGGTTGGTGAAGAAGCCCTGGGTGTAGAGCTCGATCATCGGAAAATAGCTGGTGGTCATGAAATCTCGCACGATGCCGCCGAGGTCGGCGGGGTCTGTGGGCGGGTTGAGGGTGATCTCGAGCATCAGCGTGCCCAGGGCCGACAGGGTCAGGTATCGCGCCCGGCCGGCCTCGTCACGGCTCGGCTTGACCAAACCGGCCTCTACTCCGTGCTTCGTGTAGCCGACCGCATCCTCGACCATCTGCTCTATGAAGCTGCGGCCGACCGGCCCGCCGTCCTGAACCGAGCGCAGGACGTAACCGAGCATCGGCGCGTACTCATCGGCGGCGGCGAAACGGTGCAGGATGCCCTGCCCGGAGGCCAACTCGTCGATCGACTCGTTCTTGACGGCGCGGATCTCGGCCAGCACCCGCTCGTCGCACTCGGCGTGGAGCTCGTCCTTGGAGCCGAAGTGGTGAATAACCAGGGCCGGGCTGACCCCGGCGTCGGTGGCGATCGACCGGACCGACGCACCGAAACCGTCACGCGCGAAGCGCAGCACCGCCGCGTCGCGGATTCGCTCGCGGGTGGTGGGGTCGGGTTGGGCTGAACGCATGTTCAATTCTAAACACGCGTTCAGTCGGGTTGCAAGGGGTAATACGGCGTTCGCTCAGCCCGCGTAGCGTGCCGCTCTGGTCGCTGGCGCGCCGGGGCCGGTGGCCAGCAGCTCGAGCAGCTCGTTCTCGAGGGTCGCGCCGACCCGGCGACAGAACGCCTCGGGCTCGTCGGCGGCGTCGGGTGTCTCGGGGACGACGCGGTCGACCACGCCGATCTTCTGGAGGACGACGGCCAGGACCCGCTGGGCCTCGGCCATCTCGGCGGCATGGTCGGCGTTGCCGTGGACGATCGCCGAGGCGCCTTCGGGGGGAAGCGGGGAGAGCCAGGCGTGCTGGGCCGCGACCACCCGGTCGGCGGGAAGGAAGGCGAGGGCGCCTCCTCCGTTGCCCTCGCCGAGCATCAGGCTGAGGGTCGGGGTCTCGACGTTGACGAGCGCCCCCAACGTACGCGCGATCTCACCTGCGATCCCGCCGTTCTCCGCCTCCGGGGACAGCGCGGCGCCGGGGGTGTCGATGACGGTGACCAGGGGGAGCCCGAGCGACGCGGCGAGCTTGAAGCCGCGCTGGGCCTCGCGCAGTCCCTCCGGGCCGAGCGGCTGATGGGCCTGCTCGCGGCGGTCCTGGGCGAGCACGAGGCATGGCGCGGACCCGAACCGTGCCAGCGCGATGATCAGTCCCGGGTCGCGCTCGCCCTGCCCGGTGCCGTTGAGGGGTACGACGTCGGACGCCGCGATCCGGAGCAGCGCTCGTACTCCCGGCCGGTCGATCCGCCGGGAGCGGGTGATCGCGTCCCAGGTGTCGATCTCCGTCGAGAGGTCACCCCCGCCGGCCGAAACGTCACTTCTGCAGGCCGAAACGTCACCCGCTGACCTCTCGGCCTGCAGAAGTGACCCTTCGGCCTGCATTTCTGACGTCTCGGCCTGCAGAAGTGACGTCTCGGCAGAGCGCAGGTCGAGGATGGTGAGGACGCGGTCGATGAGTCCGGCGAGCTCGTCGGGAGGTACGACGCCGTCGACCAGCCCGTGGGCGAAGAGGTTCTCCGACACTTGGATCCCGGAGGGGAAGGGCCGGCCGTTGAGCACCTCGTAGACCTTCGGCCCCAGGAATCCCAGCAGCGCCTCGGGCTCGGCGACGGTGACGTGACCCAGCGACCCCCAGGAGGCCATCACCCCTCCGGTGGTGGGGTTGCGCAGGTAGACGAGGTAGGGGAGTCCGGCGGCTTTGTGGCGGGTGACCGCCTCGGCGATGCGCACCATCTGCACGAACGCCGGCGTACCTTCCTGCATCCGGGTCCCTCCCGAGGCCGGCCCCGCCATCAGCGGCAGCCCTTCGGCGGTGGCCCGCTCGACGGCTGCGATCAGCCGTTCGGCAGACGCGCGCCCGATCGACCCCGCGAGGAACTTGAACTCCGAGAGCACCACGGCCACCCGCCGCCCGGCGATCCGGGCCTCTCCGGTCACCACCGACTCGTCGGTACCCGCGCGCGAGCGTGCCTTCGCGAGGTCGGCGGCGTACGTCTCGGAGATCTCGCCATAGGAAGGTGCGGTGTCCCAGGAGCTCCAGGTGCCCGGGTCGAGGACGAGGTCGATCAGCTCAGCGGAGGTCAGGCCCATGGATCGGACGATACCCACGGATTGGCCCATTGGCTGGACCTGTCCCGGGGAGCAACCCTGACAAGGTAAGTCTATTGACTAAGGCAACCGCCGATACCCCGGCACTGCTAACGGACCCAAACGGAGCAGGTCGGGCGTAGTTAACCGGAAAGACACCCTCGTGACCTGCGAAAACCGTTGGTGGGTGGAGGGTGTTCGCTCTATTCTGGTAATACCCGGCCCGCGCCGGGGCACGTCCCACTCAGCCCGAATGAAGGCCAAGCCATGACCACGCAGCACTCGACCACCGCCCCGGCGGCCTGGTCGCTGACCGCTGCGCACGAGCGCGACCCTCATGCCCGCGGGAGTCGACAGTGACCTGGGTGCATAGTCGCACCGGATCACACCGGGCCGCTCCTGCGAGACATGTCTGTCTCGCCGGGGCGGCCCTTTTGTTTCCACCCCTCTATCCGACTCTCCTGGGAGGTAACCGAGCATGACCACGACCATGGGCGCCGTGACCCTCTATAACGCCTCCTTCGAGCCGCTCGGGAGGGTCTCGTTCAAGCACGCCGTGCGGATGCTGTTCCGCGAGGTGGCGGTGGTTCACGAGCAACAGGGCGACAAGATGATCGGACCGCATCCATGGCCCAAAGCTGTGCGGCTGGTCCGCTATATCGCCATGCATTGGATGTACCGGCCGGCCGGCTACTCCCGCGAGGGAGTCCTGAAGCGCGACCGCCATCGTTGCGCCTACTGCGGCGCCCAGGCCCGCACCATCGACCACCTGGTGCCACAGTCACGCGGCGGCAGGTGGACCTGGATGAATACCGTCGCGGCCTGCGGCAGGTGCAATGGCCGCAAGGGCAACCGCACCCCGGAGGAGGCTCACATGGTCCTCCGGATCGCGCCGTACGTCCCCACCCGTGCCCAGCTCGCGGCCATCGCCTGACCGCCGAGGAGTCGGAAAAGTGGTCTCTGGGCGGGAAAACCATCACGTCAACTTGACTCACCATTAATAAGTACGATGGACTAACAAACATGTCGAAGGCAAGGCGCCGTACGTTGCGGCCGATCGGGAAGCTGCTGCAGGAGGATGCGCGGCGGCATCACCGGTCGTTGGTGCTGCAACACCTCTTCGCGGTGGGTCCCGCGAGCCGCGCGGACCTGGCTCGGGAGTCGGGTCTGACCCGGGCCACGGTCTCCGATCTGGTCGGCAGCCTTCTCGAGGACGGACTCGTCGAGGAGCTCGGAGCTCCGGTGGAGAGCCGCGTCGGGAAGCCGCCGATGCTCGTCGGCCTCGCCGCCGACGCCACCCACATCGTCGCCATCGACGTCTCCGGTGACGACCACCTGGCCGGCGCCGTGCTCAACCTGACCGGTGACGTCGTCCACCGCACCACCAAACCCCGCCAGGGACGCACGGGCAGCGAGGCCGTACGTCTCGTGAAGGACCTGGTCGACGAGTTGATCGCGGCTACCGCCAGGCCGATCCTGGGGATCGGGATCGGCAGCCCCGGCGTCGTGTCGGCCGACGGCACCGTGATCGCCGCGCCCAACCTCGGCTGGAGCGACGTCGCCCTGGCCGACCAGGTGCGGCGCGAGACCGGCCGGCCGACGTACGTCGCCAACGACGCCAACACGGCTGTGCTGGGCGAATACACGTTCGGCCAGTCCGGCGACGGCGGCCTGATGCTCATCCGGGTCGGCACCGGTGTCGGTGCGGGACTCGTGCTCGAGGGTGCGCTGCTGCACGGGTTCGTCGACGCGGCCGGCGAGGTCGGGCACGTGACGGTCGACCCCGACGGCCCGCTGTGTGCCTGTGGGCGCAACGGCTGTCTGGAGACCTTCCTGGCCGTGCCCCGCCTGCGAGAACGCCTCGAGACAGCTGACGACGACGCGCTGGTGCAAGCCGGCGTACATCTTGGAAAGGCATTGGCCCCCGTGGTCGGAACCCTCAACCTTCACGAACTGGTCCTCTCCGGACCGACAGACCTCCTCGACGGGCCGCTGCGCGAGACCGCCGACCAGATCATCCGCGAGCGGACGATGCCGGTCAGCGGCGAGCGACTGGAGTTCCGCACGTCCACCCTCGGCGAGGACGTAGTGATCGTCGGCGCCGCGGTGCTTGTCCTCGCCGGCGAGCTGGGGGTGTCCTGATGCCCGAGACCCCCACAGCTGTCGAGACACTCGCGCTGCGCGTCCAGGTGTCCGCCTTCGCGGGTGCCACGCTTCCGCCCGGCTATGCCGACCTGCTCCGCGAGGGCATGGGCGGGATCTGCCTGTTTGGAACGAACACTGCTGGAACGAACACTGCCGGAACCAACACGGCACCCGGTGAGGATTCCGTACGCAGCCTGGCGGCCGAGATCCGGACAGCCTCCGCAGAGGGCGGCTGGACACCGGTGATCGCCATCGACGAGGAGGGCGGGGACGTCACCCGGCTGGAGGCGCTCACCGGATCATCGGTGCTCGGCGCCGCCGCGCTCGGTGCGGCCGACGACCTCGCGCTGACCGAGGAGACCGGCCGGGCCATCGGGTCGAGGTTGGCGTCGGCGGGCATCAACCTCAACCTGGCGCCGGTCGCGGATGTGAACTCAAACCCCGACAACCCGGTGATCGCGACCCGGTCCTTCTCCCACGACTCCGGCGTGGCGGCCAAGCACGTCGCCGCGTGGGTGAAGGGACTGGAGTCGACCGGTGTGGCGGCCTGTGTCAAGCACTTCCCCGGGCACGGTGACACCGGGCAGGACAGTCACGTCGACCTGCCGGTCCTCGGGGCGGACCTGCCCACCCTGCGCGACCGTGAGCTGGTCCCGTTCCAGGCGGCGGCCGAGGCCGGCGCCGCCTCGGTGATGACCTCCCACATCGTGGTGCCGGCGCTGGATCCGGAGCTCCCCGGCACGCTCTCGGCGCCGGTGCTGGGGCTGGCCCGCGAGCTGGGCTATGCGGGGCCGGTCGTCTCCGATGCCCTCGACATGGCCGGCGCCTCGGCGACCCGAGGGATCCCGGCGGCCGCGGTGCTCTCCCTCAAGGCCGGTGCCGATCTGCTCCTGCTCGGCCCCGACAAGCCGACCTCGCTGGTGCGGGACACGGTCGCCGCGATCGTGGCCGCGGTCGACTCCGGCGAGCTGCCGCTGGCGCGGCTCCAGGACGCTGTCGCCCGCGTCGACGCACTGCTGGCCGACATCGCAGACACCACCGGGCCGGTCGACACACCCGACCCCCGGTTCGACGACTGGTCGGTCGAGGGTGCCCGGAAGGCCCTGGCCGTGGCCGGCGACCTCGAGCTCCCGGATCTGACCGGCGCCCGGGTCGTGACCGTCGACACCGAGGCCAACATCGCCGTCGGCGACGTGCCGTGGGGGCTGCCGGCGGATGTCGTCGTACGCCCCGGCGACCCACTCCCGGATCTCCCCGACATACCCGTCATCGTCCAGGTGCGCGACGCGCACCGGCGTCCCGAGGTCGGCCGGATCGTCGCCGAGCTCCGCGGCGCCGCGGTTCTGGTGGAGTGGGGCTGGCCCGGAACGTACGACGCGGAGCTGCCGCGGCTGTGCCCGCAGGGCTACTCGCTGCCGGGTGTGACCGCGGTGACCGAAGTGCTGCGAAGAGCGGGATGGGACCGGTGAACCCCACACCGATGAGGCCAGCACGGATCGGCCTCGACATCGGCGGTACCAAGATCCACGGCATCGCGATCGGGCCGGAGGGGACGGTGCTGGCCGAGGAGCGGGCCGCCACGACCCCTGGCCCCGAGGGCGTGGTGAAGAGCGCGGCCGCCGTGGTGGCGACCCTGCGCGAGTCGCTCGGTGGGAACACGATCAGCTCGATCGGCGTCGGCGTCCCCGGCATCGTCGACAGCCGGGCCGGCACCGTGAAGCACGCGGTCAACCTGGGCCTGGACGGCGACGCCTTCCCCCTCGCCACCCTCCTCGGTGAGCGGACAGGAGCGATCGTCACGCTCGAGAACGACACCAATGCGGCAACACTGGGTGCGCACGCCGTCGAGGACGTCGACGACCTCGTCTACCTCTCGCTCGGCACCGGCCTGGCCGCCGGCCTCTATCTCAGCGGCGCGCTCCGCCGCGGCTTCCACGGCGCCGCCGGCGAGATCGGCCACCTCCCGGTCGACCCCGACGGCCAGGTGTGCGGCTGCGGACAGCGCGGCTGCCTCGAGCTGGTCGCCTCCGGCGCCGCCATCGCGGCCGCCTGGCCGACGTCCACGGGCCACCCGGCCGCGGCACTCTTCGCCGCCGCGACCGCGGGCGACCCGGCGGCCGTCATCGTGCGTGATCGCTTCGCCGACGGCGTCGCCGCCGCCGTACGTGCCCTCGCGCTCGCCGTCGACCCCGAACGTGTCGTCATCGGCGGGGGAGTCGCCGCGGTGGGCGAGCCGCTGCGCGAGGCGATCGCGGTCGCGCTCGCCAAGCAGGCCAAGGCATCGCCGTTCCTCGGCTCCCTGGAGCTGGCCTCGCGCCTACGGGTCGTCTCCGCTGCCCCGGTCGCGGCGATCGGGGCAGCCCTGATCACTCCTCGCCACCCGGCTGAGCCCCGTCGAGATACCCAGGATGGACTGACATGGAAGTAGTAGTCCTCGATGACTCCGCCGCCGTTGCATCCCTCGCCGCGGACACGATCGAAGACGTCGTACGTCGCCGAGCGGCCGCCAACACAGCGGCAGTGCTCGGGCTGGCCACCGGCTCGACACCGCTGGCGACGTACGAGGAGCTCAGCAGACGCACCCGCGACGACCGTGGGCCGTCCTATGCCGGGGTGGTGACGTTCAACCTGGACGAGTACGTCGGCCTGCCCGACGGTCACGAGCAGTCCTATCTGGCGACGATCCGGCGCGAGTTCACCGACGCCGTAGGCGTCCCGCCGGAGCGGGTCCACGGCCCGGACCCGACCGAGGAGACGCTGCCGAGCGCCGGGGAGCGCTACGAGGCGGCGATCGAGCAGGCGGGCGGGATCGATGTGCAGATCCTCGGCATCGGCTCCGATGGCCACCTGGCCTTCAACGAGCCCGGCTCGTCGCTTGCCTCGCTGACCAGGATCAAGACGCTCACCGCGACGACCAGGCGGGACAACGCGCGCTTCTTCGGCTCACCCGACGCGGTGCCCCGCCACGTACTCACCCAGGGGCTCGGCACCATCACCAGGGCCGGCCACCTGCTCCTGCTGGCCACCGGCGAGGGGAAGGCGGATGCGGTCGCCGCCGCGGTCGAGGGGCCGGTCTCGGCGACCTGCCCCGCCTCGGTCCTCCAGCTCCACCGGCACGTCTCCGTGCTCCTCGACGAGGCCGCGGCCTCCCGCCTCGTACGCCTCGACTACTACCGCGAGGTCTACGCCGACAAGCCGGACTGGCAAGGGATCTAGAACGCCGCGCGGAGCCGTTCGGCGGCGGTCTCCGGCGGGATGTCGTTGACCCAGAGCGCGACGCCGGACTCGATGCCGGCCAGGTACTTCAGCCGCCCCGGCGCCCGCCGGATGGTGAAGATCTCGGTCGCCAGGTGCCAGGTGTCCTCACGCCCGACCGGCGCCTGCTGCCAGCCGGCGATGTAGGGCACCGGGCCGGCGTCGTCGAGCCCGTCCATCCGCCGCAGGCACTCCTGGTAGAGCGCGGCGAGGTCGTACATCTCCTCGGCGGTCAGACCGGGAAGCGAGCCGACGTGGCGCCGCGGCACGACGCGGATCTCGTAGGGCCAGCGGCCGGCATAGGGGACGTACGCCACGAACGACCCGTTCTCGGCCACCACCCGAGACCCGTCGGCGATCTCATCGGCGAGCACCGCACACTGCAGGCACTCGCCGGTCGCCTCGCGATGCGCGTCGGCGGCGTTCACGAGGGACTCGATCCGCGGCGGCAGCACCGGCATCGCGTAGATCTGCCCGTGTGGGTGCTGCAGCGTCACGCCGATCTCCTCGCCGCGGTTCTCGAAGCAGAAGACGTACGCCACCTCCGGCATCGCGGTCAGCTGCTCGGTGCGGTGGGCGAGCGCCGCGAGCACCGTGCGCACCCGCTCGGGAGGAAGGTCGACGAAGCTCTGGTCGTGGTCGCTGGTGAAGCAGACCACCTCGCACCGGCCACGCCCCGGCCGGGAGACGAACGGCTCCCCGGTCGCGTCGCCGACCGCGACCGTCGAGAGCGCCGGGAACCGGTTCTCGAAGGCCACCACGTCATAGCTCTCAGCCGGGATCTCGGTGAGCCGGCCTTCGACCGACGGGCACAGCGGGCACTCGTCCGAGGGCGGCTTGAACGTACGCGTCTGCCGATGCCCCGCCACGGCCGTCCAGGTCGCGGTCAGCCGGTCCCAGCGCAGCTGCGACCCACCCGCCCTCGGCTCGAGCGGCCGCTCGTCGTGCACCGACCGCAACGTCGGCTTCTCGTCGAAGAACCAGATCTCGCGCCCGTCGGCGAGCTTCGCTGACGTGGCCACAGGGTCGGTCGGCGCTGGGATGTTCGGCATGCGCCGAGTATCTCCCGGGCGACTTCGGCGGCGACGACCGGATGCGGCCATTTGTGATCTAGATGAGGAGTCGACGATCCTTGCAAGACTACATAGATCTAGGTAGTGTTGCAGCCGTGAAGGAGACACGTGTGCCGATGACAGCTGCCTCCCGGATGGGTGTGTCTGCGCTGGCGGCCAAGAGCGCCGAGGGTCGAGTTGTCCTGACCAGCCATGGTCGGGCAGTGGCCGTGATCGGTTCGGCAGAGCATCTCGACGCCGACCTCCGTGCGCTGCGCGAGGCAACAGCGCGGGTGCTCGACGCGGCAGCCGACATCGTCTCCTCGCATGGCGAGCTGCTGTCTCTGGAGGAAGTCTGCGAGCGGCTCGGGGTCGATGCGGACCGGGTCCGTGAGCGGGCCGCGGCACATCGCGATGTGGCCTAGCTCCTGTGCGCGCAGGTGAGAGGCTTCCTGACGACCAGGCGTACGTCGAGTTCAACGATGCGTTCGTCGAGTCGCTCGAGCCGCTGACGATCGCGCAGCGCGAGTCTCTCCTGGCTGATGTCGTCGCTCTGTGTCGCAACCCGGCCGGTGCCCATCCGCTCAGCAACCGAGGAGGGCAGAAGCTCGCGGGATGGAACACTCTCGACGTACTCCAGAAGGAGTACCGGGTCGTCTTCGCCAGTCGCGTCGACGTCGTCGACGGGGTTCCGGTCGGAATGATCGAGGTGCTGGTCGCGGGGCCGCGCAGGGCGGAAGCGGCGTACGACATGGCGGCGGCCCTCGTTCGCAGCGGGCGTATCGACCCAGACCTGATGACCGAGGTCTGGGAGGTGCTTGCACTGGTCGAGGTGGTTGCGGAGGACGTTGGACTCGACGGCTGGGACTACCGTCCCGAGCCGGCGCCACCCGGCATGGTCAAGGCTGCTGTCGTGGCCGGGATTCTCGATGAGGCGACGGCGACGAACTTGTCGAAGGACGAGCTCGAAGCCGCGATGACCCACGGCTGGGACGCATCCGGCAAGCCGGACCCGATCGCCGCTCTCGGCGCGGCGATGAGGCGTGCTCGCGCGGGCGTTGATCCGCTCGATCTGACCCGGATCATGTCCGGGCGCCGTGAACCACGCTGCGGCGCCATCCTCAAGCGTGCGAAGCGACCCTGCATCCGACGCGAGGGGCATCCCGGGCCTCACCGGTCCAATTAGCTCACTTCTTCGACACGCAGGCCTGTCCGGCGCCCTGGGAGAGGTTGCCGTTCTCGCCGAGGGAGCGGACCTGGATGCAGACCTTGGTGGCTCCGGCGAAGCGTACGACGGCCTTGGGGCGGGTCACGTTGCCGTTGGTGGAGTTGTCGCCGACCCACTTGTAGCCGGTCGCGCCGGGGACGCCGGACCAGGTGAAGACGGCGCGGTTCCCCTTGGGGGTGCCCTTGACCTTGCCCGGGGCGGCGGGGCCGGTGACGCCGGGGAGGTCGGTCTCGACGGGCGGCGGTGGGACCTCGTCGGGCTTCTCGTCCTCGCCGCCCCGGGAGAGCACGATGCCGATGACGGCGGCGATGAGGATGAGTACGGCCACGCCGATGATCGCGGGGGTCTTGCTGCGGGTCTCCGCGGGGCGGGTGCCGGTGAGGACCGACGGCCCGTCCTCCGTACGCGGGTAGCTGAACCGGGTGCGGTCGGCGGAGGCCGAGGTCGCGTCCTGGACCTGCGCCGCGGCGACGGGCGGCGGGGGCTGGGCGATGACCTGGGAGGGCGGCTTGACCTCGGTGACCAGCTCGGCCTCCGGATCGCCCGGCGCGGTGGGCAGGTCCTTGCGGCCGGTCCCGGTGGGCGGTCCCTCGCCGGGAGACGCCGCCACGGCCGGGACCACCGGGGCCGACCCGCCGGCGTCTCGGCCGAGGACCTGCACCTCGGTACGCCCCAGGCGGAGCTCCTGCTCGATCCGCTGGAAGTGGCGGGCCAGATCGAGGACGGAGCCCGGCCGGTAGGACGGGTCCTTCGCCATCGCCTGCTGCAGGACGCGGTCCAGCGAGGGCGGTACGTCCGGGCGGCCCGTGGCCGGCGGCGGAGTGTGCAGGATGCGGGAGAAGACGGCCCGGTCGGAGTTGTTGCCGCGCTCGGCGAACGGTGAGCGGCCGACCAGCAGGTGCCAGACGGTCGCGGACAGCGAGTAGACGTCGGAGGCCACGGACCCGTTGGAGGCCGAGGTGAGCACCTCGGGCGGTGACCACGGCAGCGAGACCCCGATGTCGCCCTCGTCGTCGCGTGGCCGACCGGCGATGCCGAAGTCGGCCAGGCCCGGTACGTCGTAGCGGGAGAGCAGGATGTTGGAGGGCTTGATGTCGCGGTGGATGATGCCCGCGCGGTGCGCGGTCTCGACGGCCGAGGCCATCTGGATCCCGAAGCGCAGCGCGTCCTGCACCTTCATCGGGTTGTTGCGTACGCGGGCACCCAGGTCGGCGTTGGGGTAGTAGCCCATCACTAGATAGGGCCGTCCGTCCGTCGTCTCACCGGCACTGTGCACCGGCACGATGAACGGGTGCTCCGCGAGCTCGGCCATCACCGCCGCCTCGGCTGCGAACTGGGCCCGCTGGGACTCGGCGAGGTCGGAGGAGCGCATCAGCTTCACCGCGACCCGGACCTTCGGGTGGTGACGCTCGTAGAGGTAGACGTCGGCGAAGCCGCCCGAGCCGAGCCTGCCCAGGCAGTTCATCCCGGGAAGCTCGGGTCCGAGCTCGCGGTTCGGCTCGCTCACCCGAGGACCTCGAAGGTGAGGTTGATCGAGCCGGCCAGGCTGACCACCGCACCGGGCTCGAGCGCGTACTCCTCCATCGGTCGCATCTGCTGCGGCCGCCCGCCGGGCAGGGTCAGGTAGGAACCGTTGGCGGAGCCGAGGTCGCGGACGAGCACCTGCCACTCCTCCAGGCGCACCTCGGTGTGCAGCCGGCTGATGTCGGGCAGCATCACCTTCACCAGATGCGGGGGTACGCCGCCGGCTCCGGTGTTGCCGCTGGCATCCGCGCGCGGGGAACGTCCGAAGACCGCGCCTCGGTCCAGGACCACGACCCGTCCGTCGCCCATCTTGAGCTGGCCCAGCGCGGGGCGCGGGACCGAGACCGGCTGCTGGTGCGGCGGGAGCGCCATCCGGCAGATCCGGCACTGCGGGGAGTAGGGCGGTGACGCGTGCCCCTGCGGGCAGTAGACCGCCCACACCGTCGGTCCACCCTCTGGCGGCATCGGGGTCGGAGTCGGCGTCGGGGTGTTGCGTACGCGGGTGGCCATGTCGTTCGACTGCGCCGGAGCGGGCTGTGAGGGAGCGGGCTGCATCGGGGGAGGCTGGACGGGCGCGGGCTGCACCGGGGCGGGCTGCACCGGAGGCGGTGCCGGATAAGACTGTGCCGGATAGGCCTGCGGCGGAGGCCCGGGCGGGGGAGCCGACGGGGGCGTCGCCGGGGGAGCGGGAGCCGGCGCTGCCGGCCGGTCCGGAGGTCCCCAGGCGTTCGGGTTGGACTTCTTGGCGCCCTTCTTGCGCCACGGAAGCCCGTCGATGATCCCCTTCTTGGGGGCGGCCGGAGGCTGCGCGGGAGCCGCCGCCGGCGGAGGGATCGCGGCCGGAGGCCCGCTGGGGAGCCCGGGCGTGGGGCCGGTGGAGCCCGGCGGGGAGGGCGGCGGGGCCGGCGGCAGCGTGCCCCCAGGCAGATCGGAGCGCCGGATGGTGTGGTCCAGCGGCACGACGGTGGAGTCCATCGGCGCCCCGCCGGCGTGGTCGGGGTCGAAGACGACGTCCAGCGAGCGGGCGTGGGCGGTGTCGGCCAGCGGCTGATCCTCCTCCATCCCGCCCCAGGCGCCGTTGGCCAGCTCGACCCGCTCGGGAACGGCGGCGAAGTGGCCGTCGGCCCAGGTGCCGGCGACGTCGATGCCGTCGACGAAGACCGGCACCTCGTTGACGACAGCGGTCACCTTGGCGGGTGAGCGGACGGCGTAGCGCACGCGGGCGCCCTCGCGGGCGATCAGGGCGAAGCCCGGTGCCCGCGGACCGTCAGCCGAGAGCAGCCCGGCGATCGCGTCGACCGGTCGGGGGTCGGCGAGAGCGGCCTGGACGCCCGCGACCCGCGGGTCACCGGGCCCCAGCTGCACGAGGGCCCAGCACCGTTGACCGTTCAGCGCCAGCCAGTGCCCGGCACAGTAGGTGGCGAGATCACTCACGCCTCCGTGCCTCCAGGAGTCGCGGAGACATCGGTCTCGAGGGGAGCGGCGAAGAGCGCGGGCGGGGGAGTCACAAGTACCACAGTGACATTGTCGCGCCCGCCCGAAGCAACCGCGGCGTCCACCAGTCTTTGAGCGAGGTTGTCGATGCTTCCGCCCACACCGAGCGTCTTCGAGGCGATCTCCAGGATCTCGTGGTCCTCGAGCTCGCCGGTGAGACCGTCGGAGCAGAGCAGGAAGATGTCCTCGGGCTTCACCTCCACGATCCAGGTGTCCGCCTCGGGGGCTGGGAACGTGCCCAGGGACCGGGTGATGACGTTGCGCAGCGGGTGGACCCGTGCCTCGTCAGGGGTGATCATCCCCGCCTCGACCATGCCGGCGACCTCGGAGTGGTCGATGGTCACCTGCGCCACGAGCGCGGGGGAGAGCCGGTAGACACGCGAGTCACCGACGTTGAACACCAGCCAGTGCGGCGCACCGTCCCTCTCGACGAGCGCCACCCCGGTCAGGGTCGTGCCCATGCCCTGCTTCTCGGGGTTGCGCTCCGCCTCGGTCGTGATCGCCGTGTTGGCCGCGTGGACGGCGTCATGGATGTCCTCGAGCAGGGGAGAGACGGTCGCGAAGCGGTTCTGGAAGGTCTCGACGGCGAGCGCGCTGGCGACATCGCCGCTGGCATGACCGCCCATCCCATCGGCGACCACGGCCACCGTGGGCAGCATGACGAACGAGTCCTCGTTCACCTCGCGGACCCGGCCGACGTCGGTCGCCCCTGCCGCACGCAGGGCGGGGTATGCGGTCATGGGGTTCCTTTGCGGTGCCAATGCGGTGCCAATGATGGGGGGACATCCTCGTCAGGATGCGAAATAGTGACGCTAGAGGCGGACACTTTAGAACATCCCATACAGTGTGCGTGAACGAGTTCACCGAGGTGTGGGCCACGTTTGGCTCATTCGTGTGGTCTCAAACCCGAGGCACGCCTAGAGTAAGCCGGGCTATTTGCGTCGGGAGCAGTTGGGGAGAGTCTTGGTGGCACGCTTCGGGATGGCGCCCGGCTGGTTCCGGCGCCATCGAACCGCCATTGCGTCGTGGACCGCGCTCGCTGTCGTCGCGGGCGGTCTGACCGTCTACGCGCTGCGTTCCACTGGCTACCCCGTGCACAAGGCCGACCTCGATGACGGCGGCATCTGGGTGACCAACCAGTCCTGGGGCACCCTGGGCCGGCAGAACCGCCCCGTCGCCCAACTCGATGGCGTCGTGTGGGCCGGGAACGAAGCCGGCTCCCGCACCGAGCGCGCCGGGCTCGACGTCGTGCAGAACGGCATCGCGGTGGCCTCCATCGACAGGGACGCCCGCACGATCACGCCGGTCAACACCAAGCTGGCCGAGGGGCTCGACGACGACGCGGTGACCCTCAAGGACAGCCGCGTCGTGATGGGCGGCCAGACCATCGGTGTCGCCGAGCAGAAGACCGGCAAGGTCTGGCTCACCTCCGTCGACCCGACCACCGGTGTCGGCGACCTCTCCGATCTCTCCGGCTCCGCGAAGCCCGTCGAGACCGTCGGCGGCGACGCGGTGCTCACCGTGGGCACCGATGGGACGGCGTACGCAGTGTCCTCCGCGAAGCGGACCCTGACCGCCTTCGCGCCCGACGGCACTGAGTTCGCCGATCCCGAGGAGACCAAGCTCCCGAAGGCTCCCGAGTACGCGGAGACCCCGACCTCGGCGACCGCCGTCGGCGACGACGTCATCACCCTCGACCAGGCGGGGTGGCTGCTCGGTGCCTCCAAGGGCTCCGACATCGCCGAGGACTTCGGTGACACCGCGGAGAGCGCAGTGCTCCAGCAGCCCTCGGCCAAGGCCAAGGAGGTGCTCGTCGGCGACGAGGCCGGGCTCAAGGCCGTCGACCTGAGCAACGGCGAGATCCGACACGTGGCCGAGTCCGCCGGAGACCCCGCCGCTCCCGTCAGGCTCGAGGACTGCGTCTTCGGCGCCTGGGCCAACGGCTCGACCGGCTCGGTGGTGACCCAGTGCGGCGAGGGCGAGCCGGTGCTGGGCGAGATCCCGGCGCTCGGCCCGGCTGCCGAGCTGGAGTTCCGGGTCAACCGCGGACAGCTGGTGCTCAACGACCTGCGCAACGGTGATGTCTGGGAGATCGACGGCGCCAACATCAAGAAGATCTCCAACTGGGAGGCCTTCCAACCCCAGACGCAGCAGAAGAACCAGAAGAAGGACAAGAAGCAGCAGGAGACCAAGGCCGCCCAGGCGCCGAAGGCGAAGGACGACGAGCTCGGTGCCCGAGCCGGACGCACCACGGTGCTGCACGTCCTCGACAACGACTCCTCGGCCAAGGACTCGATCCTGAGCGTGGTCTCGGTCGGCAAGGCCTCCGTCAAGGGCGTCGAGGCGACCATCGCCCCCGACCGGCAGTCGATCCTGGTCACCACTCCTGAGGCGGCCCGGGGGAAGAAGACCAGCTTCAAGTACACGGTCGACGACGGCCTCAAGGGCAAGGCCGGCCAGGACGACGCCACCGTCCAGCTCAAGGTCCAGGGTGAGGGCGGCACCGGGAAGCCGACCCTGCGTGAGCACTACACCCCGACCGACTACACCGTCGCCGCCGGCGGCACCGTGGAGATCCCGGTGGTCGGCGACTGGCGCGACGAACGCTACGGAGACCCGGTCACCGCCCAGGCGCCGAGCGCGACCAAGGGGAAGGCCACCGTCACCCCGGAGGGTCTGATCCGCTTCACCGCCGACACCGACGCCTCGGGCACCGAGAAGCTCGGCTACGAGGTCAGCACCGGCGGCAAGACTGCCAAGAACAAGGTGCGGGTCGACGTCGTGGGTGGCGCCAACACCGCCTCGCCCGAACCGAAGGACGACGTCGCCGAGGGCACCCAGGGCTCCTGGGTGACGATCCGGCCGCTCGACAACGACATCCCCGGCGCCGACCCCTCCAACCTCGACGCGACCCTGACGCTCGCGGGCGACGTCCCGCCGAAGGGCGGCCTCGAGGTGAGCACCGACCGGGAGACCGGTGTGGTGAGGGCGAGGGGGAGCTCTCCGGGCACCTACCAGCTCAGCTACAACGCCGGGTTCGGGGCGGCCAAACCCGCCTCGGCGAAGATCCGCGTCGACGTCAAACCCGCTGCTCAGGCGGCAGACGAACCGATCGCGACCCCCGACACCACGGCTGTCCTGGGCACCTCGACGCGCACCCTCGACGTCCTTGCCAACGACTACGACTCACAGGGCCGCCTCCTGGCCGTGACCCACGCGGAGCCGGTCGGCGACAGCGACCTGACGGTCGCGGTGCTGGATGGTCGGTGGCTGCGGATCCAGGCGTCCAAGCCCGACATGGATCCCGCCACCCAGGCGATCCGCTACACGATCAGCAACGGCGCCGCAGAGGCCGAGGGGTCGGTGACGGTGAGCCAGCGGCCGGCGCTGCGCGGCGCGGAGAACGCGCCCGAGGCCGTCGACGACGAAGCGACGGTACGCGCCGCGGACTCCGTCTCCATCCCGGTCCTCGACAACGACTCGACGCCCTCGGGCGACCCGGTCGGCCTCGTGGTCGACCAGACCATCGAGACCAAGGGCCAGCTCCAGGTGCTGGGCCAGCCGGCGGTCGGCGAGGCCTACATCGACGGCAACCGGGTCCGCTACGTCGCCCCCGACAACGTGAAGGGGCCGGTCGACGTCGACGTCCGCTACGTCGTGCAGAACACCGGCGACCCCTCCGCGGAGCATTCCTCGGGCAACATTCGCATCCACGTCAAGCCGCTGCCGCGCAAGAAGGCCGACAACTCCGCGCCCGCTCCGAAGGCGTTGGAGTCAAGGGTCGTCCAGGGCGACGAGGTGACGCTGCGACTGCCGACGGTCGGCACCGACGCCGACGGCGACTCGGTCTCGGTGACCAGGATCGGCAACGCGCCGTCCTACGGGCGCATCCTGGCCCACGGCGCCAACACGATCACCTACCAGGCCTTCCCGAACGCGGCGGGCACCGACGAGTTCACCTACGAGGTCAGCGACCCGTTCGGCGCGGTCGCGACCGGCACCGCGCGGATCGCCGTCGTCGCGCCCGGCGCGCCCCAGAGGCCGGTCGCCGTCGATGACCTGGTCACGCTCGATCCGTCCAAGAAGCTGACCTACGACGTGCTCGCCAACGATCTGCGTACGCCTGGGACGGAGCTGCACCTGGCCGCGACCGACGCGACCGAAGGCACCAACGTCAAGCAGCGCTCCGACGGCATCGTCACGGTCGAGGGCGGCGCCGAGACCCCGTTCCAGCACGTGCCCTACCGCGCCACGACCGGTCTCCACGAGGACACCGGTGAGCTCGCGATCCGCTATCAGGACGGCTACGACAACCCACCGCTGGCGGGGATCGTGGTCGCCGACCCGGAGGGCGACTCCTCGACCACCACCGTCGACGTGATGACCAAGGTGACCGACATCGACGACTCGCTCGACGACCTCACCGTCGACGACGTCAAGGGACCCTCCGTCGGCGAGGACGAGTCGAAGCCGAAGATCGACGACGGCAAGGTGACCCTGCCGGTCGGCGACACGACCCGGGTGTGGACCTACCGGGTCACCGACCCCGACGGCGCTCAGGCGGTCGGCTCGATCTACGTCCCCGCCCGTCCGAAGGACGCTCCCTACCTGAAGCCGGGCTCCGAGCTCCAGCTGGACCCGGGCGAGACGAAGAACGTCGACATCACCGACTATGTCGAGGACCCCGAGGGCGACCCGGTGGTGCTGACCACCACCGACAAGATCGAGGCCGCCCCGGAGGGGATGCTCAACACCGGCGACACCACCGCGACGACGGTGAAGGTGACCGCCGGTGAGACCCTCGGCCCCGCCAACCTGACCTTCGAGGTCGCCGACCGCGAGAAGATCACCTCCGCCGACGCGCACCTCTCGGTGATCTCCCTGCCGGTGCAGGTCGGCAAGGAGGAGCCGGAGATCAACTGCCCGAGCACCCCGGTCGAGGTGCCCGAGAGCGGCGACGGCGCGCTGGTGGACATCGCCGCCATCTGCCACGTCTGGACGGCCGACCCGGCCGACTCCGAGGAGCTCGACTTCACCGCCGAGGTTGGCGACGGTCTCGACGGCGTCGACGTCAAGCCCGAGGACGGCGGCCTGCGGCTGATCGCCGAGCACGCCGACGCCGGCGCCCAGGGTGCACTGAAGATCGGCATCGAGGGCTCGGACGCGACCGGTCAGCTCCTGGTCAGCGTGATCGCGCTGCCGCCGCCCACCCTCTCGCCGATCAAGCCGCTGCAGACCGAGGCCGGCAAGCCGGTCTCCATCGACCTGGCCCGCTACCTGCAGACGCCGGTGCCGTCGGAGTCGCAGGAGATCGCGATCACCAAGCTCGCGCCGATGGAGGGCGCGCCCGAGGTGATCGAGGCGAAGGGCTCGAAGATCACGTTCAACACCCCGTCCGAGGGCCATGGCCACTATCGCTACGCGATCGAGGTCAGCGACTCCGGCAAGGACTCCAAGCGGGTCAAGGCCACCGGCGTCATCGAGGTGAACGTCATCGACGTCCCGGGGGCGCCGACGGGGCTGCGTACGACCTCGGACTTCCTCTCCAACGTGGTCGCGCTCTCCTGGAGCGCGCCCAAGGACAACGGCGACGACCCGATCCAGCGCTACGAGGTGGAGGCCAACGGCGACCACGTCCAGGACTGCCCTTCGACCTCGTGCCGGATCACCGGGCTGAAGAACGGTGTCGTCTACGACTTCAAGGTCCGTGCGGTGAACTCCGTCGGTCCGAGCCGGGAGTGGAGCAACTCGGCGGAGGGCGAGCCCGACGCCTACACCGGTCCGGTGCAGAATCTGCGGGTCACCCGCCAGCGCGACCACAAGGTCGAGCTGAGCTGGCAGAAGCCGGCCCCGTGCGACTGCTCGGACGTACAGAAATACCGGATCAGCTGGCCCGGCGGCGGCATCAAGGACATCTCCGGGAGCCAGACCACCTACCCGGCCGCGGTCAGCTCCAACGGTGACCCGGTGCAGTTCACGGTGGTTCCGCTCAACGACAAGGGCGTCAAGACCAACAAGGGCCCCTCGGCGACCGTCGAGGGGATGGGCGCCGGCAAGCCGGACACCCCCGCGACCCCGACCTTCGAGTGGAACGACACGGCCAACAACTCGGGCAAGTCGGTGACCGTCTCGTGGAGCCCGGTCGCGGCCAACGGCCCCGCGCCGGTCACCTATGAGGTACGCCGCACCGGCGGCTCCGGCGAGAAGATCGTCTGCTCGTGGGTGACGGAGACCAGCTGCCGCGACGATGTCGCCAACGACGGCACGATCTACACGTACGCCGTCCGTGCCCGCAACGCGGAGGCGACCTCGCCGCGCGAGACCGGTGGCGGCGGCTCACCGGAGGCGCACATCTCCAGCTACTCCGCCGGCGGCAAGGTCGAGGCGGCCGCGACGCCGGACGCGGTCTCCTTCGCCAGCGCGACCCCGACCGGGACCAACGGCCAGGCGAAGATCGTCTTCACCCCGCGGGCCTCGCACGGCAAGACCAACCGGGTCGAGTGCGACCGCAACGGCTCCTCGTGCGGAAGCTGGACCTACTCGCCCGATGGTGCCGGCCAGCAGACCAAGACGATCTCCGGGTTCAACAACGGCACCTCGACGGCCGTGCGGCTGCGAGCCTGCAACGACTCCGCCGGAGGCACCGGTGCCGGGGCGTCCTGTGGTGCCTGGTCGTCGAAGAACGTGACGACCTACGGTCCGCTCGGCAAGCCGTCGATCTCGGCGAGCGTCGACGGCAACAAGGTCAACTGGCGGGTCAGCTACAACCCCAACGGCAACGCGGCGACGGTCGTCGTCAAGCGCGGCGGCACCGAGGTCAGCCGGTTCAACACCGGCACCGGCGCGGGCAACCGGTCGGGCACCGACACCGCACCCAACTGGGACACGTCCTACACCTACACGGTGACCATCAGCGACAGCTCACCGTCGAGGGCAGCCAAGTCCGACTCGGTCTCGGTGAAGACCGACCGTCCGCCGGACCCGACGATGAAGGTGAACAAGGCCGGCGAGTGCTCGGGCAGCGCCTGCCCGCAGCCGGAGACCCAGTGCGGCGGCACCTGCTGGTTCGTCGGCTCCACGATCACCGACCCCGCCTTCACGGGCAAGACCTGGACGTGCGACACCAGCGCCACCGCGGGCACGTGGAGGGTGACGATCGGGAACGGTGGAAGCGGCAGCGGCAGCGGCAGCGGCTGGGTCGGCGCCAACACCCCGTTCACCGTGACCTGCACGACCAACGGGCGACCGACTCAGAGAAAGACCGTTACGTGGTAGGGGATAGAAGAAAATGACCGTCACCCATGAGCAGGCCCGATGGTTCCACGAGACCTTCGAGAAGCTGGCCGACAACGTCGAGAAGGCGGTGCTGGGCAAGCGCAACGTGATCCGCCTGGTGCTGACCGCGCTGCTCTCCGAGGGCCACCTGCTCCTCGAGGACTACCCGGGGACCGGGAAGACCCAGCTCGCCCGCGCCCTGGCCAACACGGTCCAGGGTTCGCACGCGCGCATCCAGTTCACGCCCGACCTCCTCCCGAGCGACGTCACCGGCGTCACGGTCTACGACCAGGGCAAGGGCTCCTTCGAGTTCCACCCCGGTCCGATCTTCCACTCGATCGTGCTGGCCGACGAGATCAACCGGGCCTCCCCGAAGACCCAGTCGGCGCTGCTGGAGGTCATGGAGGAGGGCCGCGTCACCGTCGACGGCGCCACCCGCGACGTCGGCCGCCCGTTCATGGTGATCGCGACCCAGAACCCGATCGAGCAGGCCGGGACCTACCGGCTCCCGGAGGCGCAGCTGGACCGCTTCCTGATGAAGACGTCGGTCGGCTACCCGGACCAGAACGCGACGGTCGAGCTGCTGATGAACTCCTCGGTGCGTGACCGCGCCACGCTGGTCACCCCGATCATCACCGCCCCGACGGTCACCCAGATGGCGGAGATGGCCGACCAAGTCTACATCGACCCGGCGATCGTCGCCTATGTCTCCGCGCTGGTCGACGCGTCGCGTCGTCACAAGCACGTACGCCTCGGAGCGTCCATGCGCGGCTGCCTCGCCCTGGTGCGTACCGCCAAGGTCTGGGCGCTCGCGGAGGGCCGCTCCCAGGTGCTGCCCGACGACATCAAGTCGCTCGCGGAGCCGGTGCTCTGCCACCGCCTGATCCTCGACCCGGAGGCGATGTTCAACGGCATCACGGTCGAGGACGTCATCGGCGACCTGCTCACCTCTGTCCCGGCTCCCGCCGAGCGTGTCGCCTGAGATGACCAGGCTCGGCGTCGGCAATCTCGTTGCCGACCTGCAAAGACGCCTCGGTCCGGTAAGGGCCGGGGTGGTTGCGGCATACACATCTGTCGCCGACAGGGTCGGTCCCTGGTTCCGTACGGTGACCGCGATCGGCTGGGGCGTGGTGCTCCTGGGCGCGCTGGCATGGGTCGCGGCGGCGGCGCTGGGCTGGATCGAGGCGGCAGTGGTCGCGCTGGCCGCGCTGTTCATCGTGATCGCCGCGGCGTTCTTCATGATCGGACGCACCCGCCTGACGGTGGCGACGGTGGTCGAGCCGCCCCGTGTCTCCGTCGGCCAGGCGCTGACCGGCGAGCTGCGCGCCCGCAACGACGCCCGCGCACCACTGGTCTCCACGAGCCTGGAGTTCCCGATCGGCTCCGGTGGGGTCACCTTCGACCTGCCGGTGCTGCTGCCCGGGTCCGAGCACACCGAGCTGTTCGTGGTGCCCACCCAGCGCCGCGGCGTCATCGACGTCGGTCCCGTCCGGACGGTGCGCGGCGACCCGCTCGGACTCTTCCGTCGGGTGCAGGAGTGGACGGACCGCACCGAGGTGTTCGTCCACCCGCGTACGACGCACCTGGAGCCCTTCGGGGTCGGCCTGATCCGCGACCTCGAGGGATCGACGGCACAGAACACCTCGATGAGCGACCTCGCCTTCCACGCACTGCGTGAGTACGTCCCCGGCGACGACCTGCGTCACGTCCACTGGCGCTCCTCGGCGCGTCACGGACAGCTGCTGGTTCGGCAGTTCCTCGACACCCGGCGCTCCCACGTCGTCGTCATCGTCGACTCCGCGCCGACCTCCTACGACAGCGAGGAGGAGTACGAGTCGGCGATGTCGATCGCGGGCTCGCTGCTGCGCCGGGGCCTCCTGGACGAGTTCGACGTCTCGTTCGCGACCGGCGAGGTGATGATGGTGCGGGCCACCGCGGCGAGCGGCGGCGGACGTACGGCGCTGGACTCCTGTGCGCGGGCGACTCCGCAGCAGACGAACCTGATCGAGATCGCCGCCGAAGCGGCCCGGCAGGCACCGGACGCGTCGCTCGTGATGCTCGTGACCGGGCGTTATCCGGAGTTCGTGACGCTGCAGCGCGCGGCCGGGCAGTTCTCCGTCGACACCACCACGGTCGCGGTGCGGGTCGACACCTCACAGCGAGCCGGCTTCAAGGCGGTCGCAGACCTGCCGATGCTCACCGTCCCCGATCTGGACCAGCTCCCGATCGTGCTGTCGAAGGGACTGTCAGGATGATGCCCGCCAAGCACCACGCGCTCGATGCCGCCCTCCTGCTTCTGCTCGGCACCATCGCCTTCCTCGGCTTCGACGACACGTACGCCAGCTGGACCTACCTGATCGCGGGCGTCGCCGGGCTCGCGCTCGGCATCGCCATCGCGTTCGTCGGGCGTGGGCAGCCGGTGGTCGTCCTGGGCGTCGGGCTCCTGGCGGCCTTCTTCGTCCTCGGCGGCGCGGTGGCGCTGCACGGGCTCGGCGGGCTCGCGGTCCTGCCGGTTCCTGACACGCTCGGCACTCTGGCCGACAACTCCGTGAACGGCTGGAAGCGGCTGCTGACCACCCTCCCGCCGGTCGACGGCGGGGCGTTGCTCACGATCCCGTACATCCTCGGGCTGGTCTCCGGCTGTGTCGGCTTCGCGCTGGCGATCCGGTCGAAGGCAGCGCTGCCGCCTGTGCTCGTCGCGCTGCTGCTGATGGCCGGGGTGATCCTGCTCGGTGTCCAGGATCCGTCCAAGACCGCGCTCCTCGGCTCGCTCTTCGGCGCGATCGCTATCGCCTGGCTGTGCATCCGCGGGCTCCGGGCGCGCTCCATGGCTGGCGGTGGTCGCCGGATCTCGCGCACGGCTCTCGGGGCCGGCCTGTGTATCGGTGCCGCCGGCCTCGCCTTCATCGTCGGTCCGTTCCTGCCCGGCCTGGCCCCCGAACGGACCGTGCTGCGCGGCGAGATCGAGCCGCCGTTCAACGTCGGGAAGTATCCGTCTCCGCTGGCCGGATACCGCGTCTACACCAAGGGCTACCAGACGCCGGAGGACGAGCGACGGCTCTACGAGAAGGACCTGTTCAGCGTCTCGGGGCTGCCCGAGGGGACCCGGGTGCGGGTCGCCGCGATGGACTCCTACGACGGCACCGTCTGGCGCGCGGCCAACGACTCGGGCGTCTCCGACGGCGCCGACGACACCTTCCAGAAGATCAGCTCGACCCTGCGCAACCCGCTGGCCGACGGCAAGCAGGTGCGCGGGACGATCACGATCGGGGAGGACTTCGGCGGCGTCTGGGTGCCGCTGCCGACCGCGCTCACGCACATCTCGTTCGACGGGCCCGACTCCGACTCGTTCCGCTACAACCTGGCGACCTCGACCGGGGTCCTGCCGTCGGCGCTGAAGCCCGGCGACTCCTACTCCTTCACCGCCTCGGTCTCCGACGAGAAGGTCGGGGAGAAGAGCGAGACCTGGTCGGGTGGGTCGCCGATCGGCGACGAGGCAGCGCAGTTCCAGGCGCTCGCGGCCGAGTACGCCGGCGGTGGTGAATCGCCGATCACCAACGCGTTGGCGGTCGCCTCGAAGCTGAAGGAGGAGGGCACCTATACAGATGGGGAGCCGCCCAACCAGCAGTATCCGGCAGGCCACTCCCTGCGCCGCCTCGCGGACTTCACCGCCAAGGGTGGACAGCTCGCCGGCAACGACGAGCAGTACGCCGCGCTGATGGCGGTGCTGGCCAACCAGGTCGGCGTGCCGGCGCGCGTGGTGCTCGGGGCCGTCGTGGGATCCGACGGCGTCGTCCAGGGCAAGGACATGCACGCCTGGGTCGAGCTGCGGATGTCGGACGGCTCCTGGGCGACCCTGGACTGGTCCGAGTTCATGAACACCGAGAAGCCGCCCGAGCAGAACGCCCCTCAGCCCGAGGAGCTCGTCACCGGCAAGGTCGTCCCGCCGCCGGCTCCGGTGCGCCCGCCCTCCACCTCCGGCGACCCCTTGGACGAGTCGGTCAACCAGAAGGCCAACTCGCGTCCCGACGGGTTCACGCTGCCGGGGTGGCTGGTGGCCGTCCTCAAGTACGTCGGTCTGCCTCTGCTGCTGATCGCTGCGTTGTGCGGGGCGATCATCGGCGCCAAGCTCTGGCGGCGACATCTCCGCCGCACGCGCGGGACCCCGGTCAACCGTCTCTCCGGCGGCTGGCGGGAGACGCTAGACCACGCTCGCGACCACGGAGTCGGGGCGCCTGTCGGCGCGACCCGCCGTGAGCAGGCCGCCGTCCTCGCCGCGGCGCCTGGGCTCGATGGTGCGCCGGGACTGGCGCTCATGACCGACACCACCATGTTCGCCGAGGCCTCGCCCGAGGACGATGCGGTCGCTGCGTACTGGGATCAGGTCGGCACCCTGCGCACCTCGCTCTCCTCCGAGCGCACCAGGTGGCAGCGCATCCGGGCTTCCATCAACCCGCTCTCGCTGGTGCCTGCTCGGCTGCTGGGTAAGCGGGAGGCTAGTCGCCCAGGCCGAAGTCTCTGATCCAGGTCGGGGTGATCCGTAGGATCTCGCGGGACATGCCTCTCATCGGCGGGTCGATGTCGGTGAGCGCCTCGGCGGTGCCGCGGATCTCGACCATCCGAGGCTGCCAGGGATCGGTGGTCCTCAGGTCGTCGACGACGAACGCGACCTGGTTGTGCTTCTGGGCGTTCCTGAACTTCCTGGACCTGCCCATCTCGTGGCCGCCGATCAGGATCCTGTGCTCATCGTCGATCTTGAACCCGACGGGGTTGTTCTGGAGGCCGCCGTCGGGGGCCAGGGTTGCGAGTCTTCCTAGGTGCTGGGTTCGGAGGTAGTTCAGCTGGGCGTCGGTGAACTTCATCTCATCATCGTCGGGGGTGAAGCTGGGTTGAGGTCAAGGTCCTGTGGCGCACTCCTCGACCACAGGCTCGCCGCGT
>NZ_JBOHDN010000196.1:0-11840 GCF_050699375.1 Nocardioides sp. | reverse complement strand
CTAGACTGATCGCCGCAAGCCGAAGTGGCGGAATTGGCAGACGCGCGTGGTTTAGGTCCACGTGTCTTAGGACGTGCGGGTTCAAGTCCCGCCTTCGGCACACAGGGTCCGGGTCGGACCCGGGGCGTACCAGGGGCGATCCCCATGGACAATGCGCACCCGACCCTCAAGGATGGAAGAACAACACCCATCCAGGAGGGATGACCCATGTCGTTCAAGGACAACGCGTCCAACTGGCGCGATGGCGTCCAGAAGGGCGTCGACGGCGCCAAACCAGCAGTCGAGGACGCCAAGGTGAAGTCTGCACCTCACCTTGTCACCGGCGGCGAGAAGACGATCGAGAAGGCGGGCGAGTTCAAGGCCCAGCTCGAGGCCAAGCGGGCCGAGGTCGCCTCGGCGACCGACGCCGCATCGCCCAGGAACCAGGCCCTCTCGGGGCTGCTCCAGGTCGGCGAAGCGGCCACCGATGTCGCGGCCCAGGCGGGTACGTGGCTGAAGGAGACCGGCGCCAAGTGGGGCACCGGCCCTGTGGTCGTCGAGCCGCCCAAGGAGATCCCGGGCGAGGACGTACCTCCTCCTCCGCCGAGCTTCCAGAAGCCCGACGACCAGCAGTAGGACCAAGAGATCGCGGGTAGGGCCGCCTGCTGTACGCCGCGGTCCCTACCCGTGCGGTCTCTACGAGGCGAGGCCGAGGTCGCGGCGGAGCTTGGCCACGTGGCCGGTCGCCTTGACGTTGTACTGAGCGACCTCGATCTTGCCCTCTTCGTCGATCACGAACGTCGAGCGGATCACGCCCTCGACGAGCTTGCCGTAGAGCTTCTTCTCCCCATAGGCGGCGTACGCCTTGTGCACCGAGAGGTCCTCGTCGGAGACGAGGGTGATGGTGAGCCCGTCACGCTCGCGGAACTTCGCGAGCTTGGCGGGCTTGTCCTTCGATACGCCGATGACCTCGTAGCCGGCGGCCTTCAACGAGTCGATAGAGTCGGTGAAGTCGCAGGCCTGCTTGGTGCAGCCGGGCGTCATCGCGGCGGGGTAGAAGTAGACGATCACCTTGCGGCCGCGCAGGCTGCTCAGGGAGACCTCGGCTCCGGTGTCGTCGGGAAGAGTGAGATCGGGGGCCACATCGCCCGGCTCGAGACGTGTCATGTCGCCAACCTAGCGAACATTCCCTCGCGAACCGCAGCGGTGGTTCGAGCAGTGGCCGTACGCCGGTTGCTAAGGTCTGCGCATGTCCAAGGACCAGACTTCCTCGCTCGAGTCCGAGATCGAAGAGATCCGCGACCGGCTCGCGGGCACCATCGACGAGCTGATCTATCGGGGCAGCCCCAAGACGATCGTCCAGCGCCAGGCGGCGGCGGTGAAGGCGGTCTACGTCGACCCGGTCACCGGCGAGCCGAAGATGGGCAACATCGCCAAGACCGTCGGCGGCGTGGTGGGCGCCGCGTTGCTCATGGCGACGCTGCGTAAGATCACCAAGGCCAACTGACCCGACTCGGTGGTCGAGCCTGTCGAGACGACCTCCCCAGCAAAGAGCCCAGCAAGAGCCCAGCAAAGAGAATGACGGACGTGACCGACAAGACCCCCATCAAGATGCTCCACGACCGGGTGCTGGTCGAGGTCGAGTCCGACGGCGGCGAACGGCGCTCCTCCGGCGGCATCGTCATCCCCGCGACCGCCGCCATGGGCGCGGCCCGGAGGCTCTCCTGGTCCCGCGTGGTCGCGGTCGGCCCGCACGCGCGGGCTGTCGAGATCGGCGACCGCGTGCTCTTCGACGCCGATGACAAGCCTGAGGTCGAGGTCGCCGGTGAGGTGTACGTCCTGATGCGCGAGCGTGATGTGCATGCTGTCGCGGCTGAGCGGATCGCGGACGAGTCGACTGGGTTGTATCTCTAGGTTTTACTGCCGAGTCGGCGCATCCGACCCCTCTGGCTCGCTTCGCTTCGCCAGACACGGGGTCAGATCCGCCGACTCGGCATCACGAGTTAGGCAGGCTGTTGAACCGGTGTGCGATCACGACGATGTTGCTGTCGTAGGTCGAGCCGTTCCAGTCGGTGCAGGTGATGATCACCAGCCGGCCGTCGCCGTGGTCCTGGCCGAAGAGCCGCTGGGACTGCTCGGCCAGCTCCTGACGGCTGAGCACTTCGACGGCGTCGACCTGGTGCTGGAAGGTGCCGTCCTTGGTGACGACGTCGACCTCCTGCCCCTCCTTGATGTGGTCGAGCTTGTTGAGGCTGCCGCCGCCGGTGTGGACGGTGTGGCCGGTCACGACGGTCTGACCCTGCGGTGAGCCGGGCTTGGCGCTGCCGACCCACCAGCCGATCTCCCGCGGGTTGCGTGGCGGGTCGAGCACCTCGCCACGGAGCCGGATCGGGACTACCTTCGCCTTCGTCTTCAGCCCCGGCAGCTCGAGCCGCTGCGGGGCGCCGGGTGGCACCGTCTGCGCCGCGCTCCCGCTGGGCCAGACCAGCCCGGCCAGGATCATCGCCACGGCCAGCGCGACCAGCGCTGTCCACAAGCCACTCGCCGCCGCGGTGAACCGCGACGGCGAGTAGGTCTCTTTGGTGGTCTCAGCCACGTCGCAGCGCGCGGACGTACGCCGCGGCACCGGCGCCCGCGGCGGCGAGGAGCAGCAGCGCGACCAGAGCGATGCGTCCGGCGCTGCCGTCGTCGTACGTCTCCATCCCGGCGGTCACGACGGTCGGAACGTCAGCGGGCGGGGCCTTCGCCTGCGGCACGTGCGGGTTCGCCTTCGCGACCGGGCTGTTCGGGCCGCAGTGGCTGGTGCCGATGCTGATGTCCGCCAGGCTCGCGCCGACGAACTGCTCGGCGGCAGGCAGGACCTTGGCGTTGAGGGCGGTCACGGTGATCTCGCCCGGTGCGGTGGTCTGCTGGTTGAGGGTGATGTCGAGGACATTGTCCTCCAGCGGCGCGAGCTGTTGGCTGATCGGCGCGAGGGCGTTCGCCTGGAGCTGGTCGAGCACTTGGTTGGCACCAAGGCCGAGCGGCCGCAGCGCCGCGTCCAGGGCTCCGTCGGTGAGTTTGCCGCTGACGTCGGCGAGGGCCTCGTCGAACTGGGCGTTGATCGCCTTCTGAACAGCCTCGACGACGCCGGACAGGTCCGTGACGACCTTCTGGTTGACGTCGGGGTCGACGGGGAGCTGCACCAGCTTCACATCGCCTACGGTCGGGATCGTCACGTACGCGCTGGTGTTCGCCAGGGTGCTGTCGCCGGCGGCGCTGTCCTTGTCGGCTGTGCAGCTGCTCTGCACCGCGCCGAGGTCCAGGTGGAGGCCGGGGTTGCCCAGTGCGGTGAGTGCGTCCCGGAGACCCGCGGAGAGGGGGCCGGTGAGCGCGCTCTGGTCGATTCCGGCATCGGAGAGCGCGCCGATCAGCTGCTGGTCCATCCCCTGGAACAGATCGGACTGGATGACTTCGAGATCACTGAAGTCGAGGCTGGCCGCATCGAGCGAGAGGTTCTCGCCGCCGCTCAGGCAGTTGCCGGAGCCCACGGCGACCAGCGTCGCGCCGTCGCCGGCGAGACCGGCGCAGGCTGCCGAGCTGGCGTCGCCGTTGGCGACCGCGTCCTGGGCCAAGGTGCCCGCCTGGATCGCATCCTGCCCGCCGAGCGCGGTGATGAGCGGCTCGTTGACGCCCTCACTGGACTCGGTGGAGCCGTCGTTGGTGACGGCATAGGTGCCGGTGTCCCGCGCTCCGGTGCCGGCGAGCTCGAGGCTCAGCGCGGTGGCGGACGCCTGCGAGACCGTGGCGGCCGTCGCGGGTGCTGCTGACAAGGCAACCATGGCGGCTGCGGCCGCAACCGCGGCTCCCCGCGCGATGAGTGTTGTGCGCACGTTATTCCCTCCGTTTGACCTTCGTCACACTCAACGTTCGCGGGCGTTCGCGGGTTACGGGCGCGTAGGCTTGCTTCTGCAGTGTGGAATCCGGATGATACGCGCTCGTTCGTTCGCGCGGGCCGAGATCATCTGTCGCACACCGAACCATCGCCGTCGCCGTCGCGATACCACTCATACTCCAGGTCGCGTCCCTTCTCGTACGGTCCGTATCCCCCGTCAGTCGCTTTGGCGCAGGTGCCGAAGCGCGGGTCGTCGCCGCCCGAGCCACCTGTGCTTCCGTCTGGGCTGCTCTCGGGACCGCCGCTCTGGTCGCCTCCGTTGCCGGGCGGTTCGTCGTGCGCCAGCCGGACCGTGATCTCGGGGTTGTCACATCCGGCGGCGACGTCAGCGAGCGCCGCCTGCTCGGCGGGGTCGGCGTACAGGCTCCAGCGGATCTTCACGGCGACCCAGTCGGCGACGTACGTGCAGTGGTAGCTCCTGGCGTCGGGCATCCAGTCGGCCGGGTCCTGGTCGCTCTTGCTTCGGTTGCTGGCGGCCGTCACCGCGATCAGCGCGCGCGGGTCACCGAGGTCGTTGGCGTACGTCTCCCGCTCCTCGCTGGTCCATGCGTCGGCGCCGGACTCCCAGCCCTCCTTGAGCGGGACCATGTGGTCGATGTCGAGGCCGCCTGGGCGCTTGAGGGTGACGTCGTCGTACGCGGAGTGCCAGGCGCCCTTGGTCACCTCGCACCTGCCGCGCGCCTTCTTCGTCGACTCCGCCCGGAGCACCTCGTCGCGGGCGTCCTGGCAGTCGCCGTCGGCGTCGACCCAGTGGTTGAACTTCTCCCGCTCGTAGCCGGAGGAGACCTCGTCAGCGACCGGAAGCCTGTCGATCGCCTCCGTCAGAGGAAGGCTGACCTTCTCGCCGCTGCCGGCGTCGTAGCCGGCCTGGACCGCGGTGTCCGGCTCGGAGATCTCGGCACAGCCGGAGCAGAGGAGGGCGACGGCGAGCAGGGCCGCCGGAGGGCGCAGCATGGTGGGACTCCAGAGAGTTGGGGAAGAGCTCTGGGGAGCTTGAGAGGGCTGCTGAACTCTGTCGGAGCACCGAGGATCGATGGGGGAGGCGCGCCGCGAAAAGCGAACGTCTGCGCGAATGTTCTCCGGGGCCGTGCCGGTGTGCGGGCTGCGCTAAAACGAACCCCAGGCCAAGGCTTGAAGCCTCGGCCTGGGATCCAGGTGTTGCTAGCTGGTTCTGATCAGCAGATCAGCCCTGTGCGCGGCGCAGCAGGAACCACCGGGTGGCGGCAGCGGCGGCGAGCAGCAGAGCGAGCGCGCCGGCGGCGACCCCGCCCTTGGCGGCCGGGGACGACAGCAGGTCGATCTCGGCGTTCGCGGGGGCGTCGTCCGGCTTGGCCGAGACGCCGGCCTGCGGGTCCGACTTGTCGCCAGAGACGTTCACGGCGACGTTGTTCTTGTCGCCGGTCTCAGCGGCCTTCTCCTCGGAAAGGCTGAGGCCGTTGGTGCCGCAGGTGCTGGTGCCGATGGCAACATTGGCGGCGGTCGGGGCGCCGACCTTCTTGACCGCGTCGAGGACCTTGATGTCCAGGGCGGAGACCTCGAGCGACTTCGCGGTCTTGTCCTGCTTGTTCATCGTGATCTTGACCAGGTCGGACTCGAGACCCTTGAGGACCGTGGCGAGCCGCTCCTTGATGTGCTCGATCAGGTCGATGCGGACCGAGACGTCGATCCCGGCCGGAGCGAGCTTGCTGCTCAGGCCAGCCTGCAGCAGCGCGTCGACGCGGCCGAGCACGGCGTCGGTCACAGGGGAGAGGTCGGGGACGACCGTCGAGTTCTTCTTGGGGTTCGCCGGCAGGTCGGCGACCTTGATGTCACCCTTGCCGGGGACGTTGACGTTGACGACGGCGTTCTTGAGCTTCGTGTCGCCCTTGAACTGGCTGCCCTGCGCCATGCAGGTGCTCTCCGCGGCGTCGAGGTCGACACCGACCGAGAGGCCGCCGACCTTGGTGAGCACGCCGGCGACGACGTTCTGCACAAGGTTGTTCACCGGCCCGAGCTTGACGTGGAAGTCCTTGCTCTCGTCGGTGATCAGGTAGTCGGTGGTGGCGCCGAGCTTCTGGAGGTTCAGCTCGGCGAGGTTCACGGTGACGGCCTCGCCAGGCTTGACGCAGCTGGAGCCGTCGCCGATCGCGACCAGGGTCGCACCCTTGCCGGCCAGAGCCGAGCACGCGCCGGAGTAGGCGGTGCCGTTCTGGAGAGCAGCGGCCGCGTCCTGGGCGAAGACGCCGACCGAGAGCAGCTGCTGCTCGTCGGTGAGGAGGGGAAGAGCCGGCTTGTTGGTGCCGGAGTTGACGGTCTTCTTGCCGTTGTACGTGGCGGTGTAGCGACCGGTGTCGACCTTGACCTTGTCGCCAAGGTTGGCGGTAAGGGCGACCGAGGACGCCTTGGCCTTGGGCTTCTCCGCCGCCGCCGTCGCAGGAGCCGCGGTCACGGAAAGACCGATCATCGCGGTTGCTGCCACAAAGGCGGCTCCGCGGACCGAGAGTGGGGAGCGCAAGTGACTTCTCCAATATGTATTGATAACTGTCAATGACAGGGCACGACGAGTGGAGTCAGCATCTGCAGCCCCCCGGTTGCTGTGCGACTCGCCGTGACGAAGCGGGGAGTCTAGCCACCTCAGATCGGGCGTGCATAGGCGCGAAAACCGCCCGGAGACTCCTGAAATCAGCCGTAACTTTCGCGGCAACACCTCGTCCTCGAGCACCTGATGGCGCTGCTTGTGGATCTTCGCGTCGAACGACACCGCGACGTCTGAAAGCCCTGGGAAAGTTGTGGTCATCGCGTTGTGCTGTCGTGTTTGTGAACAATGCAATGTAGGTATCCCCACAAGGCGACTTATCGCGTGCTTGCTCACAGTCCAGGGGATCAGACCTCGAGGTCCGAAACACGGCGCATCAGACGAAGTGACACAGAGCAGCGGTCGCGTCATCGTGGCGTTTGCCGCTGAGCGTGCCCGTCGCGGTCTCGTCGAGCTCGCGGGTTCGGCGGATCAGCTCAGCGGGTCCGGACTCGAGGACGGTCAGCAGCTCGTCCCAGCTCCGCCCGTGGCGCTCGACCATGGTGGCGGCACCGTCGGTCAGGACGGCAGCTGCTGTGACCGGCTGGGCGGTCAGGTCGACGGTGCCGGTGACGGAGTGGCGCGCTGCTTCCGGCTGGGTGCTGGCGACCCAGAATCCTCCAGCGGTGTTCCTCGCGGCCGCGACCGCTGGCACGGAGTAGTCGCTGAGGTGATCGAGGCGGTCGTCTGTGATCGGGAGGACACTTCCGTCCGCCATCTTGAAGACGACGGACGAGTCGGCGAGAGCGAGATAGTCGGCCCGGCCATCACGTACGCGAAGGAGCGCGACCGTCGAGGAGGGACTGCTCGGGTTCGTCAGGTCGCAGGTGTCGGCATGGGCAGCGCACACCCCCGAGATCGCGATCTCGAGAGTCTCCGCCAGGCTCGGAGAACCTGGAGAGGTCAGGCCCTCGGTGAGGCGGAGGCCAAGGTGGCGTACGAGCCATGGCACGTCGTGGACGCATCCGGTCTCGAGCCCCGGCACAGGTGTTGCGCCGTCGAGCACGATCACGAAGTCGTCGCCGGCGAGCACGAGGTCCTCGTTGCGCTCGTGCGTCGGCGAGGTCTCGGTGTAGATCTCGGTACGGATGCTGGTGCGGGCTCGAGCCTTCGGGTCCATGTGCCAAGCCTTACGCATCAACCGCCGCGGACCAGGCTGGTGATCACCTGGTCCGCGGCGCAGTCTGGTTGGTACGGGGCGTCAGCCGTCAGCCCATGATCTTGCGGATGAGGGGCTTGAAGCCGTTGCTGTAGCCCTCGGGGCTGGGGTGGTAGGCGTCGGCCGCGTTGAGCTCGGCCTTGCCGTTGAGGTACGGCGTGCTGGAGCAGATGTCGTGTCCTGCGAACTGCTGGATCGGGTTGATGTGCTGGATGCCGGCCGCGCGGCTGCGGTCGGCGACCTTGGCCTCGAGATTGTCGGCGAGCCCGTTGAGGGCGGTTGCCTCGTTGGGTGTGATGCCGTCCGCGTCGAGGCAGCTGATGTCGGAGCCGAAGAAGCGTGGGTAGCCGATCGAGATCACGCCGGCGTTGGGCGCACCTTGCTTGATGGAGGCGTAGGCGGTGTCGAGCTTGGGTCCGAGGTCGGTGTCGATGCGCTGGTTGACCTCGTCGGCCTTTGCCAGGCAGAGCGGTTCGTCGAGTGAGCCGCCGCAGTTGAGGAGGAGCTCGGCGAAGCCCACGTCGTTGCCGCCGATGCTGACGGTGACCCAGTCGGTCTCGGCGGTGAGTGACTTGCTCTGGGTGTTGATGACGTCGTCGGTGACCGCGCCGCCGCACGCTGGGAAGACCAGGGTGGTGCTCGCCCGTTCGGCGGCGATCTCAGGGCCGTACGCCTCGCTGCTGCGGTAGCAGCCGAGGTTGATGTCGGGATTCCGGGTGCCGTTGCCCGAGGCGAACGAGTCCCCGAGTGCGGCGTACTCCTCGGTGATCGCAGCGCCGGCGCTCTGGGTCGAGATGGCGATGAGGGAGCCGGCGGCGGCGATGGCCGCGGCGGAGCTGGTGATGACACGGGACAGGGTTGGGCTCACGTGTTCTCCTGAAGGTCGAGGGTGGCCTTGCCGCCTCCGAGACAAGTGTGATGGCGGTCACTTGCCGTGGGTTACCGAACAGTAATGACGGCCCCGTCGGGCGGCAAGGGTCGGGGCGCTGCGGTCCCGACATGCGAACAGCCTGGCTAGATGGCAAAGAACCAGCCCTCACCTGAAAGTGCAGGTGAAGGCAGGTTTCGATGCTGCCTGCGGGAGCTTCGGCGAGTCGTCCCACCACCACAGGAGGATGTGGGTGTCGAGGATGAGCTTCACGAGGCCAGCGGGTCCGAGTCGTCGCCGTACCAGGCGGCTTGATCGTCGTCGGTCCACTGATCGAAGTCCTCGTGGATCCGGACGTGGCCCTTCATCCGGCCCGGAGAACGTGGCGCCCGCTTGGGCATCGGGCCGAGCTGTGCGACCGGTCGGCCGTTACGGGCGATGATGATCGTCTCGCCGGCCTCGACCGCACTGATCAGCCTGCTCAGCGAGGTCTTCGCCTCGTAGATGTTCACGATCGTCATGCCCTCGATGGTGCGCCGCCTTGGTCAGGTCTGACCAGACTTGTTGGGCGACGTGCCGCAGCCGCAAAACGCGCGTGGCCCCGCCGTTGGAGCGGCGGGACCACACGTACGTGGCGGCGAACCCTCAGGCGCCGACGGCGATGACGGGCTTCTTGGTGGGGTCGAGAAGGCTGAAGTATTCCTTCATCATCCAGCGCGGGACGCTGACGCAGCCGCCGGTGGCGCCCGAGCCGTTGACGTGCAGGAAGATGCCCGCGCCGCGGTAGCGGACCGGCTTGTTGTAGTTGTACTTGATGACGACCGAGTACTCGTACTGCGTCGGGTAGGCCGCTAGCCGCTCGGAGCTGTTCACGTCGCTGGCCGGGAGCCAGTAGCGGAATCCGCCCTGGGACTTGAGCCGGTAGCGGTTGTAGTAGGCGGAGTTGTTGTCCTGGACCCAGTAGGACTCGCTGGTGATCTTGCGGTGGGACAGCTTCTGGGTGCTCGCCTTGGAGTGGGTGCCGAAGGTCGACATCAGGCTGAAGGTGCCCATCGGGGTGGTGCTGGTGCCCTGCTTGCGCTTGTCGCGCGCTACGAGCCCGCCGGAGCCGATCCGGCCCTTGGTGGTCATGAACTTCTGGGTCCACCTGCCGTCGACCTTGACCCAGAACCGGACGTTGGCGTACGTCCCGGAGGTGCGGTTCACGGTGACGACCTGGGTCCCGCCGTAGGGGACGCTGACCGAGACGCCGTCGAGGACGACCGTGGTCGCGGCGTCGGCGTTCGAGGGGAGCAGAGAGAGCATGGCGGCGGCGGTCGCGACGGTTGCGACGATGCCGGCCACCAGGCCCGTTCTCCGGTCGAGCGAGAGTCTCACGAGACGTCTCCTTGGGTGAGGGAGCCTCGATCCGAGTGACCGGGCTGCGGAAGCGTACCGGGGTATGCGATTGGTTGCCTGCGGTTAGCGGTAACGGGTCCGGAACAAAATCGCCCCGCTCGGCGTCTTGTCAGGCGGCCTGCTCGAGGTTGAGCACCTCATCCGTGGCGACGAGGATCTGCCGAAACATCTGGATCCGCTTCTCGCCGGCCTTGGTGAGCGTCCCGCGAGCGCTGCTGGCGAGGAGCTTGACCCCGGTCGTCGCCTCGAGGTTGGAGATCCGCTTGCGGAGCCCCTGCCGCGTCATGTTGTGGGCTCGTGCGGCGGCTTCGACGCTGCCGTGCTCGACAGTTGCGACGAGCGCCTTGATCCAACTGGTGTGCATTGGTGTGGTCCTCCCTGAGTGGACGCCGAGATCCCCGCCGAGTGTGGGGCGGGGGTATCTAAACCGATTCGGAAGGCATTCGGAGGGTTTTGCGACTTTTGGTCGGTACGTGGCACGTGGCAGCAGCTGAGGAGGCCAAAGCGCAACAGTCCGTTGTCGAAAGTGGCGCCCGCCGCCGACCGAACGTAAAGATCTGACTCCGCATGTGTGCCGTACCGGGACGGGCATACGCAACCCCACTTGATTGAGCTTGTAGGAGTGCGTCATGGGCCGTCTCGGTCGCCTTGGTCGTCTGTTCACGTCGTTTGACTTCGTACGCCGCGCCGTTCGGCAAGCCGTGCTGGTCGCGGTGACAGCGGTGGCGCTGGTGCTGGGGGTGCTTTCCCCGATCTCACCGGCCGTGGCGAAGGACAACGTCTCGGAGGCGGACGCTGCGGCAGCCCGTGAGGCCGCGTCCGCGCCTGAGCAAGACGATGACGATGACGATGGTGGTTGGTTCGGCGGACTGTTCGGTGGCGACGATGACGACTCCGCGGACCAAGGGGTCGATGAGGACGACCTCGACCCGGCGCCGGCTACCAAGGGCTCGTCGGTCAAGGACCGCAAGCACAAGTCGGCCTTCGGGCATGCGCCGAAGTACGACCCGAAGGCGAAACGGGTCAAGGAGCTGACGTCGAAGCGGGCCGAGAGCGCCCGTTACTGGCGCCTGAGTGATGGGCGCACTCAGGTCGAGCTGTCTCCGAAGCCGACCTCTTACAAGTCGGGTTCCGGGAAGAACGCGACGTGGAAGCCGATCGACACGACGGTGGGCCCCTCGGCGGACAAGGCGTTCGTGTTCGCGAACACCACCAACAGCGGGCGTTCGTGGTTCTCGGACCGGCCCGAGGAACTGGTGAAGTTCGCCGCGCCTGCGGGCCAGACCGCAACCCTGGGTCTGGACGGGGTCGAGGCGAAGAGCCTGAAGCCATCCGCGAAGGGTTCGAAGGTCGCCTACGCTGACGCGTTCGGCGAGGGCACCGACCTGGAGTACGTCACTGGCCCGGGTCGTGTCCAGGAGTTCATCGTCTTGGACGAGGCTCCGGCGAAGGGCACCGAGCAGCTGGTCTACACCTTCACCCTGGATGTCTCGAAGGACCTCTACCCGGTTGAGCACGCCGATGGGTCGATCGGTATCTACGGCGAGCTCGCGAACTCCCCGGTGATGGTCATTCCGGCCGCTTATATGACCGATGAGAAGGAAGACGCCTCCTCGCCGTACGGCACCTCCTACTCAGGCAAGGTGACGCAGCGGCTCCTGCGTGAAGGTGGGGACGAGGACGGCGCGTGGAAGGTCGAGCTCAAGCCGGACATGGAGTGGCTGACCTCGGCGGAGCGTGAGGGTCAGATCCGGATCGACCCGACGATCACGATCACTCCGAACGCGTCGGCCTCGCAGGACGCGATGGTGATCTCGACGGCGCCGGACACGAACTACAACACCACGTGGAAGCTGTCGGTCGGTGTCGGGTCGGGCGGGTTGAAGGCGCGGTCGCTGATCAAGTTCCCGCTGACGGAGATCCCGGCGAACACGCCGATCACCTCGGC
>NZ_JBOHDN010000195.1:0-52117 GCF_050699375.1 Nocardioides sp. | reverse complement strand
TCTCGGTCAGCGTGCCGGGCAGGAAGCCCAGCTTCTCACCGGCCTCGACCGCGGGGCGGCTCAGGATGATCCGGTTGACCTGCTTGGACTGCAGCGCCTGGACGGCCTTGGCGACCGCGAGATAGGTCTTGCCGGTGCCCGCCGGGCCGATGCCGAAGGTGATCGTGTGGTTGTCGATCGCGTCGACGTAGCGCTTCTGGTTGAGCGTCTTGGGACGGATGCTCCGGCCGCGGTTGGACAGGATGTTGAGGCTCAGCACGTCGGCCGGCTTCTCCGTCGTGTCCGCCTGGAGCATGCCGATCACGCGCTCGACGGCCTCACCGGAGACGCCCTGGCCGGTGCGGATGATCTGCACCAGCTCCTCCAGCAGCCGCTCGATCATGGCGATCTCGCTCGGGGCGCCGTGCAGGGTGACCCGGTTGCCGCGCACGTGCACGTCGGCGTCGAAGTGCGCCTCGATGATGCCCAGGTGTTCATCGGCCGGGCCCAGCAGAGTGACCATGTCGACGCTGTTCGGAACGACCACGGTGTGCTTGGTCGAGGTCGTCGGCGACGTCGAAGCAGGGTCGGTCGGGAGCGGACTTGGGTGTCGATCGGTCATGGATGCCCGGGCGGGCCCTTTCTGGTCACGAGGCTGTTGACCTCCATGTTACGCGGGCCGCGGGCCCGGGTCCTACTGGATAGTTGACCGGTTCGGACAGGGCCGGCGTCAGCTGGCCAGGAGGGCGTCGACGCGGCTCGTCTCCTCGGCGAGCTCGTCACGCTCGTCGGGGGTGAGGTCACGGAAGAGCTTGACGACCTCCACCTTTCCCTCGACCGGCTTCCAGAGACCGACGAGGTGACCGCCGGCGATGATGACCGACGCGCTCCGAGCGATTCCCCACTCCTTGCGGGTGCCCTTGGCGGTGATCCGCTCACGGTTGGCGTGGGCGAGCCAGAGATTGTCGTACACGCCGAGCAACCGCACCGGGGCGTACTCCTCGCCTGTGGCGATCGGCGCGTCCGGCACGTCGTACAGGGTCTTGCCGGCCTCGTCGCGATAGGTCACCAGGCCCTCGATCCGCTTGATCAACGGTCCGAGCCGGGTCAGCGCGGACCAGGTGGTGATGTCGGCCGCGGTCGCCGGACCGAAGGCGCGCAGATAGCGGCGTACGATCTCCGGCGCCAGCGTCGGCACCACATCGTCGACGACCACCGGGGCGACGCCGGTCCAGCGTGGCAGCAGGTCGTAGACCAGGCCGCCGGATCCCTTCCACAGTCCTCGTGGCGGCAGCTGCACCAGCGGCAGCTCATTGCGCGCGCGCAGGCCCAGCGCCTTGGCCGGCACCCCCGGAAAGTGCTCGACCAGGCCTGCCTCGAGGGCGGCGTTGGGCAGGGCACCGAGCGCGAGTACGTCCTCGACCGCCTCGACGAAGCCGGTCAGCTGCGCCGCCGGACGGACGATCTCGATCCGCTGGGTGTAGTAGTCGTGGACCGGCTGGGTCCAGGCCCGGATCAGCGCGGCATCGGCGGCGGTGTGCATGTGGATCGTCGAGCGCAGCGAGGAGAGCCGGACGAAGGCGCTCGACTCGAGCTGGGCGCTGACCGAGTAGGGGTCGAGCGACTCCAGCCGCGCGGCCAGCGCGATGAACGGAGGCAGCGGTTCCTGGGCCTGGAGGCCGACCAGGTGCTCGATCATCTCGGCCGGGGTGAGAGTGACGCGGGACAGCAGGTGCTGGCGCAGCAGCAGGGTCCGGTTGAGCTGCCGTTCGGTGAGGATCACGGTAGCGATGATGTCCTACTCGACGCTGAACCTCGCGCCGACCTCCTCCGCGGGCTTGCCCTCGCCGTCGGAGGTGTCGTCGGTGCGGGCGATGAAGACGTACGTCCCGGGCTCGAGCTCGGAGACGTCGATCGACGCCTTCCACGGATAGAGCTTGTCCATCCAGCCCTCCGCGGTGACCGCGCCGTCGAGGACCTTCTCGCCGGAGGAGTCCTGGATCTCCCACGGCACGTTCGCCTCGGGCGAGTTGGCCTTGCCCGAGACCTCGAGGGTGCCCGACACGGTCTCCCCCTCGGCAGGGGTCGCCAGCGTGATCAGCTCGGCCGTACGCGGCGGGGCGGTTGGTTCCTCGGACGGCTGCGCGGACACGTCCGGGTCCTCGGCGGTCGCGTCGGTGCTGCTGCCGCAGCCGGCGCTCAACGCGCCCAGCCCGCCCAGCACGCCGGAGAGCGCGACGGTGACGACGACACGGCGGCCCCGAAACGTACGTGTGCTCCTCATGCCTCCATCGTGACCCGCCATTCCCCGAACCCGCCGTCCCCCACGCCGAGAGGTCGGTTTCTGACCACCCGCGGGTCAGGTCCAGCGGCGGGTGCGGGCCAGCAGGGCCGAGGCGGCGGCTACGCCGGCTGTGGAGGTGCGCAGGACCTCGTTGCCCAGGCGGATGGTGATGGCTCCGGCCTTCTCGAAGAGGGCGATCTCCTCGTCGGTGAGACCTCCTTCGGGGCCGACCACGACGAGGATGGACCCCTCGTCGGTGATGGGAACGGCGCCGATGGGGAGCGTGCCGTCCTCGTGGAGCACGACGGCGACGTCGGCCTCCGCGACCATCGCCGCGACGGCGTCGGTGCCGGCCAACGGCTCGATGTCGGGGTGCCAGAGGCGGCGGGACTGCTTGGCCGCCTCGCGGGCGGTGGCCCGCCACTTGCCGAGGGACTTCGCCGCGCGCTCGCCCTTCCAGACGGCGACCGAGCGGGCTGCCGCCCACGGGACGATGCGGGCGGCGCCGATCTCGGTGAGCATCTCGACGGCCAGCTCGCCGCGGTCGCCCTTGGGCAGCGCCTGGACGATGGTCAGCTCGGGCGCGGGCGGTGCGTCGCCGAGGATGACGTCGTCGACGCGTACGGTCATGGACTTCTTGCCGGTCCCCGAGATCGTGCCCGTGATCCCCTCGCCGGCACCGTCGGCGAGCATGACCTGCTCACCGACGCGCAACCGGCGTACGACAACGGCGTGATGGCCCTCCTCGCCGCCGACCTCGACCTGGTCGCCGACGCGTACGCCGGCGAGTGAGTCGACGATGTGAACAGGCAGAGTCATTGGGGATCAGTGCCCGTTGAGGGTGTCCTTGAACCAGGAGAAGACGCCGCCCTTGTGGGCCGCCTTGAGCTGGCCCTGGGTGGACTCCTCACCGCGCATCTCCGCGAGCTGGCGCAGCAGCGCCTCCTGCTCGAGGTCGAGCTTGGTGGGCGTCTCGACGTTGATCGTCACGATCAGGTCGCCGCGACCGCCGCGCAGCCCGGGGACACCGCGACCACGCAGGACGTGGTCGGTGCCGGACTGGGTGCCGGGCCGGAGCTCGATCTGGATCGAGGCGTCCTCCGGGTCAACCAGGTCGGAGCCTTCCTCGGCGAGGTCTGCCTCCAGCGTCGGCAGGTTGAGCGTGGTGCCCAGCGCCGCCGCCGTCATCGGCACCTTCGCGGTGCAGTGCAGGTCGTTTCCGCGGCGGGTGAAGGTGGCGTGCCTGGCGACGTGGATCTCGACGTAGAGGTCGCCGGCAGGGCCACCGCCCGGGCCGATCTCACCCTGCTCGGCGAGCTGCACCCGGGTGCCGTCGTCGACACCGGGCGGGATCTTGACGGTCAGGGTGCGGTGCGAGCGCACGCGGCCCTCGCCGCTGCAGTCGCGGCACGGGTCGGGGATGACGGTGCCGAATCCGTTGCAGGCCGAGCAGGGGCGCAGCGTACGGATCTCGCCCAGGAAGGAGCGCTGCACGACCGCGACCTCACCCTGGCCGTGACAGGTCTCGCACGGGACCGGGTGGGAGCCTTCCGCGGCGCCCTCGCCATCACAGGTGTCACAGACGACAGCGGTGTCGACCTTGAGGTCGCGGGTGACGCCGAAGGCGGCCTCGGCCAGGTCGATGTCGAGGCGGATGAGGGCATCCTGCCCGCGGCGTACGCGCGGACGGGGGCCACGCCCGGCGCCGGCCGTGCCGGCTCCGGCGCCACCGAAGAAGGCGTCCATGATGTCGGTGAACGAGAAGCCCGCGCCCTGCGCGCCGAAGCCGCCGGCGAACGGGTCGCCGCCGCGGTCGAACGCGGCCCGCTTCTGCGGGTCGCTCAGCACCTCGTAGGCGTGGGAGATCTCCTTGAATCTCTCCTGCGAGGCCGCATCGGGATTGACGTCGGGGTGATACTGGCGCGCCAGCTTCCGGTACGCCTTCTTGATCGCCGCGTCGTCGGCGTCGCGGTCGACGCCGAGGAGCTCATAGGGGTCCAACGTCACTCTTCCTGCCATCGAAATCAGTTCCTGCTCAGGTCACGAGCTCGAGTCATCAAGCTCAGGGTCATCAAATGATCGTGCGGCCCGCTCAGGCCTCGTCGAGGATCCGGGAGAGGTAGCGCGCCACCGCACGCACCGCTGCCATGGATCCGGGGTAGTCCATCCGGGTCGGTCCGACCACGCCGAGCGTGGCCAGCGCCTCCTCGCCAGGTCCGTAGCCCGTCGCGACCACGCTGGTCTGCGACAGCTCCTGGTAGGGGCCCTCCGCGCCGATGCGCACCGTGACCAGGCCACCCGCGGTCGCCTCGCCCATCAGCTTCAGCAGGACGACGTGCTCCTCCAGTGCCTCCAGGAGCGGACGTACGGCGGTGTCGAAGCTGTCGCCGAAACGGGCCAGGTTGCTGGTGCCACCGATCGAGATCCGCTCGTCGGAGCGGTGGTCGTTCATCGCCTCGATCAGGTGCTCGGCGACAGCGGTCTTGAGGGTGTCGGCCGGTGCGTCGGCGGCCGCGGGCTGGGCGTACGCACGCAGCGCCTCGCCCGCCTCCGCGATCTGGACGCCGGCGACGGCGGTGTTGATCTGGGAGCGCAGCGTGGCCAGGGTCTCCTCGGAGACCTCGTCGGCAACCTCCAGCAACCGCTGCTCGACACGACCCGTGCTGAGGATGAGGACGAGCAGAAGCCTCGTCGGGGCGAGCGCGACCAGCTCGACGTGGCGGACCGTCGAGCGGCTCAACGTCGGGTATTGCACGACCGCGACCTGGCGGGTCAGCTGGGAGAGCAGCCGGGTCGAGCGGCTGACGACGTCGTCGAGGTCCACGGCACCCTCGAGGAAGCCGGCGATGGCCCGCTTCTCGCCGGACGTCATGGGCTTGACCGTGGTCAGCCGGTCGACGAAGAGCCGGTAGCCCTTGTCGGTCGGCACCCTGCCGGCGCTGGTGTGCGGCGCGGAGATGTAGCCCTCTTCCTCCAGCGCCGCCATGTCGTTGCGAACGGTCGCCGGCGAGACGCCCAGACCGTGGCGCTCCACGAGCGCCTTGGAGCCGACCGGCTCCTCGGTCTTCACGTAGTCCTCGACGATCGCCCGGAGGACGGAGAGCCTGCGCTCGTTCTGCATTCGCGCTCCCTTCCCTACCCCAGCTGCTCGACAGGCTCAGTGAATTCGCCTGGCACTCATTCTGTGCGAGTGCCAATCCTACCGGTTCGTTCGCAGGGAGCCAGTTCCGGCGGTCGTTCCGGGGCGCGGAACGCCGACTGTGATCGAGCGCACTTCCCTCGTCATCGAGATAGCGTTAGGTTAGGCTGACCTTAGAGTGTCCCGCTTCACCGCTTCCGCCCCACTGGAGAGTCCATGATCGCCAACGATCTGCTGGTCCGTATCGCGGCCCACGCGAACGACGAGCACCAGGCCGACCTGTGCCACACGCTCGCGGCACGTCTGGGTCTGCGACCGCGACACATCGTCGGCGTACGCCTCTCCAACCTCACCTCCGAGAGCGTCGAGGTCTCCTGGATCACCCTCGACGGCGGCCACCACACGACCTTCCGCTTCCCCGAGCCCGCGGCCACGCCCGACGAGGTTCTCGAGCAGCTCGGCCGGGTGCTGACCGGCTCTCTCTACTGACCGGCGTGGCTGCGTGCCCCCGAGGGCGTAGGTCACTAACCTCGCCCGGATGAGCGATCGCTATGGCTCCGACGTCCTGGCCGGCGACTGGCGCAAACCCAAGAACGGGCGCGCCGTCGAGACCCCCGCGGAGCTGGGTGCGGTGGTGGAGGAGGTCGAGACCGACTTCGTGGGCGAGATCGTCCGGATCGACCGCGACCTGCACACGCTGACGCTGGAGGACCGGCGCGGCAAGCGGCGTACGTTTCCGCTCGGGCCGGGCTTCTGGCTCGAGGGCAAGCCGGTCATCCTCACTCCCCCGGTGACCCGCACGGCACCGGCCAAGCCGACCAAGACCGCTTCGGGGTCGGTGGCCGTCTCCGGCGTGAAGGCGCGGGTCGCGCGCGAGTCCCGGATCTTCGTCGAGGGCCGCCACGACGCCGAGCTGGTCGAGAAGATCTGGGGCGACGACCTACGGATCGAAGGTGTCGTCGTCGAGTATCTGGGCGGCGTCGACGACCTCGCCGACCACCTGGTCGGCTTCCGCCCGGGACCGGAGCGTCGCGTGGGCGTCCTGGTCGACCACCTGGTCAAGGGCTCCAAGGAGGCCCGGATCGCGGAGTCGGTCCGGCGCTCCGCGGTCGGTCAGCACGTGCTGATCGTCGGCCACCCGTTCATCGACGTGTGGCAGGCGGTCAAGCCCGGCCGGGTCGGGCTGGAGGCCTGGCCCTCCGTGCCGCGGTCGATCGAGTGGAAGAAGGGCATCTGCCAGCACATGGGCTGGCCGCACCGCGACCAGGCCGACATCGCCCGGGCGTGGAAGCACATCCTCTCCCGGGTCTCATCCTTCGGTGACCTCGAGCCCGCCCTGCTCGGACGGGTCGAGGAGCTGATCGACTTCGTGACGGTGGATCAGTAGGCCGAACGCTTCGGCATGATGATCCACAGCACGAGGTAGACGACTACCTGCGGTCCGGGGAGCAGGCAGGAGAGTACGAAGGCCAGCCTGATCAGGTTGGAGCTGATGCCGAAACGGGCACCGAGTCCGCCGCATACGCCGGCGATCCATTTGTCGTTGGTGGGACGGGAAAGAGTTGTGGTTGCCATAGCTCCACCCTGCCCTCTCGGAGGGGGTTTACCAATCAGGAACTCCCCTGATCCTGCGGTCAGGAACTAAGTCCCGAGCTCAGGGAACGGCTTCAGGGGAGCAGGTCTCGGACCACCGCGTCGGCGAGGAGCCTTCCGGTGTCGGTGAGCACGATCGCGTCGTCGGCGACGGTGACCAGGCCGCGGCGTACCTGCTCGGGCAGGGCGGCGCGGCCGTCGTCGTCGAGGGCGTCGGTCCGGAGGCCGTCGGCGAGCCTGAGCTCGAGGAGGACGCGTTCGACGCGGCGGTCCTCGTCGGCCAGGATCTCGCGGGCGTGGGCGGGGCTCGCGTTGGTGCCGATGCGGTCTGCGTACGCCTTGGGGTGCTTGACGTTCCACCAGCGGGTGCCGCCGACGTGGCTGTGCGCGCCGGGGCCGACGCCCCACCAGTCGCCGCCCTGCCAGTAGAGCATGTTGTGGCGGCATCGTTGGCTCTCGCCGGTGGCCCAGTTGGAGACCTCGTACCAGGTCAGGCCGTGGTTTCGCAGGGTGTGGTCGGCCAGCTCGTACTTGTCGGCGAGGTCGTCCTCGTCGGGCATCTCGACCTCTCCCCGGCGCACTCTTCTGGCCAGTGCCGTGCCGTCCTCGACGATGAGGGAGTAGGCCGAGATGTGGTCGGGGTTGCTGGCCAGCGCGGTCTCCAGGCTGGTGCGCCAGTCGTCGATCGACTCGCCGGGGGTGCCGTAGATGAGGTCGAGGGAGACCTGCTCGAAGCCCGCGGCGCGTGCCCACTCGACCACCGCAGGGACGCGCTCGGGGTCGTGGGTGCGGTCGAGGGTCTTCAGTACGTGCGGGACCGCCGACTGCATCCCGAAGCTGAGCCTGGTGAACCCGCCGGCGCGCAGGGTGTCGAGATAGTGCAGGTCCACCGAGTCCGGGTTCGCCTCGGTCGTGACCTCGACGTCGTCGGCGAGCCCGAACTCGTCCTTGATCGCCGCGAGGATGTCGGTCAGGTCCTTCGCGGGGAGGAGCGTCGGGGTGCCTCCGCCGAAGAAGATGGTGTCCACCTGCTTGTCGCGCTCGCCGAGCACCCGGCGGGCCAGCCTGACCTCCTCGATGGCCTGGGAGGCGTACGTCTGCCTGCTCACGCCCGGACCCAGCTCGACGGCGGTGTAGGTGTTGAAGTCGCAGTAGCCGCAGCGCACCGTGCAGAACGGGACGTGGACGTAGAACCCCAGCCCCTTCTCCCCCAGGGTGCTCAGCGATTCGGCCGGCAGCGTCCCGTCGGCGGGAGCGGGGTCGCCGGGCGGCAGAGCAGAAGGCACGCCTCCATTCTCAACCCCCGGGGCGAGCTGCGGGAAATGGCTGCCTCGTTGCCTCTTCGGAAGCGATGACGCCGACCTTCTCGCGGTGCGCGCGAAGGGCGACCCGTCGATCCGTCTGCTGAAAGAATTAACCGTGTTCGGTGTGGTGATGGGAAAATTCCCAGGTGTCCGTCTCGCAGCCAGATCTGATCCTCGACGACGTCCTCGACAACCCGGTGTGGTCGTCGCTGACCGGGTCACATGCCCGGCTCGCCGAGGGCTCGGGGCGCGCGCGTCGCTACCGGCCCGATGTCTCGATCTTCGCCGCTGTCGCCGACCCGCGTGATCAGCAGGCGTGGCGCGACCTGGCCGCGGCCGTCGGGCCTGGCGGCACCGCGCTGATCACCGGAGCGGCCGGTGTCTGCGGGGACGGCTGGTCGCTCGTCAGCGGTGGTGAGGGGGTCCAGCTCGTCGATACGCCACAGGTGGTGGCCGTGTCCGACCCCGAGGCGATCGTGCTCGGAGCCGATGACGTTCCCGAGATGCTCGAGCTCGTCGCCCGCACCGAGCCTGGACCGTTCGAGGCGGCGACCCACTCGATGGGTACGTATCTTGGCCTGCGCCACGAAGGCCGGCTGGTCGCGATGGCCGGCCAGCGGATGCACCCGGCGGGCTGGGTCGAGATCAGTGCCGTCTGCACCGCCCCCGAAGCGCGTGGCCGCGGCCTCGCCAGCCGCCTCATCCTCGCGATCACCGCCGACATCCACGCCCGCGGCTCCCGGGCGCTCCTGCACGCCTCGGTCACCAACACCAGCGCCATCGACGTCTACCTCCGCCTCGGATTCGAGCAGCGGCGGCGTACGTCCTTCGAGCTCTTCCGCGCTCCGCTCTGACCTCTCCCTGCCGAGAAGTCAGGTCTGCAGGCCGAGAAGTCAGCTCTGCAGGCCGAGAAGTCACCTCTGCAGGCCGAGAAGTCACCTCTGCAGGCCGAGAAGTCACCTCTGCAGGCCGAAGAGTCACCTCTGCAGGCCGAAGAGTCAGTTGTGCAGGCCGAGACGTCAGGCCATGCCATCTCGGCCTGCAGAAGTGACGCCTCGGCCTGCACAGGTGACCTCTCGGCCTGCAGAAGTGACGTCTCGGCTGTTAGCGGAAGTCGCGGGAGCGGTGGCGGGAGGCGATGGCCTTGGCGGCCTCGGGGTGTAGCTCCTCGAGCGGGGCGAGGCGGTCGGCGACGAGGTTGGTGACGCCGTCGTTGCGCTCGAGGATGCCGCGGATGAGCATGACGGAGGTGGAGACCGCGATCTTGCGGTGCTTGGCCCACAGCCCGGCGGAGCAGACGACGTTGAGCATGCCGGTCTCGTCCTCGAGGTTGATGAAGGTGACCCCACCCGCGGTTCCGGGGCGCTGGCGGTGGGTGACCAGACCGGCGACGGTGATGCGGCGACCGGAGTCGTACGTGGGGAGGTCGCCGATCTTCGGGAGCCCTGCCGCGGTCAGCCCGGGCCGGAGGTGAGTGAAGGGATGGCTGCCGGGGGTAACCCCGGTCGCCCAGAGGTCGGCGAGGGTCTCCTCGACCGGGTCGAGGTCGGGCAGCTCAGGGGTCTCGCCGGTGAACCGGACCCCTTCGAGCTGGTCCTCGGTCTCGGTCCAGCCGGCCTGCCACAGCGCCCGCCGCCGGCTCGATGTGAACACCTCCAAACATCCAGCGGTGGCCAGCGCCTCGAGCTGGGTACGCTCCAGCCCGGCCCTGCGCGAGAGATCGAGGGAGTCCTGGAACGGGCGAGTCTCACGGGCCTTCACGATCCGCTCGGCGACGTCCTTGCCGATGCCGCGTACGGAATCCAGGCCCAACCGCACCGCGAAGTTGCCGTCGCGCCGGTGTTCCGGGGTCGGGTCAGGGGTGCCGGGCACCCACTCGGTCGCCTCCCCGTCCCGCAGGCAGTCGTCGCGCCCGGTCGTTGGGACATCAGCGCCGACTCGACCGTCCTCAGTGGGACATTTGCGCCGACTCGGCGTGGATTCTTGGGTCATTTGCGCCGACTCGGCATGGGGTTCCGGGTCGGCCAGGGGTTCGAGGTCGGCCATGGCTTGGCTCAGCACCAGGTCCGGGCGGCGTACTTCCACTCCATGACGCCGGGCGTCCTGGGTCAGGGACTGGGAGCTGTAGAAACCCATGGGCTGGGCGCGGAGGAGGCCGGCCAGGAACGCAGCGGGATAGTGGAGCTTGAACCACGACGAGGCGTAGACGAGCTTGGCGAACGAGAGCGCGTGGGACTCGGCGAAGCCGAAGTTCGCGAAGGAGAGGATCTGGGTGTAGATCGCCTCGGCCTGATCCTCCGAGAGACCCTTGCTGAGCATGCCCTGGTAGAGCTGCGACTTGAGCGAGTCGATGCGTTCGACGCCACGCTTGGAGCCCATCGCCCGGCGCAGCAGGTCGGCGTCGTCGGGGTCGAAGTCGCCCAGGACGCGGCCCATCTCCATGAGCTGTTCCTGGAACAACGGCACCCCGAGGGTGCGCTCCAGCACCGGCCTCAACACCTTGTGGGCATAGGTGGGCTCCTCACGACCGGTGGCACGACGTACGTAGGGATGGACCGCCCCTCCCTGCACCGGCCCGGGCCGGATGAGCGCGATCTCGATGGCCAGGTCGTAGAAGCACCGCGGCTGCAGCCGCGGCAGGGTGCCGATCTGCGCGCGCGACTCGACCTGGAAGACCCCGATCGAGTCGGCCCGGCAGAGCATGTCGTAGACCGCCGGCTCCTCCTTGGGGATGGTCGCCAGGGTCCACTGCTCATCGAGATGCTCCAGGGCCAGATGCATCATGTGGTCGAGCGCGGCCAGCATCCCGAGCCCGAGCAGGTCGAACTTCACCAGCCCCATGTATTCGGCGGCGTCCTTGTCCCACTGGATGACGGTGCGGTCCTCCATCCGCGCCCGCTCGATCGGCACCACCTCCCCGATCGGCTCCTCGGTCAGCACCATCCCGCCGGAGTGGATGCCGAGATGGCGCGGCGCCCCGTGGATCTCCTCGGCCAGAGCCAGCACCGGAGCGGGGATACCGATGTCCTCGGGTGCCTCGACACGGGAGTAGCCGACGTGCTTGGACCAGGCATCCTGTTGCCCCGGCGAGTGGCCCAGCGCCTTGGCCGCGTCGCGGATCGCCATCTTCGGGCGGTAGCCGACGATGTTGGCGACCTGCGCGGCATTGCGCCGCCCATAACGGCGGTAGACCCACTGGATCACCTCCTCACGCCGGTCGGAGTCGAAGTCGACGTCGATGTCGGGCTCCTCCTCCCGGTGCTCGGAGATGAACCGCTCGAAGGGGAGGTTGTAGAAGACCGGGTCGATCGCGGTGATCCCGAGCGCGTAGCAGACCGCGCTCGCCGCCGCGCTCCCCCGGCCCTGACAGAGGATCTCCTCGCCCCGGGCGAAGGCCACGATGTCGTGCACGATCACGAAATAGCCCGCGAAGTCCTTGCGCTCGATGACGTCGAGCTCGTGCTCCACGCGTTCGCGGGCCTTCTCGATGTGCTCGGGCTTGTCGGCGTACGCCATCTCGTAGCGCTGCTCGAAACCGAGCTCGGTCAGGTGGCGCAGCCAGCTCGCAGCGGTCTCGCCCTCGGGGATCCCACGTTTGGGCAGCTTCGGGGTGGCCTTGCGCAGGTCGAAGGCACACTCCTCGGCGATCTCGACGCTGCGTGCCACCGCGCCGGGGTACCGCCGGAAGAGCTGTTGCATCTCCTCGCCGGAGCGGAGGTACGCCGTGGGGCCGGCCGGGAGCCAGCCGGCGATGTCGCTCAGGGTCCTGCGCGCGCGGACCGCCGCGAGCGCATCGGCCACCCGGTGCCGGTCGGGCGTGGCGTAGTGGACGTTGTTGGTGGCCACCGTGGGCAGGCCGGCCTCGCGGGCGATGTCGGCGAGCATGTCGTTGTCATAGGAGTCGGTCGGATGACCGCGGTCGGTCAGCTCGACCACGACGTTGTCGCGACCGAAGCGATCGACGAGACCGGCCAGCGCCCTGGCTGCGGCGATCGGGCCGGTGGTGGTGAGGGCCTGGCGTACGGCACCTTTTCTGCAGCCGGTGAGGATCAACCAGGGGTGTGGCGAACTTACTGATCGATCAGTAAGTTCGTCGAGGTCGTACTCCGGCCGCCCCTTCTCATCCCCGCGCAGCTGCGCCTCGGTGATCGCCGCGGCCAGCTGCCGGTAGCCGTCGACACCTCGGGCGAGCACCAGCAGATGGCTTCCCTCGGGGTCGGCGACCCCGTTCTGCGGCTTGGTCAGGCCCAGGGACAGCTCGGCGCCGTAGACGGTCCGCAGCTTCCTCTCCGGTGTCTCCGGCGCCAGCTTCTGCGCCGCCTCGGCGCCGTACACATTTACCGCCTCCGCTAGGGCAGGAGCCCCGTAGAACCCGTCGTGGTCGGTGATCGCCAGCCCGTGCAGCCCCTGCCGGATCGCCTCGGCGACCAGCGCGGACGGCGAGCTCGCACCGTCGAGGAAGGAGAAGTCGGAGTGGGCATGGAGCTCTGCGTACGGCACCACCGGGCCTTCCGGCCCGCGCACCGTGTCCTCGTCCAGCCGCTTTTTGCGGCGCGAGATCGGCGCGTCGCCATAGGGGTCGCGTGCGGGGCGGCCCGACAGTCGCCGTTCCAGCTCCTTCCACGGGATCTCGGGGTTGTTCCAGCCCATCGGTCCCTCCCTCAGTCGTAGCTTGCTTCGGTGAGCCAGTGGTCGGTGTCGAAGGTGGCCAGCCAGGCGCGACCGTCGACCCCGACGAGCTGGAAGCGGGCGACCCGGCGGCCACCGCCGGGCTCCCACCAGCCCTCGGTGACCGGCCACGGACCGGCCCAGGAGGCGACCCGCTGCCAGGGCTGGCCGGCCGCGGGTCGGTAACGGGCAGGGTCGCCGGAGACACCGCCACGCGGGAGCACCACCACCTGACGCCCGGCCTGGTCGCAGACCTCCGCAGGCCAGGGATCGTCCAGGACCCGGGCCGGCGCCGGGGGCGGGATGCTTCCCGGCCACGGCAGCACGCGGTCGCGAAGGGTGGTGGGGCGGTCGCCCCAGGGGACGTACGCCTGCCGGTCGCGCGGGCTACGGCCACCTTGGAGCACCGGGGCGACGACGGCCTCGCGACCGAGCAGCCCCTGCACCCGGGCTATGCCGCGCTCGACGCGCTGGTCGGTGCCGCCCCAGAGACCGTCGGCATGGACCGCCTCGGGGACGGCGACCTCGGGGATGAGGCGGACCCGGGTCACCGCGGAGCGGATGTCCCCCGCCCGCAGCGTGCCGACCAGCTGCCAGTGCAGCCGGTCGATCAGGTCGGCGGCACCGAACCAGCGCGGATGTGCCCAGGTGCGGACGGACGCCGGCCCGGCTGTGCCTTGAAGGGCGCCGGCAGACTCGGTCTCGACCTCGATCCGCACCTCGGTGCAGACCTCCTGCCGCGCCGCCAGCCCCTTCACGAACCCTTCCGCGGTCTGCCGAGCCGAGAAGCAGACCGCCTCGGCGGAGTCGAGCGGCGGTTCGAAGGCGACCTCGGTGGTGAGCTCGGGAGGGGGCGTACGTCCCGCCACCGGCCGCGCCCCTTCGCCGTGGATCACCCGGCGTACCCACTCGGCCTGCGCGCCGAAGCGAGCCTTGACATCGGCGCCGGGCAGATCGGCGAGGCCACCGAGCGTGGCCAGGCCGAGCCGCTGCAGCAGGCTGACCGCGTTGGCGTCCTCGAGGACATGGACCGGCAGCGCACGCAGGAACACGGCGGAGCCTCCGTCTGCCGGGACCGCGTACGTCTCCTGCAACCCGGTGCTGCGCGCGGCCTGCTCGGCGGTGAAGAGCTCGTCGGCGATGCCGATCCGTACGTCCCAGACCCCGAGCTCGACCACGCACTCGGCGATCGCCGCGCCGGCCTCGGTCTCGCCGCCGTAGAACCTCGCCGGGGAGCGCAGCGCGACCAGCCCGGGGCGCAACGGCATGACTCCGGGGCGCAGCTCCTCGAGGCGCGTCAGCACCTCCTCGAACGCCCGCGTGTCCCGGGTGTCGTCGGCGGCGAGCACCTGCACCTCGGGGCAGCGCGACTGCGCGTCCCGGCGCCGCATCCCGCGCTTGATCCCGAAGTCCCGCGCCGCCTGGTTGCACGCCTGGACCCGGTTCTGCGCGAAGACCGCCGCCGGCAGATGCCGCGGCAGCCCCTGTTCGCCCAGCGCCGCGGCGACCGGCCAGTCGGCGCACCAGACCACCAGCGTACGGTTCATGCCGACTCCTGTTTACGCAGGTCAGCGAGGTCGGCGACGGGTTCGAGAACTCGCCGCGGGCTGCCGTCCTCGGCCGGGAACCACAGCGCCGTACGCCGCGGCGGGGCCGTCCCGCGCACGGTCTCGACCACCATCCGGCGGGCCCGCAGATGACCCTCGCCGTTGCCGAGCCCGACCCAGCGAGGCTCGCTCGCGCGAAGACGTACGTCTGCTCTCGGCCAGTCCCCCAGCGCCACCAGCGCGGCGCCGCGAGTGCGCAGCCGCGCGCCGATCTTCTCGGCGACCGCGGGCGTCACCCGCCCCGACGGCCTGACGAGAACCAGGGTGGTCACGTCGACCAGAGCCGCGGTCGCCTCCAGCCAGGAGTCCTGTGGGCGCGGCACCAGGATGGTCCGCTCCAGGGCCACTCCGGTCTCGGCGGCCGCCTCGGCCCCGAAGTCCTCCACCCCGACGACCGCGGTCCACTCCCCTGCTCCCGACGGCCCCGCCAGCAGCAGCATCGCCAGCGACAGCGAGTCGGCCGCGTACGTCCCCCCGGCCCGCAGCTGCACCACCCCACCCAGCGCCTCATGCGTAGCCAGCTCCGCGCCGATGCCCGGCTTCTGCTCCAGCCGTCGCACCTTCGACCGAAGCTGCTCGATCTGCGCCAGCTTCTGGTGCTGCTCAATCCCCGCTACCACTCCCACTCAGCAAGTATCGAACATTTGTTCGATCAGAGCAAGAGCTCCGAGACCTCACACGAGACATCACACCCCCTGCCGAGAAGTCACTAATGCAGGCCGAGGCGTCACTTGTGCAGGCCGAGAAGTCACTGGGATGCCCTCTCGACCTGCAGAGGTGCCCTCTCGACCTGCAGAGGTGACTTCTCGACCTGCAGAGGTGACCTCTCGGCCTGCAGAGGTGACCTCTCGGCCTGCAGAGGTGACCTCTCGGCCTGCAGAGGTGACTTCTCGGCGGGGAGGGGTCAGCCGCGGAGGGCGGAGGCGAGGTAGGTGAGGCGGGGGTAGTCGGAGGTGGGGAGGGCGGTGACGGTGGTGGTCTTGGCCACCGCGATCTTCCAGTAGGTCGCGCCGGCGACGACCAGGAAGTCGGCCTTCGACGAACCGTCGCCGGACAAGGGCGTGGTGATCAGCTCGGGCTCGCCGAAGGCGCGCATGGCGGCGATGAGCGGGGAGTCCTCCTCGAGGGCGGCCCGGGCACAGGCGACGACGCCCTCGTTGGCGTCGGGGACGGCGTTGACCCGCAGGGTCTGAATGCGCGGCTCGGCCTCGGGGCTGAGCATGACCTCGATGTCGTAGCGACCCTTCTCGGCCGGCACCACCGCCAGCGCGACGCCCATGTTTCGGCCGAAGTAGCCATAGGGTGCCCCCGCCAGCGGCAGCCCGACCTTCGCGCGCGCCTGGACGATCTGCGCGCGCCGGTTGGTGTCGGGCGCGTCGAGCTCGACGTTGTCGGCGAACAGCGACGGCACCGCGAACACCTCGGCACCCTCAGGATCAAACGTACGCAGCCGATCGATCGCAGACTCCAGCGCCGAGTCGAGCCGCGGCCGAAGGCCCTTGACCGCCGTCGAAAAGCGGTGCGGCCCACCAGTAGAGGCCTCCTCGGAGACCAGCCGCCGCAGCGCGGTCATCGCGGTCGGGTAGGCACCGGCGTACGTGCCGTTCGACAGCGTGATCACACCCAGCCCGGTCGAGGGGTGCCAGACCATCCGCGACCCGTAGCCGGGATAGCCACCGGAGTGGTGCACGAACTGCCCGAGCCGATCGTGGTCGATCATGAGGCCGTAGCCATACCCCATCGCGACCGCGCCGAGACCCGCCTCGGAGCCCTCGAAACCGAGCGAGGCCGATACCGATCCGAAGCGCTGCATCTGCTGCATCTCCCGTCGCGAAGCCTTCGACAGCGGATGGCCGTCGGCCGCAGGCGAGAAGGCACCCACGAACCCACCGACCCAGCGAGCCAGGTCGGCAACCGAGGAGTGCAGACCACCCATCGCCGCGAACGACCCGGACGGGATCGGCGCCGCCTCGGTCCACGACCGCGGACCCTCGAGCCGGTCGCCGGCCCACGCGGGATGCAGCGGCGACACGTGCCCCGGCACCCGGTTCGGCACGGCGTAGGGCGAATAGGCGGAGGACGTCATCCCCAGCGGCGCCAGCAGCTCGTGCTCGATGAAGTCGCGGTTGGCCCCCTCGGGGGACGAACCGCCGACCACGTTCTCGATCGCGCGCCCGAGCAGCGCATAGCCGAGGTTGGAGTATTCGAACCGCACCCCCGGCTCCCGACCGGTCGACAAGCCCCCGTCGAGGAACGTCCCGAAGGCGTCGTACGACAACGACTCCTGCCGGTCTCCCCAGGGGTCATCCGTCGGCAGCCCGGCCGACATCGAGAGCAGCAGCCGCAGCGTCACCGCCGGTGAGTCGGCGGAGTAGGGCGCCTGGTCGACGAGCTCGGGCACATACTGGGCGATCGCCTCGTCCAGGTCGACCAGCCCGCGGTCACGCAGCAGCAGCACCGCGGCCGCGGTGAACGACTTCGACATCGACGCGATCCGGAACACGCTCTCCGCGGTCGGCGCCGGACCGCCGACGCTCACCCCACCGAACGCTCCGGAGTGGAGCAGCTCGGTGCCGCGTACGACCCCATAGACCAGCCCCGGCGTCAGCTCCTCCTCGAAACGCTGGGCGAAGAGATCGTCGACGACGGCGGTGTTCAGACTCATACGGGCGTTCCTTCGGTTGCAGGTTGCTCGACGCGTTGCAGCCTAGTGCTCACTGGGCAGCGACGTACCTCTCCGCCGCCGCCCGCGGCTTGTCCCCGAGACCGTCGATGCCGATCAGCCTCGGCAGCAGAGATCGGTCGGTGTTGAGGGCCTTGAAGAGGGTCGAGACGGTGATGTCGTGGTCGGGGCGGTGGACGACGACGATCTCGTCACCGGCCTGCAGCTGCCCCTCCTCGAGGACACGCAGATAGGGCCCCGGGCGCGCCTCGGCGGCGAACTTCTTGACCCACCGGGCGTTGTCGTAGCCGGAGACACCGATCCAGTTCTTGAAGTCGTTGCAAGGAGTACGCACGCTGCAGATCTCCAGCAGGACCGTCCCGATCCGCCACCGCTCCCCCACCAGAGCCGCGTTGATGTCGATCCCCTCGGTGGTGAGGTTCTCGGCGAACTGGCCGTCACGAAGCGTCACACCCAACCGCGAGCCCCACACGTCGAGGTCCTCGCGGGCGAAGGCGTAGACCGCCTGCTCCTCGCCACCGTGGTGGCGCCGGTCGGTCTGGGTGTCAGTGAGGATGCCCTCCTTGCCGACCGTCACCGAGTCGGGCGTGGCGTGCTTCTCCATCGAGGTGGCGCCCACCTCCGCCCACTCAGCTGGCTTGGACTGACCGACGTTGACGCTTCGCACGATGGGCATGGCGCCGATTCTCCTGGCCGTGCCGGGTTCAGGCACGCGAGTTTTTCAGTCCTGGACCGCCTTGGCGACCGAGATCATCGCGGTGATCCAGTCCCTGTCGGGCGCCTGGTTGTCCTCCAGCTCGTCCTTGACGTTGACCATCAGCCGCAGGATCGTCCACGCCCGGGCGCGGTCCTCGTCGAGCTCGGCTGCGTCGACGAGGGTGAAGAACCGCATCCGTACGCCGTCCCGGATCCGTCCCGCATACTCGTCGAACCGGTTCCACAGCATCGGCGCGATCTCGTAGTGCGGATCGCCCGAGAGGGGCTTCGGGTCGATCACCAGCCACTCCTCTCGATCGCCCCGGAGGACGTTGGTGAAGTGAAGATCGGTGTGGATCAGGGTCCCGTCGGTCGCCTCGTCGGCAGCGAGATCCCGTGCGATCGACCGCGCCTGCTCGACCATCCGCGGCGGCACCGGAAGCCGCCGCTCCTTCTCTCCCAGCTCGATCGCCCAGCGTGCGGCCTGCTGCGACAACGTACGCATCTGCGGCGGAGCCGGGACGTGCAGCTGCCGGTAGAACCCGCCCACGACCTCGCACGCCTGCACGTCCCAGAGCTCCGAGAGGTCCTCCGGATGCAGCCGCTCGAGCAGCAGCGCGAACCGCTTCGGATCGGCCCGGAGAAGGCGTACGGCGCCCCGGCCGCCCCAGGTCTGCAACGCCAGCGCCTCGTGCTCGGCCTCCCGGTGCGGCCAGCCGACCTTCAGCACCGCGGCCTCCCCGTCAGCGGTGCGCACCGGCAGGACCAGCGCGGTGTTGCCATGGGTCGTACTGCCATGGGTCGTACTGCCATGGGTCGTCTCGCCCTCGAGCGTCAGCGCCCACTCGTCGAGGAGATCGCGCAGCAGAGCCGGGAGCCGGTCGAGCCACTGCGCCCAGTCGGGTCCGTTCGCGGCGAGGGCCAGGAAGGAGTCCGGCAGCGGCGTCACCCGAGAAACCTTAATCCGCTTCCCAACCCTCGCCGGATCAGGCAGGTTGAGCCCATGTCACTTCCAGAGTCCATGGGGACCAGAGGTGTTCCCTACCCGCCGGAGCGCTACGACGGTGAGGCCGGTGAGGTCTCGGCGTTCTATCGTCCCGACGCCACTCCGCCCGACCTCGCCTACTCCAACGGCGTGAAGGTCGACTACCTCGCGACGGGCGCCACGACCGCCGGCGACTACGGGCTCTACCGCTGGCACTTCGGCCCGGGCGAGACCGGCCCGGGTCCACACTTCCATCGTGCGGTTGCCGAGTCGTTCTACGTCTTGACCGGCACGGTGCGGATCTACAACGGCGAGGAGTGGATCCCAGCAGGCGCCGGCGACTTCGTGCACGTGCCGGTGGGAGGCCTGCACGGCTTCCGCAACACCACCGAGGAGCCTGCCTCGATGCTGCTTCACTTCACCCCGGGCGCGCCGCGGGAGGGCTACTTCGAGGGCCTGCGCGAGCTGGCGGAGGGCACCGAGCTCGGCCCGGACGAGATGGCCGAGTTCTTCAAGCTCCACGACAACTACTGGGTCGACTGAGCCTTCCAGGCCTCGATCCCCAGACCCACGATGTCCGCGGTCGACTCGGCCACGGCCGCCGCATCCGCGAGCGGGACCCACTCGGCGAAGTCGGTGGTCCCGCCGACCTCCAGCGTGCCCAGCTCACCCCCGACGATCCGCGCCCCGAAGATCACCCTGGTGGACTGGTAGGGCCGCCGCCGTCCCACCCCGAACGGGACGACATACACGTTGGTCGTCAGCGGTGCCCCCACCTCGACGTCGTACCCGGTCTCCTCCTTCACCTCGCGCGCCACCGCGGCGGGCAGCTGCTCGCCGTAGTCGACGCCACCGCCCGGCAGCGTCCAGCCCGGTTCGGTGCGGTGGTTGCCGTTGAACCAGCTCAGCAGGATCCGGTCCGCATCATCGACAATGACGGCGTACGCCGCCACCCGGGTGTCGTACTCGGTGAAATGCATCCAGAGGATGCTAGCCGCCCGATCAGTCGAAGACGAAGGCCGTCGCATCCTTCGGGAACGACGTCCATGCCCGGATCCGGCGCGGATGCACGGCCGGGGCCTTCGTGTTGGGCTTGAAGACGTCCTCGCCGTACTCGGGATACTTCGCGTTCAGCAGTCCCGCGATCTCCTCGGCGGCCGCGGAGGTGAAGGACGTCTCCCGCACCTCGCCCTCGACGACGACCAGCTTCCACGGGTCCGGAAGGTTCACCGTCACCTTCGGATGCTCGGCCGCGAGCCGTCGGTGCAGCGTCTCCGGACTGCCTCCGTAGACCAGCTTGTCCTCGAACCAGATCCCGTCCAGCGGTGTCACGTGCGGACTCCGCCCCGTCCTCTCGAACGCGAACCAGAACTGCTTCGCCTCGACCAGCATCTGACGTACGTCCTCCCACGCCAGCAGCTCTGACGGCGTGCCGTACTCCTTCGGGAACCGAACCTGTTCTGTACGCATGCATCCCACTCAACCACCGCGCGACGGCCACGCGCCCGACCGAAATTGCGCACCTCGGCGGGCTGGATAACCAGTGGCATCCCGGCGATCGGGATAGGGAGGATGGCGACGTGACCACACCCAGAGCAGTCGGCGTACGCATCTCCTACGCCGATGTCCCGCCGAACGTCACCCGGTGGGTCGAGGAGACCCTCGGCTCCGCCGTGGTCTCCTCCGCCGACCAGGTCGGTGGGATGTCCCCGGGCTGCGCCGCGCGGCTGGTCTGCGCGGACGGCACCCGGGCGTTCGTCAAGGCTGTCGGGGCTGACCTCAACCCACACACCCCGATCCTCTTCCGCCGCGAGATCGCGGTCCTGAACCTGATCGGCGAACATCCGCTGTGGGCACGGCTCCGGGCCTCCTACGACGACGGCGACTGGGTCGCCCTCATCCTCGAGGACATCGAGGGCAGCCATCCCGACCTCGCCGACGACATGGTCATGGGACAGCTCCTGGAGGCGGCCGACGAGCTCGGCGTCATCTTGGCCGAGCGGACGGTGCATGGCGCCACGGGCAGGGGCGGAGGGTACGACGCCGGCCTGACCGACCAGCACACCATCTTCCACCAGTTCGCGGCGACGCTGGACGATCTGGCTGCGTGCCCCGGCGCACCCGTGCCCGAATGGGTACGCGCCGAGGCCGGCAGCTGGGCGGCGAGGACCCGCGGACTTGCCGAACACGCGATGACCACCCTGGTCCACTACGACATCCGGATCGACAACCTGCTGCGGCGCCCCACCGGCGAGATCGTCTTCCTCGACTGGGGCGCGGCCGGCGTCGGCCCGGACTGGCTGGATCCGCTCCTGGCCAGGCTGGAGCGCGTCGACCAGGACTGGTTCGACGCCTCGCTGGCCTCCTCCGCACCGCTCGCGCGGATCGGCGACGACGCGGTCACCACGTGGCTGGTCGGGATCGGCACCCATCTGGCCGTTCGGACCGTCACCGCCGTAGACGTCAACCTGCCGACGCTGCAGGAGTTCCGGCGTACGGAATCGGCGCGGTTCCTCGGTGCCGCCGCTCGCCGACTGAGGGCATGACCCGACGACGCCGCCCTTGGTGCGACGTGATGGACTGGCGGGCATGCAGATCCGGGCTGCCCTCTCCGCCACGCTCATCCTGATCGCTGCGACGTCGGCCTGCGGCGCCGAGGAGCCCCCGGTGACGACAGGCACGCCGACCCCGTTCTCGGCCGCGTCGACCTCGGTGCCGGCGGGGTTCACGGCGGCGGAGTGCCCGGCGACGGTCCGCGGGAAGCCGGCCACCCTGAAGCTGGTCGTGCCGACCGGGTTCGCGTCGGAGTCGACCGGCTCGAGCGAGGACACCCCGGACGGCCAGTGCACCTGGCGCGGCTCCGAGGACCTCTTCTTCAGCGTCGAGGTCGGCGAGAAGGAGTCGCTCGAGGACATGAGCGAGGACCTGAAGGAGTACGAGGACATCGGCGGCGACGACGAGGTCAAGGACGTCACCTATGACGCCCCGACCGACGCCTTCGGCGATCTGGAGGGCGAGCGGCTCAGCTGGTGGACCTACTCCGACGGCTCACCGGCCGACTGCGTCCATGTCCAGGCGGGCGGCATCCGCCTGTTCTGGGAGAACCCCGAGGGCACCGACCAGCGTCTCGACGACCTCGACGTCGTGCTCGACAGCGTCGCGCTCGTGCGGAGCTGACGACCGGACCACCTGGGGACCGGACGAACGGTCAGAGCGTCCGGATCCAGTGATCCGGCGGCACGTCGGGCTTGTCCGGCACCGGCACGGTGATCTCGGTCCAACCCTCGCCCCACGCCTGGGTCGAGACCCCGCGCCAGAAGCTCACGGCCGCGGTGTTGTCGTGCTGGAACGGGATCGCCCACGGCCCGGGATGGCGGGCGATGACCTCGAGCGCGAGCGCACGCCCCAGGCCTCCCCGACGCGCGGCCGGCACGACGAAGAAGGCCTGCATGGTGCGCTCCACGTAGCCCAGTCCCCGAACCAGCGCGAAACCGACCGGAGCGTCCTCGCCCGTGCTCGGGTGCCGCGCCCAGGCCAGGTAGCCGCAGCGGTCCGGAGCCGGATACTCGTCGAGCCACTCGTGGCGGTAGCGGCCGTCCGCCAGCGGGAAGCCGTTGACCACCGGCGCGAGGTCGTGGCGGAAGTCCTGCCACAGCCAGGCGACGATCTCCCACTCGGCCTCTCCGGAGATCGGCCGGAGCTCGTGGGTCACTTCTTCCCGGACGACTTGTCGGTCGAGGGCTGGGTGGTGGAGAGGGCGGCGACGAAGGCCTCCTGAGGCACCTCGACGCGGCCGACCATCTTCATCCGCTTCTTGCCCTCCTTCTGCTTCTCGAGCAGCTTGCGCTTACGCGAGATGTCGCCGCCGTAGCACTTGGCGAGGACGTCCTTGCGGATGGCGCGGATGGTCTCGCGGGCGATGACCCGGGCGCCGATCGCGGCCTGGATCGGCACCTCGAACTGCTGCCTGGGGATCAGATCGCGCAGCTTGCCGGCCATCATGACCCCATAGGCGTACGCGGCGTCGCGGTGCACGATCGCCGAGAAGGCGTCCACCGGCTCCCCCTGGAGCAGGATGTCGACCTTGACCAGGTCGGCCGCCTGGTCGCCGCTGAACTCGTAGTTCAGCGAGGCGTACCCCTTGGTCGAGGACTTGAGCTGGTCGAAGAAGTCGAAGGCGATCTCGCCCATGGGGAGGACGTAGCGCATCTCGACGCGGTCCTCGGAGAGGTAGTCCATGCCGCCGAGCGTGCCGCGCTTCTTCTGGCACAGCTCCATGATCGTGCCGATGTAGTCGGACGGCGAGAGGATGGTGGCCTTGACGACCGGCTCGCGCACCTCGCGGATCTTGCCCTCGGGGAACTCCGACGGGTTGGTGACGATGTGCTCGGAGCCGTCCTCCATGATCACGTCGTAGACCACGTTGGGAGCGGTCGAGATGAGGTCGAGGTTGAACTCGCGCTCGAGACGGTCGCGGGTGATCTCCATGTGCAGCAGGCCGAGGAACCCGACCCGGAAACCGAACCCGAGCGCACCCGACGTCTCCGGCTCGTACGTCAGCGCCGCGTCGTTGAGCTGCAGCTTGTCGAGCGCCTCGCGAAGCACGGGATACTGGTCGCCGTCGATCGGGTAGAGCCCGGCGAAGACCATCGGGTTGGGGTGCGAGTAGCCGCCGAGCATCTCCTTGGCCGGACGGTTGTTGCCGGTGACGGTGTCGCCCACGCGCGACTGGCGTACGTCCTTCACGCCGGTGATCAGATAGCCGGTCTCGCCGACGCCGATGTGGTCGGCCTTGACCGGCTCCGGGCTGATCACGCCCAGCTCGAGCATCTCGTGGACCGCGCCGGTCGACATCATCTTGATCTTGTCGCGGTGGGTCAGCTTGCCGTCGAAGACCCGGACGTACGTCACCACGCCGCGATACGTGTCGTAGACCGAGTCGAAGATCAGCGCCCTCGCGGGCGCGTCCGGGTCACCGACAGGAGCGGGGGTCTGGGCCACGATCTCGTTGAGCAGCCCTTCGACACCGAACCCGGTCTTGGCCGAGACCTGGAGCACGTCCTCGACGTCGCAGCCCACGAGGTTGGCCAGCTCCAGGGCGTACTTGTCGGGGTTGGCCGAAGGCAGGTCGATCTTGTTGAGCACCGGGATGATGTGCAGGTCGGCACCCATCGCGAGATAGAGGTTGGCCAGCGTCTGCGCCTCGATGCCCTGCGCCGCGTCGACGAGCAGGATCGCCGCCTCGCACGCCTCCAGCGACCGCGAGACCTCATAGGTGAAGTCGACGTGGCCGGGGGTGTCGATCATGTTGAGGACGTACGTCTGGTCCTTGCTCTCGCCCTCGGTGACCGTCCACGGCATCCGCACGGCCTGGGACTTGATCGTGATCCCGCGCTCGCGCTCGATGTCCATCCGGTCCAGGTACTGCGCCCGCGCGGCCCGCTCGTCGACCACACCGGTCAGCTGCAGCATCCGGTCGGCCAACGTCGACTTGCCGTGGTCGATGTGGGCGATGATGCAGAAGTTGCGGATGATCGCCGGGTCGGTGGAGCCGGGCTGTGGCGCGGAGTGAGTCACAGGCTGCTTTCGTAGATGCTCAAGAACGGGGGCGGGTACGTCACCGCCTATTGTCCCACGCTCAGTACTGATGGAACCAAAGCGGCAGCTGCACCGACTCGCCCGGGCAGGTCACGTTGCGGTCGCGGCCGTTCTCGAGCCACTGCACCATCACCGCGGCACCGCCCTGGAACATCCAGTCGCCACCGCACCGCTCCAGGGCCGCGGCCCGCGATGCCTCGCCCGCCGGGCGCCACTCGGGCAGCTGCAGCTGCAGGTCGCCGACGATCGGCGTCCACAGGCCCTCGATCGAGTAGACCCCGACCCGCTTCCCGGCATCCTGATAGCCGGCCAGGGCGCCCTTGACCACCGCCTGGTTGGCCTCGATGTCGCCGGACCACTCCCAGACCGCGACCGGCTCGACGTCGAGCCAGACCGAGGGCGACTCCAGGCCGGCGCGCTTCATCTCCTCGAGATTCCACACCGCCTGCTGGTAGCCGACGTTGGTCAGCCGGCCGATCTTCGTGTCCGGGTCGCCAGGCCCCTCGCCGCCGTACTCCCGGATCGTGGCTTCACGGGGATAGGAGGTGACCGCATAGGCGGAGGTCATCACCTTGTTCTTCTTGGCCCACTCGACCTGCGAGGCCAGGCACGGGTTGGGGGTGAACGCCGGACCGTTGGTGAGCCCGATGACCACGTACTCCGCCGAGGCGAGCGGCATCGGCAGCCCCAGCGTCCGACGCTCCTTGATGCCCATCCCCTCGGGACACTGCGGCCAGCTCAGGTCACCGCCCTCGACGATCCCGCGGTCGTCGGCAGGCGGGACGGACGGGATGTCGAGCGACTCCGGCGCGCGTGGTGGTGCGCTCGCCGACGTCTCGGGCTCCGTGATCGCAGGGCTCGCGGGCATCGAGGGCGAGGCGGACTCCGCCTCGGCCGGAGGCTCGGCGGCGCAGCCGAACAGCACCGGCGCCGCCAGGAGCAGCAGCACAGCGGCGAACAGGTTCTTTCTTGCCCACATCACCGCAGATACTGCCACCCGCATCCCAGCGGGTCACATCCCTCTCTAGGAGCCCGCCCGGCGATCTCGACCTCCGGGTGAAGGAAGTTTTTCTTCCACCCGGGACGGCACCCTTCGCGTACGTGTTCACCGACACGACCCGCGGAACTCACCGGTCGTTCCGCCGGAATCGGCAGGTTTGGTCCATGACCCCACTCAACCGCCGCTCCGTCCTCGGCCTCGGTGCCGCCGCCGGTGCCGGACTCGTCATCCCCACGACCACTGCAGCCGCCAACGCCGTCTCGACCTCCGCACCCGCCTTCGTCCGCGGCAACCGCCCCTCCCTCACCCACGGCGTCCAGTCCGGCGACGTCGGCGCCCGGGGCGGCGTCCTGTGGAGCCGCGCGGACAAGACCTCGCGGCTGGTCGCGGAGATCTCGACCGACGAGTCCTTCCGAAGGGCCCGCCCGGTCAACGGGCCGGTGGTGACCGCGAGGAGCGACTTCACCGGCGAGCTGAAGGTCAACGGCCTCGAGGCCGGGCGCGACTACTTCTACCGGGTCCGCGCCGTCGACCCCGACGACCCGCGCCGCGGCAGCGCCTGGGAGCTGGGCCGGCTGCGTACGGCACCGAGCACCCGCCAGGACATCCGGTTCCTCTGGTCCGGTGACATCGCCGGCCAGGGCTGGGGTGCCAACCCCGACTTCGGCGGTTTCCGGATCGCGCCCGCGATGGCGGCGCGCGAGGCCGACTTCTTCCTGAGCTCCGGCGACAACGTCTACGCCGACGGCCCGCTCACCGCGACCGTGGCGCTCCCCGACGGGCGGACCTGGAGGAACATCGTCACCGAGGAGAAGGACAAGGTCGCCGAGACGCTGACCGAGTTTCGCGGCCAGTACGCCTACAACCTGCTCGCCGACAACTGGCGCGCCTTCCTCGCCCAGACGCCGATCGTGGCGCAGTGGGACGACCACGAGGTCACCAACAACTGGTATCCCGGCGAGATCCTTCCCGCCGACGGGCCCTACGCCGAGCGGCGCGTGGACGTCCTCGCGGCGCGCGCCAAGCAGGCCTTCCACGAGTACATCCCGGTCGGCGACGCCTCCCCCGACCCCGACGGCCGGATCTACCGAAAGCTCCCCTACGGCCCGCTGATGGACCTGTTCGTCCTCGACATGCGCACCCACAAGGACCCCAACACGACCAACGCCGAGACGACCGCCGACGGCGGCGTGCTCGGTGAGCGTCAGACGAAGTGGCTCCTGCGCGAGCTGGCCGCCTCCCGCGCCACCTGGAAGGTCATCGCCGCCGATCTGCCCATCGGACTGGTCGTGCCCGACGGCACGCTGCAGGAGGGCATCTCCCAGGGCGACGGCGGCGCCCCGCTGGGCCGCGAGATCGACATCGCGAAGGTGCTCACCGGGCTCAAGCGCCTCGGCATCCGCAACCACGTCTGGCTGACCGCCGACGTCCACTACACCGCCGCGCACTCCTACTCGCCCGACCGCGCCACCTACCAGGACTTCGACCCGTTCTGGGAGTTCGTCTCCGGTCCGCTCAACGCCGGCGCCTTCGGCCCGAGCAAGCTGGACGCGACCTTCGGCCCGACCGCCGAGTTCGTCGCCGCTCCCCCAGCCCCCAACGCCTCGCCCGCCGACGGGTTCCAGTTCTTCGGCGAGGTCGAGATCGACGGACGTACGCAGCAGCTCACCGTCACCCTCCGTGACATCGACGGCGGGGCGCTGTTCACGAAGACGCTCGACCCGGCCGCTAAATAGGCTCCTCCGGTGGCCCGGACGTGCGTTACTGTCCGGCCTAGCCGACGGCCTGGCCGTCTCCCGTTCGGGCCCAGGAGGACCACCAGACCATGAGCGAAATCCATGTCGTCCCCAAGGACATGAAGGCATCCATCACGGTCGCCACGGAGGCAGAGGGCGATGTGCGCGGCGCTGACTCGGCGGCGCATCTGACCAAGGCGGCCGGCGCGGTTCCGGGCGCGGACTCGGTCGCCTACATGTCCGAGCTCGGCACCCGATGGACCGACGAGACCAAGTCCGCCGCCGACAGCTCCCAGAGGCTGGCGACGCAGATGCAGAAGGCGCTCGACGACTTCGAGGCCGCCGACGCGGCCGCGGGCGCGAACGCCGGCGGCGTCATCGGCGGCAACTGATGGCGATCACGTTCGGCCAGGTCAAGACCTGGAAGGCAGCCCCTTTGGGTGACGCCGGCGACGGCCTCAAGGCAGACCTTCGCAAGCTGGAGACCAGCCGCGACGAGCTGGAGGCCAACGGCGTACCCAAGTCGTGGACCGGCGTCGCCGCCGACGCCGCGCGAGGCCAGCGCGACTCCCTGGTCGCCCGGCTCAGCAGCCACATCCAGGGCAAGCAGCAGATGCAGAAGGCGCTCTACACGGCCGAGCCCGAGGTCGAGGCGATCGAGCGGCTGGTCGACGGCATCCAGGACCGTGCCAAGACCCACGAGTTCACCGTCGGCGACGACGGGTCGGTGACCAGCACGGCCACGCCCCCGACGTTCCGCAGCCGCTTCGAGGCCGAGGAGTGGGGCAACAGCCGCCAGACCATCGCCCAGGAGATCGCCGACGACATCACCGACGCCCTCGCGAAGGCGGCGGGCGTCGACGCGGCCCTCACCCAGGGCATCCCGGACGGCACCGACGACGGGCTCGACGACACCCGCGAGCAACGAGGTCTGGCCTCCCCCGAGACCGCCGAGCGGTGGGCCCAGCTCACCGACTACGAGCGCAAGGCGATCATCGACCAGAAGATCGAGGAGCTCGCCGAGGAGTACGGCGTCGACGTCGAGGACATCATCTGGGACGACACGATCAGCGGCAACGGCTCCTGGAGCGAGAGCGAGAAGGCCGTACGCCTCAATCCCGACCGGCTCGATGACCCCGACCTGCTGCACACCGTCGCCCACGAGATGCGTCACGCCCGTCAGAACGAGGCCGTCGACGACATGAACGACTGGCAGTTCCCCTGGGAGGACGACCCGTTCGACATGCACGAGGAGGACGGGATCACCGAGGATCAGGCCGAGGAGTGGGAGGAGAACTTCGACGACTACAAGAGCCCTGACAAGGACTTCGACGCCTACTACAACCAGCCCGTCGAGGCCGACGCCCGCAACACCGGTCGCGACTACCTCGACAACGTGACGCCCGACGAGCTCGACCGCCTGCTGGAGGAGTCCCGATGACGACGTACGCCGAGCTGGTGACCGCCTACCTCGACAACCCCGGGCCCGGGACGCTGGCCCCGTTGCGGCGCGCGGTCCGCGGCTCCGCCAACTTCGACCCGGATCTCGACCTGCGTGCCGTCGACACACTGCTCGCCGAGGGTTCGTACGCCGCCGCCTCCGCGGAGCTGCGCCGGCTCATGCCGGGCGCGATCTTCAGCCCCTCGGCGCATCTGCGGATGGCGACCGCACTGGAGCACTCCGGCGACGAGCGGGCCGCGGCCCGCGAGCGGCAGGTCGCGCTGGCCGCGCTGCGCAGCATCCGCTCGACCGGCGACGGCAGCGAGCAACGCCCGTGGTCCGTGCTGCGTATCAGCGACGAGTACGACATGCTTCGAGCGCTCGACAAGGTCCGGGACCGCCAGGACCTCATCGAGGACGGCGCCCGTCGTCTCGACCGCCTCACCTGCACCGACGGCACAGTCGCCTGGTTCGACGTGACCTCGATCGCCTGACAGATCCCGAGAAGGACCGATGAGACCCCGAACGTACGCCCTCAGCATCCCGCTCATCGGCGTGCTCGTGGCCGCCCTGCTCGCCGGCTGTGCCGGCGACCCGGACCGGGGCGGCTGCGACATCTCATCGACGGGGTCGGCCGGCGACGCGATCAGCCTGGTGGCCACCTTCACTCCGGCTCGGCTCGATGCCGGCTCGCTGGTCACCAGCGCCGACGGGACGTACGTCGTGGCCAGCTGCACCGGTGGCATCTGCCGCTGGAACGCCGGCGGCGGGGCGTACGAGACGATCTCCGACCGCGGCTACGACGCCATCAGCCCGGACCTGTCGCTGGTCGCGCGGAAGGTGGGGTGCGCCGACGTCGCCCTGGTCGAGGTCGACGGCGGCACGGAGGTCCAGCGGCTGGAGGGGCTGCCCGACCCGAAGATCACCGATGTGAGCCCCGTCGGCGAGATCGCCTTCAGCCCCGACGGCAGGCTCGTGGCCGGCGCCGGTCTCCAGGGTGACCTGGTCATCTGGTCGACCGAGGACGGCGACGAGATGACGCGTACGGACCTCGGGACCGGGGTCGGGTCGATCTCGTTCAGCCCGGACAGCAAACAGGTGGCGGTCTCCGCGGACGACAGCATCTCGATCCTCGATGCCGGCTCGGGCGACGAGGTCGGCACCATCTCGGCGGCGAGCGGGACCGGCCCGGCCTGGAGCCCGGACGGCCGCTGGATCGCCGGGGTGACCACTGAGGGATCTCCCACGGTCTGGGACGCCAAGACGTTCAAGACGGTGGAGACCTTCAACGGGTTCGACGCGGCCTCCGTTGCCTTCTCGCCGAACTCCCGATCGCTGGCCGCCACCAGCGAGGGCGGCGACGGCCCTAAGGGCGACGAGGCCCGGCTGGCGCTGTGGACGCCCACCGCGCTGGGCGGCTCGGGCGAGACCCGAGACGTCTCCAAGTCCGTGGCCCCCGGATCGAACGTCGTCTTCCGCCCCGACGGCAAGGTCCTCTACACCGCTACCGCCGAGGACGGGCTCGCCGCCTGGGACCTACGCACCGGGAAGCCGGCGTCGCCCTTCCAGGCTCCGGGGCTTTCCACAACCTCCACCGGGTGAGTCTGCGGCTGCTGCTCGAGGCGGCGTACGTCAGGATGTGGTGGTGAGCGCTATCCCGACAAACATCCCGCACGGGCAGACCGCCCGCCGCCTGGAATGGCCCCACCTGCCCCCGTTCCTGCGTTCCTCGATCGAGAAGCGGCTCGGCGGTGGCCCGGTGGTCTCGACGGAGTCGCACGGAGCGGGCTACACGCCGGGATTCGCCTCGGTGCTGACCTGCCAGGACGGCTCGAAACACTTCGTGAAGGCAGCCTCCGCCAAGGCCCAGCGCGACTCGGCCGCCGCCTTCCGTGAGGAGGGGGCGAAGCTGAAGAAGCTCTCGGGCTGGGTCCCTTCCCCGAAGCTGAAGTGGTTCGACGACGGCGAGTGGGTGGTCCTGGCCTTCGAGCATGTCGAGTCGCGGCTGCCGTCGCGGCCGTGGACCTTCCCGGATCTCGAGGTCGTCTCGGGCGCGCTCGTCGAGGCCGCCGCCGCACTCACCCCCGCCCCGGGCATCGGCTGGCCGACGTTCGCCGAGGAGCACGCCTCGTTCCCTGCCTTGTGGGATCGGGTCATCGGCTACGTACACGCTGACCGGGCGGCCGAGCTCGCCGCCGGGTTCGCGGAGCACACCGCCGGCGAGACCCTGGTCCACCTGGACGTACGCGACGACACCATCCTGATCCGCCCCGACGGCGGTGTGCTGCTGGTCGACTGGACCTGGCCGGTGCTCGGCGCCGACTGGATCGACTCGCTCATGCTGCTGGTCGGCCCCCGTGGCGACGGTCTCGAGGTCGAGTCGTTCCTCGCCGCCCATCCGCTGCTGTCCAAGGCCGCGCCGGAAGCCATCGACTCCGTCCTGGCGCTCTTCGCCGGCTACTTCCTGGCCGCGGCCGAGCAGCCGGTCAAGACGACCTCGCCCCACCTCCGCAGGATGCAGCGGTGGCAGGGCGAGGTGTCTCTGGACTGGCTGACGGAGCGCCGAGGATGGAGGTCGCGCGGGTAGGGCTGCCGTCGCTCAGCAGGCAGGACCTACCCGCGCGACCTCCAGATCAGCCGGCGTAGAAGGCGTCGATCCGCTCCTGCTCCTTGGCCTCGACCACGTTGCGCTTCACCTTGAGCGACGGGGTGAGCTCACCGCTCTCGACGGTGAGGTCGTGCTCGAGGATCTCCCACTTCTTGATGGTCTCCCAGCGGTTGAGGCCGGCGTTGAGCTCGTCGACGTAGCCGCCGATCAGCTCCCGCACCTGCGGCGAGGTGACGATCTCCTCGTACGACTTCCCCTCCAGACCGCGGGAGGCGCCCCAGGCGGTGATCGACTCGGGGTCGAGGGTGATCAGTGCGGTGACGAAGTTGCGGTTGGCTCCGAAGACCAGGAACTGGCTGGAGTAGGGGCACAGCGCAGCGAACTTCGACTCGATCGCCGGCGGCGCGACGTACTTCCCGCCCGAGGTCTTGAACAACTCCTTGATCCGGCCGGTGATGGTGATGTAGCCCTCGTCGTCGATCGAGGCCTTGTCACCGGTGTGGTACCACCCCTCGGCGTCGAGCGCCTTGGCGGTCTCCTCGGGCAGGTTGTGGTAGCCGGGCATCACGTGCGGGCCGCGGATGAGCAGCTCGTCGTTGTCGCCGATCTTCACCTCGCTGCCCGGGAACGCCTTGCCGACGGTGCCGAGCTTGTTCTCCGTCAGGGTGCCGACGGAGGCACCGGCGGCGTTCTCGGTGGAGCCGTAGCCCTCCATGATCAGGATGCCCGCGGCCCGGAACCACTCGGCGATGTCGCGGTTGAGCGGGGCGGAGCCGGAGATGAAGAAACGTACGCGGCCGCCGAACCGGTTGCGGACCTTGCTCAGCACGAGCTTGTCGAGGACGGCGTGCTTGAGCGCGATCGCGGTCGGCACGGTCTTGCCCTCACGCAGCAACCGGTCGCGGGCGATGCCGTTGGCGAAGGCGGCGTCGAAGAGCTTCTTCTTCACGCCACCGTCGTTCTCGACCATCATCACGATCTTGGAGTGGACCTTCTCGAAGATGCGCGGGGCGGCACCCATGAAGGTCGGCTTCACGATGGCGAGGTTGTCGACGATCTTGTCCATCCGGCCGTCGATCGCGGTCGGGAAGCCGCAGGCGATCTGGATCGAGAGCAGGACCTTGCCGAACACGTGCGACATCGGCAGCCACAGGAACTGCAGGTCATCGGGGCCGAGCACGTCGCCTTGGGTCCTGACGGCCTCACCCTCGTAGACCCAGGCACGATGCAGCAGGCGCACACCCTTCGGCCTGCCCGTCGTGCCCGAGGTGTAGACCAGCGTGGCCAGGTGGTCCGCGGTGATCCTCGCCGCGGTCTCCTCGATGAGGTCCGGGTGGTCGGCGAGGTGCTTCTCGCCGATCTTCGCCAGGTCGTCGAGGCCGATCACCCGCTCGCCGTCGGTCTCACCGTCGAAGGTGATCACCTTGACGATCTCGGGCAGGTCGGCAGCCTTCTCCGCGATCTTGGCGAGCTGGGTGTCGTCCTCGGCGAAGACGAAGCGGCACTCGGCGTCGCCGAGGATGTAGGCCGTGTCCTCGACGTTCGTGGACGGGTAGACCGTCGTGGTGGCGCCGCCGGCGAGCATCACCGCGAGGTCGGCGATGATCCACTCGTAGCGCGTGGTCGAGGCGATGCCGACCCGCTGCTCGAGCTCGAGGCCGAGCGAGACCAGACCGGCGGCGAGCCGGCTGGCCTGGTCGCTGGCCTCCTTCCAGGTCAGCGACTTCCACTCCTCCCCGCCTGACTCGGTCGTCGAGCCGACCACGGGATAGCGGAACGCCTCCGCGTCGGGCGTGGCCTTGACGCGGTTGAGGAAGTGGATGGCGAAGTTCGCCGGCATCTCGTCGAGAAACGCGAGATCGATCGCGGACTGGGTCGGCATGGTTCTCCTGGCCTGCAGTATGAGCGTGGGGTGATGGGCGGTTAGCACGAGGCACCGCGCGGGGGACCCTAGACGCTCGAGTCGCGTCGCGACAGGGTTCCGCCGGAAATCTCGTGACCGAGATCACCACAGCCTACCCTGCGGTAGCCCCCACGGGAACGGCGATTTGAGGCCGTACGTCGCAAGTCTGTAACCTTGACCGCAAGCGTGTTCGCGTAGGCCTCTCCCCTCTCACTTTCCCCGAGGGGCCGGATTGAGAGCTCGCACCACCACACGTCGAAGCACTGGAGATTATTCACCCATGGCGAACATCAAGTCGCAGGTCAAGCGCAACAAGCAGAACGAGAAGGCGCACGAGCGCAACAAGGCGGTCAAGAGCGAGCTCAAGACCGTCATCCGCAAGTTCGCCACCGCCGCCGAGGCCGGCGAGAAGGACACCGCGGTCGAGACCGCCAAGGTCGCCGCGAAGAAGCTCGACAAGGCTGCCTCCAAGGGCGTCATCCACAAGAACCAGGCCGCCAACCGCAAGTCGGCGATCGCCAAGAAGGCCGCCTCCCTCTGAGGTAGCCCCACCGAAGCCCCCGTCCCATGTGGCGGGGGTTTTCGTCTTTTCTGCCGAGAAGTCACCTTTGCAGGCCGAGAAGTCAGCTCTGCAGACCGAGACGTCACCTTTACAGGCCGAGAAGTCAGTTCTGCAGGTCGAGTTGGCAGCTGTGACGTGTCGGCCTGCAGAGCTGACGCCTCGGCCTGCAGAAGTGACGTCTCGGCCTGCACGACTGACGCCTCGGCCTGCAGAAGTGACGTCTCGGCGTGTGGGGTCAGCGCTGGCGGAGGGCGGCGATGGTGAGGACGAGGCGCTCGAGGGTGTACGCGGGGTCGCTGGCGGCGCCCTTGAGGTCGGCGTCGGCTCGCGCGATCGCGCGGAGGGCGTCGCCGATGGCCTCGCGGGACCAGCCTCGAGCGAGGCCGGCGACGGTCTTCTGCTTCCACGGTGGGGTGGCGCTGTCGCGGATGCCGGCCACGTGGTTGGCGACGGTACGCATCTGGCCGGCGACCGCCGAGAGGACATAGACCGGGGAGGACCCGGTGTCCAGGGCCCAGCGGATCTCCTCGAGTGCCTTGACCCGGTCGCCGGAGATGATCGCATCGGCGATCACATAGTTCTTCACCTCGGCCCGGCCGCCGAAGTATTGCTTCACGTGGTCCATCCCGAGACGCTTCACGTCGTTGTCCCCGGCCAGCTGGCTCGCCGCGGCCGAGAGCGCGCGGAGGTCCTGGCCGACCGCTTGGATCAGGAAGTCGGCGCCCTCCTCGTCGATGCTCGCCCCGTGCAGGCGGAGCTCGGCCTTCACGAAGCTCCCGAACTCGCGCGCCTTCAGCTCGACCGACTTGCGCTCGGTCACCTTCGGCAGCTTTCGGAGCTTCGCGAGCGTGCCGCTGCCCTTCTGCCCTCCCCCATGGACGAGGACCAGCGCGACGTCCTCGGACGGCATCCCGGCGTAGTCCACCAACCCGGCCACCGACTCGTCCGGCAGGTTCTCCAGGTTTCGTACGACGACGCACCTGATGCTCGAGAAGAGCGACGGCGCGCTCATCTCGCCGAGCGTGGCCAGAGTCAGATCGGCCGCGGTCGCCTCGGAGATCTCCGCCTCCGCGTCGAACGCCCTGACGGCAGCCTTCGCGGCCGCGACCGTACGCTCCCCGAGGAACTCCTCCTTGCCGGTCACCAGGGTCACCCGGCCGAGTACATCGGGGGCCGACAGAGTGCCGGCAGGGCTGGGGGCGGAGGCGGTGCGTGCCATGCTCAAACCCTCCCACACAGCACCGACACCTATTGCGTCACCACGTCGGCCTCGCCTCCTGACTCGACGATGGCGATCGAGCCGTCGCGATCGGTGCGGTAGACCTTGGTCCCGTCCTCCTCGAGCCCCCGGACCGTGGCCCTCGCCGGGTGACCGTAGTCGTTGTCGGCTCCGACCGAGGTGAGCGCGACCTGCGCCGACAACGCACGCAGCCAGTCGAGGTCCTGGTAGCGCGAGCCGTGGTGGGGCACCTTCAGCACGTCTATGTCGAGCCCGGCCAGGTCCTCGGCCAGCCGGTCCTGTCCTTCCGGCTCGATGTCTCCGGTCAGCAGCAGACGTAGGCCGTGGGACTCGACGAGCAGCACCACGCTGGCGTCGTTGGCCGTCGAGCCGTCCCCGGGGCCGCGGGTGTCGGAGTCGCCGGTCGGCCAGAGCACCTGGATCCGAGCCTCACCGAGCGTCGTCGTCGCTCCGTACGGTGCGGGAACCGGCACCACTCCTGCCGCACCGGCGGCCTCACCGAGAACCCGGACACCCGCGGACGGGTCCTGGAGGCGCGAGGTCCACAGCTCGGCGACCTGGCGCCCCGTGAAGAGGCCCTCGGCGCCGTTGACGTGGTCAGCGTGGAAGTGGGTGATCACGGCAAGCTGGACCTGCTCGACCCCCAGCCGATCGAGGCAGTCGTCGACGAGGGCGGGGTCGGGCCCGGCGTCCACGACCATCGCGCTGCCCGGGCCGGTACGCACCGCCAGCGCGTCTCCCTGCCCGACATCGCACATCACCAGCACCCAGCCCGGTGGCGGCCATCCCGGGCTGGGCAACCGCACCAGAGCGACCGCGAGCAGCAGCAGGCAGCCGGCCGCACCGGTGACCGGATGCCGAAGGACCCGCGGCGCCAGGAAAGCGATCGCGGCGCAGACGACCACCAGCATCAGCAGCGCGAGTGGCCCGGTGGCCCAGCCGACCTGCGCGGTCGGCAGCCCGGCACCGACACGGGCGACGACGATGATCCAGGCGACGCACCAGGTCGCGATCGTGCCCGCGACCATCCCGAGCGGATCCCACACCAACCCGAGCAGGCCACCCAACAGACCGAGCACGGTCGCCGGTGCGACGGCCGGCTCGACGAGCAGGTTGGCGAGCACCGCGACCAGGCTGACCTGTCCGGAGATGGCGGCGACCACCGGGGTGCACGCCAGCTGCGCCGCCGCCGGGACCGCGATCGCCTCCGCGCACCACTGCGGCATCCAGCGGCGCAGGGCGTCGCGCCACGGCGGGCCGAAGAGCAGGATGCCCGCCGTGGCCAGCACCGAGAGCGTGAAGCCGACCGATGTCGCCAACCCCGGGTCGATCAGCAGGAGCCCGATCACCGCCGCTCCCAGCCCCCGCAGCGCCCGCTGCCGACCGTTGTGGGTCATCGCCAGGAGCCCCACCGCGCCCATCGCGGCCGCTCGCACGACGCTCGGCTCGGTCCGTGCGAGCACGACGAATCCGAGGATGCCGAGCACCCCGATCGCGTACAGACCCCTTCCCCGCACTCCGGCCCAGCGGGCCACGATGAGCATGAACCCGACCACCAGGGTCAGGTTGGTGCCCGAGACGGCGAGCAGGTGGGTGAGCCCGGTGGTACGAAAGTCGTCGGCCAGATCGTCGGAGAGTCCGGTGTCGTCGCCGTCGACCAGGGCCGGGACCAGTGCGGCCTGATCGGGAGGCCGATGTGCCACCGCCTCCCGGATGGCGGCACGCAGCGTGTCCGAGACCCGCCACCAGATCCCCGGGCCGGCGACCACCCGAGGCTCCCCGGCGATCAGGAGCGCGGACTCCTCGTGCGAGTCGCTCTTGCCCAGTCGACCCGTCGTCGACACCGTCGCCCCGAGCGGGACGTCCGCCCACGCCTCATCGCCGAGCACGACCACCGGAGTACGCAGCCGGTAGACCACACCTCGGCCCTTGATCTCGCGCACGCTGGCGCGCCGGAGCTGGTAGGTCGCATGCTCACCGATCACCTCCATCGGGTCGGTGGTGACGGTGGCGAGCACCCGCACCTGGGCCTTTCTCTCGGCCAGGTCGGCCACCGGGTTGTCGCTGACGCGGGCAGCGTGCAGCCCGGCGACGGCCGCCGTCCCGGCGACCATCACCACCAAAGCCAGCGCCGTCGCGTGACGACGGCGAACCGCCCATCCACCCCCGATCCCCAAGACGCCGGCGACCAGCACCAGCAGGACCATCCCGACCCGCCCGCCTGCCACGACCACCGGCCCGGCCAGCGCCCCGGCCCAGGCGCCGGCGCCGAGGAGCGGCAGACGAAGGTCCTTCACAACGTGACCAGCGACTCGAGCGAGTCGAGGGTCTTCGGGCCGATCCCGTCGACCTCGAGCAGCTCATCGACGGAGGTGAAGGCACCGTTGGTCGTACGCCAGTCGATGATCGCCTGCGCCGTCACCGGTCCCACTCCGGGAAGGGTCTCCAGCTCCTCCATGGAGGCGGCGTTGAGGCTCACCCCTGCCCCGGGTCCTCCGGGCGCCGCGGCTCCCGGCCCACCCGAACCCGGCGGCACGGCACCGCCTCCGTTCGGGGCGCCGACCACGATCTGCTGCCCGTCGGTGAGCACGGCGGCGAGGTTGAGCCCGGCGAGGTGCTTGTGGGAGGACCCGCCGGCTGCCTCGACGGCGTCCACCACCCGCGACCCGACCGGCAGCACCACGATGCCCGGCTTGGGCACCTTGCCCTCGACGTCGACCGTCACCGTGCCGGCAGAAGCCCCGTCCGACGGCGACCCGGCCACGCTTCCAGGTGAGGCCGAACCCGTCGGCAACGGAACCAACGGCGATGCCGACCCCGACGGCGGCGCCGCTCGGGCGGCCGGCACCACCTCCGGATCGGACCGGATCATCCACCAGCAGGCCAGAGCCAACCCCGCGACCAGCACCAACGAGACGACGACGAGATGCCAGGGCCCGAGGCTCACCCGTCCACGCAGCGGCTCCGGCAGCACCACGTCGGGCGAGATCACGACCTGCCGTCGAGACGCATGGCGCCCCGGGACCGGCACCAACGGGTCCAGTTCAGCGGTATCGGTCGACCCCGGCCCGTCCCACCAGGGCGGCTGCCACTCCTCTCCGTCGCCATCCTCCAGCGGATCCGCGGGCTCGACCGCCTCGCCCGGCGGATCGAGCTCGGCTCGCAGCTCCTCCAGCCGGCGAGCGACGGCTTCGGCATGTTCGGAGGTTGATCGGGTGCGCATGCCGCCGAAGTTATGCGCCCTCGCCGACAGTTCCGAACGCGAATTCAGCGCCTGTGGATAACCCGATCCTCAACCGTGCCTGTGGACGGCAACCGGCCCGAAAAGCAGTGCCAGAATCAGAGCGCCGGCCCCACGGAGACAGCCACGCACCCCGGCCCCGCATGCGCGCCGAGCACCGAGCCCAGCTCCCCGACGCGTACGTCGCCGCTGATCCTGTCGGCCAGCTGCGCGGACAGTCCCTCGGCCATCGCGGCAGCCCGGTCGGGACTCCCCAGATGCGCGACGACGACCTCGACGGACTCTGCCCCCTCGCCTGCCTCGACCCCGAGCGCCTGCAGCCGCGCGATCGCCCGTTCAGCGGTACGCACCCGCGCATGCGGCACGACCCGTCCCTCCTCGATCGTGAGCAACGGCTTGACCGCCAGCGCAGTCCCGAGCAGAGCCGCGGCGGCGCCGATCCGCCCACCACGGCGCAGATACTCGAGCGTGTCGACGTAGAAGTAGGAGCTGGTCGCGCCGACCCGCTCCAGCGCGGCCGCGCGCGCCTCGGCGGCATCACCGCCGTGACCGGCCACCGCCGCGGCGGCCATGACAGCGAACCCCACACCAGGTCCGGCTTGTCGCGTGTCCACGGTGAGCACCGGCACCGGAGCCTCCCGCGCCGCCAGCATCGAGGACTCGCACGTCGCGCTCAGCTCGGCGGAGAGGTGGATCGAGACGATCTCCTCGAACCCCTGGGCGGCCAGCTTGGCGTACGTCTCCGCCAGCAGCGCCGGCGAGGGTCGTGAGGTCGTCACTGTCTTGTGCGCGGCCAACGCCGCCAGCAGCGCCTCCGGCGACGTCTCCTCCACCCCGTCGTCGTACGCGGTCTCATCCACGATCACCTGCAACGGCACCGATGTGATCAGCTCCGCGGCATCCCCGAGATCGGATGGAAGCATCGCGGTCGAGTCCGTCACGATCGCTACCCGGGCCATGGCTGAAGCGTACAGATCGACCCATCCTGTCGGCTCGCCGCAGCGAGCCGACAGGATCGGACGACGATCAGACGAGGATCAGACGACGATGTTGACCAGCTTGGGCGCCCGGACGATGACCTTCCGCACGGTCTGCCCCTCGATCGCCGCGGCGATCGCGGGGTCGGCCAGCGCGGCGGCCTCCAGGTCGGCCTCGGAGATGGACGGCGAGACCTCCAGGCGCGCGCGCACCTTGCCCTTGATCTGGACGACCGCGGTCACGACGTCCTCCACGAGCAGGTGGGGCTCGACCGTGGGCCACGCAGCTCGCGCGACCGTCGGTTCGTGCCCCAGGATCTCCCACATCTCTTCGGCGGTGTACGGCGCGACCAGCGACAGCAGGATCGCAACGGTCTCCGCGGCCTCACGTACGGCGGGGTCGGCGGGGCCGACACCGGAGTCGATCGCCTTCCGGGTCGCGTTGACGAGCTCCATCACTCGGGCCACGACCACGTTGAACCGGTAGGACTCGATCAGCTGCTCGGCCTCGGCGACCGTCTTGTGAGTCGTACGCCGCAGCGCGACGTCACCACCGGTGACATCAGCACCCGGGGACGACGTCACGTCGCCGGCCAGCCGCCAGGCGCGCTGCAGGAACCTCACCGAGCCGGCCGGCGAGACGTCGGCCCAGTCGATGTTGTCCTCCGGCGGGGAGGCGAAGACCAGGGTCAGCCGGGTCGCGTCGACACCGAACTCCTCCAGCACATCCGACAGGTTCACACCGTTACCCAGCGACTTCGACATCTTCTTGCCGCCGTTGATGACCTTGCCCTGGGACAGGTAGGCCGAGAACGGCTCGTCCCAGTCGATCAGACCGATGTCGCGCAGCGCCTTGGTGAAGAACCGCGCGTACATCAGGTGCAGCACCGCGTGCTCGTCGCCGCCCAGGTAGAAATCGACCGGGCCCCACTCGCTGGCCAGCTCGGAGGAGAACGCCTGGCTCTCGTCGGTCGCGGACAGGTAGCGCAGGAAATACCACGACGAGTCCACGAAGGTGTCCATCGTGTCCGAGTCCCGCGTGGCCGGACCACCGCACTTCGGGCAGGCCACGTTGACCCACTCCGAGGCAGCCGCCAGCGGCGAGACGCCCTTGGGCTTCAGGTCGGCTCCGGCCAGGTCGGGCAGCTGCACCGGCAGCTGGTCGTCCGGCACCGCCACCTCACCGTCGACCGGGCAGTGCACGATCGGGATCGGCGCGCCCCAGTAGCGCTGCCGCGACAGCAGCCAGTCGCGCAGCCGGTAGTTGATCGTGCCCTTGCCGTGGCCCTCGGCCTCGAGCTTCTCGATGATCTTGTGGATCCCGCTCGCCTTGTCGGCGACACCCTCCAGCTCGGCGGAGTTCACGTACGCACCGTCGCCGACGGTCGCGACGTACGTCTCCTCGGGGTTGTCCGCGCCCGGCACGTCCACGACGCGGCGCACCGGCAGCGAGAACTCCTTGGCGAAGTCCAGGTCGCGCTGGTCGTGGGCCGGGACGGCCATCACGGCGCCGGTGCCGTAGTCGGCCAGCACGTAGTCGGCGGCCCACACCGGGATCTGCTCGCCGTTGACCGGGTTGGTCGCGGTGACGCCCAGGTCGACACCGGTCTTGGGACGGTCCGTCGCCAGCCGGTCGATGTCGGAGGCCTTGCGTACGTCCTCGACGTAGCCCTCCAGGTCGCCACGGCGCTCCGGGGCGACGATCTCGGCGGCCAGGTCCGCATCGGCGGCGACGACCATGAAGGTCGCCCCGTACAGCGTGTCCGGGCGGGTCGTGAAGACGGTGACCGACTTCGTCTGCCCGTCGGCCAGGGAGATCTCGAAGTCGACGTGCGCGCCCTCGGACCGGCCGATCCAGTTGCGCTGCATGTTGACGACCTTGCCGATCCAGGTGTCCTGCAGCTGGTCCAGCCCGTCGTACAGCTCCTCGGCATAGGCCGTGGTCCTGAAATACCACTGCGTCAGGTCACGCTTGGTGACCACCGCGCCGCAGCGCTCGCACTCGCCGTTGACGACCTGCTCGTTGGCCAGCACGGTCTGGTCGTTGGGGCACCAGTTGACCGGCGACTTCTTGCGGTAGGCCAGGCCCGCCTCGTACAGCTTCAGGAAGATCCACTGAGTCCACTTGTAGTACTCAGGATCGGAGGTGTGCAGACGGCGCGACCAGTCGAAGGAGATGCCGTAGCGCTTGAACGACTCCGCCTGGGTCTCGATGTTGGCGTAGGTCCAGCCGGCGGGGTTCTCGTTGCGCTTGATCGCGGCGTTCTCGGCGGGCAGGCCGAACGAGTCCCAGCCGATCGGGTTGAGGACGTCGAAGCCCTTCAGCCACCAGTATCGAGCCAGTACGTCGTGCAGGGCCGTCACCTCGGCGTGACCCATGTGGAGGTCACCGGAGGGGTAGGGGAACATCGTCAGCGCGTAGCGCTTCTCGGCCCCCTCGCGCTGGCCGGCCTTGAACGGCTCCAGCTTCTCCCAGATGGGGCGCCACTTGTCCTGCAGCTCGGTGACGTCGTACGTCGCCTGCTCGGCCTGCTCCTGCGTCATTGGTCTTTCGTCCTTGTCGAGTGTCGTGCGTCAAGACTGCTTCTGGAACGATCCCTACAAATGAGAAGGGCCCCTCACATGGAGGGGTAGCCGCGTGACCTGGGTGTGTCCCTCAGGGTCAGCGCGGCTGCCTAAGAAGCAGGACAGACATCTGCATGTCACCAGGGTAGCCGACCTGGACGCGCGTCGTCATTCGAGCCCATCGCCCAGTTGGGTCCGAAGACCCGGAAACTACGGTCCAAATCCTCTGGTCCAGTACTTTCAATACCCCATGAGTTCCACCCTGCAGATCGACCGACAGAAAATACGCTCGGAGGGCGCATCTTCTATTGCGAGCGTGAGTTGGCGCGTGTCAGACTGACGGCGCTCCGCTGCTCGTGATGTCGGTCGTGAATGAGGACCCCCCCATCTCATCCAAGGAACGCTCCGAGCAGCGGAGTCCAATACTTTGAGGCCGCCGACTCCGTCGGCGGCCTCAAAACGTATTGGAGATCGAGCGACGCGCCTACGGCACGCGATTGACCCACTCCCGCGTCCCATGCTTGCTCTCGACCAGCGCCGCCGCCTCGTCGAGCGTCGCCCGATCGAGCCCGACGTACGCAGCTCCGAAGCTCTCCTCGAACTCGGTCAGCAGCGCCGCGATGACCTTGTCCCGGCTCAGCCCGGTCTGGGACCGGATCGGGTCGACGCGCTTGGTCGCGCTCCTGGTGCCCTTGTCGGACATCTTCTCCCGGCCGATCCGGAGCACCTCGAGCATCTTGTCCGCGTCGATGTCATAGGCCATCGTGACGTGGTGCAGCACCCCGCCCGGGACCCGCTTCTGAGCGGCACCGGCGATCTTGCCGACCGGCGAGGCGATGTCGTTCAGACCGGCGTAGGCCGCCTCGATCCCCACGCTGCGCAGCCCGCGCAGCACCCACTCGTCGAGGAAGGCGTACGACTCCTGGAACGTCATCCCGGCCACGAGCGTGTCGGGGACGGCGAGGCTGTAGGTGATCGTGTTGCCGGGCTCGATGAACATGGCGCCGCCGCCGGAGATGCGGCGTACGACCTCGATGCCGTGACCCTCCGCGGCGGCCTCGTCGACCTCGTTGGAGAGCGACTGGTAGCTGCCGATCACGACCGCGCCGCTCGCCCAGTCCCAGAACCTCAGGTTGGGGGCGCGACGGCCCTCGGCGACCTGGCGGGCGATGACCTCGTCGAGGGCCATCTGCACCCGCGGCTCCAGCGGGCCGGTCTCGACGATCTCCAGATCGAGGTCGTCCCAGGTCGTGGCCCGGCCAAGCGCCCGCATCACCGCCAGTGCGACGTCGCGGGTGCCGAAGCCGACCAGGTCGGCATCACGTGCCGCCACGTCGAGGGCCACCGTCAGCTCGTCGACGGAGGCGTCCGCCGGCTGCCCCTCCAGCGCCGCGGTCAGCCACCCCAGCGCCTCGTCAGGTTCCAGGAAGAAGTCGCCCGAGACGACGACGTCGATGATCGTGTCCGCGGAGACGGTGGCGTCGACGACGACCAGCTTCCCGCCGCGTACCTTCCGCTCGCCATGCACTCGTTCGCTCACATCTCCACAACACCGTGAGCAGGTCATTCCATCCCGAGGTCTCGACAGGCTCGACCACCGGACTGCGCGGGAGCTAGTGGTCATCGCCTCAAGTTCGTCCCTGGTCCGCCGACATGGCACGCACTGGGCGGCGTTGCCCCCGCTCGAAAGACCCCGGTATGCCTTCGCGGGGAGGTCTGAACGAAGTGGCCTTTGCCCCGCACGCACCCGGACGACGGACCAGGGACGAACTATCGGCTCCGACCACTAGACCGAGGCGCCGCAGGAGCCGGCGGTGTCGGCGAGGCGGGTGAGGCCGGCCGGGCCGACGAGCGGGCGCGGGTCCTCGGCGAGCGTCCAGACACCGTCCACGAGGACGTACTCACCCCGGACGTCACCCTCCACAAGGGACCGTACGCCGGCCACCAACCGGTCCACGTCGGCGACCGAGGTCCCGATGCCGATGCTCGCGCGCACCGCGCCGCCGGTCAGCCCGAGACGCTTGAGGAGCGGCTGTGCGCAGAAGCGACCGTCGCGTACGCCCAGGCCGTGCTCGGCGGAGAGGTAGGCGGCGACCCGGCCGGGCTCGATGCCCGCCACGGTGAACGTCACCACACCGACTGGCTCGGCCGGCTCTCCGCCGGTCGTCTTGCGCTCCGCCTCTGGAGCCCACAGACGTACGACCTCGACGCCCGCCAACGCGGTCAGGCCGGTCACGAGGCGCTCCCTCAGCGATGCCTCGTGACGATCCAGCTCGGCGGCCGCGAGGCCGCCGAGGGTCGTACAGGCAGCGGCCAGTGCTGCCGCGCCGATGACGTTGGGCGAGCCGCCCTCGTGGCGGGCGGGGGCGGGTTGCCACGAGGTTTCGACCAGCTCGATGCCCGAGTCGTGACTGGCGTCGTCGACCGCTCCCCCGCCGGCGAGGTAGGGCGTGCCGACGTCGAGCCAGTCGCGGCGCCCGACCAGGGCGCCGGCGCCATAGGGGGCGTAGAGCTTGTGGCCGGAGAAGGCGACGTAGTCGGCGTCGCTCTCCGCGAGCGAGAAGTGGCGATGGGCGAGCAGCTGGGCGCCGTCGACGAAGACCCGCGCACCGTGGGCGTGGGCCAGGGTGACGACCTCGCCGACCGGCACCGCCTCGCCGGTGACGTTGGAGGCGCCGGTGATCGCGACGAGGGCATACGTTTCGCGGGCGAGCTCGTCCGCAAGCGCGGCGATGGTGCCGGCGAGGGTGTCCCGGCCCGCGACCACGCTCACCCCTGCCGCGACGCGGTGCCACGGGAGCAGGTTGGCGTGGTGCTCGATGTCGAGGACGAGGACCCGGCCGGGTACGCAGCCGGCGAGCAGGTTCACCGAGTCCGTGGTGTTGCGGGTGATGACGGTGACGTCGTCCTCGCGGGCGCCGACGTAGTCGCCGATCTGCTCGCGCGACTGCTCATAGAGAGCCGTCGAGACCTGGGAGAGATAGCCGGCGCCACGGTGGACGGAGGCGTACCAGGGCAGCACCTCGGCCACCCGGTCGGCCACGCTCTGCAGCGCCGGCGCCGACGCGGCGACGTCGAGGTTGGCGTACGTCCTCGTGGTGCCGTCCAGCAGCGGGACCTGGGTGTTCGAGCCGACGAGCGGGAGCAGGGACATGGGTCACCCTTCTCGGGATCAGGGCTCCCCCAGGGTTGCCCGGAGAAGCACGCGCTTGCCCACGCCACCTCGGCGCGAGCCAGGTCGTCACCCGGAGCACCCCACCGCGTAGGAGGGTTGCCCGCCAGCAAGCCGGGGCTTCGCGCTGGCAGTCGTGACCTTGCCCAAGAGGGTGCCGGAGACCGGCTCTGCTCGCCAAACCGACATCTCGATACGTGGGCATGCGTCTCGCGATTCGGTCATCTCTGCGTCAGTCGTCGCCTCGCCCCGGACGCCCGTCGCCCCACGGCCGGCCCTCGCCGTCTCCCTCGCCGTCCCCCTCGTCGCCGTCACAGGCGCCGAAGAGCTCCGCGATGGGGTCACATTCCTCATCGTCATCTTCGGGCGGGGGCGGCGGAGCGATCAGCTCCTCCTCGTGACCGGGCTCGGGGTCGGTGCCGTCGACGTAGACCGGCTCAGGGAAGCTCTCGACCTCCTTGCCGTCCATGGCCTTCGCCATGATCGCCGCCCAGGTCTCCGTGGGATAGTCGGCACCGAAGTAGGACGGCATCCAGCCACCGTCGAGCTTGCCTTCGCCGTTGCCGCGTGAGTAGCGGACGGCCGTGGCGATCTGCGGGGTGTAGCCCACGAACCACGACGAGCAGACGTACTGTGCATTCGTGCACGTGCCCGTTCCGGTCTTGCCGGCGACCGGACGGCCGATGCTCTGGGCCTTCTGCCCCGAGCCGCTCTGCACCACACCCTGCATGGCGTAGGTGACGTCCGCCGCGACGTCCTCGGAGATCGCGTGCCGGGCGTTCTTGCGGCCGTTCCAGCTGTAGAGGACGTTGCCGGCGCGATCACGGACCTTCTTCACGACGTGTACGTCGTGCCGATAGCCGCCGTTGGCGATCGTGGCGTAGGCGTTGGCCATGTTGATCGGGCTGACGTTGGCCCCACCCAGCGCGATCCGGTCGTCCTGATCGGTCAGGAAGCTGGACGTGCCCGGAATACCGGGGAGCGTCGGATCGGCCTTCTCCGGCGGGAGGCCGGCCGCGAGCGCGGTGTCGTAGATCGCCTTGCGACCCGCCTCCGGTCCACCCATCGACTCGGTCATGTCGATGAAGGCGGTGTTCACCGACTGCTCCATCGCCTTGAGCATGGTGATGTGCTGGCCGTAGTCCATCCCGTCGGCGATCCCGGCCTGCTCGCCCTCGTTGACCACCTCGGATCCCGTGTAGGACGTGAACGGCGAGTCCCCCGCCCAGGTCGACTCGAGCGAGTAGCCCTTCTCGATCGCGGCAGCCGCGGCGAAGGCCTTCATCGTCGACCCCGCGTGACCGCCGGTCGCGGCCCAGTTGTGCTGGCTGGCGAGGTAGTCCTGGCCGCCGTAGAAGCCGAGCAGCGAACCGCTGTCCACGTCTATCGACGCGGTCGCGACGTGCAGCGCGTTCTTCTGCTCGGGGTCACCCTTGACGTACGCCTTCCGGTTCTTCGGCTTCACCTGCCTGGCCGCCGACGCCGAGGCCTTCATGACCTTCGGCGAGAGCGTCGAGGTGATCCGCAGACCGCCGCTGTCGATCTGCTCCTCGGTGAAGACCGGCTTGCCCTTGGCATCGGTGAGGCCGAGCAGCTCGGCCTTGATCATGGTCAGCGCATGGCCCCGTTGGCCGCCCAGCCTGCTCGAGACCGTCTTGGCGGGGAACTTCGGCAGCGCGTCCTTCACCTTGTCGGCGTCGGCCTGCTTCAGGGAGCCGAGCTCGACCATGCCCCGCAGGACGTACTGATAGCGGCCGAGCAGCTCCTCCTCGCCGCGGAAGGAGCTGCTCGCCGGGTCGAACCCACGCGGGTTGTTGAGGATCGCGGCGAGCGCGACCGTCTCTCGCAGCGACAGGTCCTTGGTGGACTTGGCGAAGTAGGCCTTCGCGGCCGCCTCGATGCCGTACGCCCCGCGGTTGAAGTAGATCGTGTTGAGGTAGTCGGTGAGGATCTGGTCCTTGCTCTTCTGCCTGGTCAGCTTCAGGGCGATGACCGCTTCCTTCAGCTTGCGCGAGTAGGAGTGCTCGGCGTTGAGGTAGTAGTTCTTGACGTACTGCTGGGTGATCGTGGACGCACCCGACGAGGTGCCCTCGGTGGTGTTGGAGAAGGCGGCCCGCAGGATGCCGGCGGCGTCGACGCCGCTGTTGTCGTAGAACGTACGGTCCTCGGCGGCGACCACGGCCTGCTTGACCATCTCCGGGATCTCGTCGGCATCGAGCTTGATCCGGTTCTGGTCACCCTCCTGGAAGCGGCCGAGCTCGGTCTTCGCGTTGTTGTAGTAGACGAAGGAGGTCTCGACCTCGAAGGCGGCGTTGGGGTCGGGTACCGAGATCCGGTTGTAGGCCACGATCGCCGTCACCGAACCGATCAGCGCGATGGCCAGGAACCCGACCAGCGCCACCTTGGCCGAGAGCTTCCCCCAGTGTCGCCAGCTCGTGGCTGGTGCGCCCTTGGTTGCGCCCTTGGGGGTCGAGCTCCTCGACGCCCACTTCTCAGCGGCCCAGGCCTTGGCCGGCTCCGCCTTGGCCACCCAGGCCGAGGCCCAGGACGGCGTGGGCGTCGCCCGGCGAGCACCCGGACGGCTGGGCGTGGCGTGGTGTTGTCCTGCTGGTTGGCCTGGAATCCGAGGGGCTGGAGGCGGAGGCGGTCGCCAGGACGGTGGCGGCCCGGTGGGGCCCTTCGGAGGCTCGGCGCTCCGCTGTTCCATTGCTCTCACCTGACATAGACAGCTGATTCCCTCCCCCACACAGCGAGAGGCCCGAGACGGCGGCCGTTGATCCTACCGGGGCGGGTATGACACCGGAGGCCGACCCCTTGCGGGACCGGCCTCCGGGATCAGACGTACGCCGCGGCGTACGGCCTCAGCTCACTGCAACTTGTCAGCGTCTTGTCAGCTCTTCAGGTCGAAGCGGTCGTTCTCCATGACCTTGACCCACGCCTTGACGAAGTCGCCGACGAACTTCTCCTTGGCGTCGCTCGACGCGTAGTGCTCAGCGAGGGCACGGAGCTCGGAGTTGGCGCCGAAGACCAGGTCGACCCGCGACGCGTTCCAGCCGTTGGACGAGGTGTAGGTCTGCTCGTCCGCGGAGGGGGTCCACTCCTGCCACTCCACGAGGTTGACGAAGAAGTCGTTCGTCAGCGTGCCCGGCTTCTCGGTGAGTACGCCGAGGTCGGAGCCGTCCCAGTTGTTGCCGATCACGCGCAGACCGCCGGCGAGCACGGTCGTCTCGGGGGCGGAGAGGCCCAGGAGGTTGGCGCGGTCGATGAGGAGGAACTCGCTCGGCAGCTTCAGGAATCCGGAGTCGTAGTTGCGGAAGCCGTCGGAGACCGGCTCCAGCCAGGCGAACTGCTCCTCAGAGGTCTGCTCCTGGGTGGCGTCGACACGGCCCGGGGTGAACGGGACGGTCACGTCGTAGCCACCGGCCTTCGCGGCCTGCTCCACACCGACCCCACCGGCGAGCACCACGACGTCGGCGAAGGAGACGCCGGTCGTCGCGGCGATCTCCTCGAGCTCGGCCAGGACCGGCTTGAGCTCGTCGGGCTGATTGACCTTCCAGGAGACCTGCGGCTCCAGACGGATGCGACCGCCGTTGGCGCCACCGCGCTTGTCGGAGTCACGGTAGGTCGCGGCGGCCTTCCACGCGGTGGAGACGAGCTGCTGGACCGTCAGACCGGACGCGGCGATCGCGCTCTTCGCAGCGTCGATCGCGGCTGCGTCGATCGCGCCGCCCGTGGCGGGCAGCGGGTCCTGCCAGTCCAGGTCCTCGGCAGGAACCTCGGGGCCGGCGTAGCGGCTCTTCGGACCCAGGTCGCGGTGGGTCAGCTTGAACCACGCGCGAGCGAAGGCGTCCGCGAAGGCGTCCTGGTCGTCCTTGAAGCGGCGCGAGATCGCGTCGAGCTCCGGGTCCACGCGCAGGGCGAGGTCGGAGGTGAGCATGCGCGGCTCGCGCTTGCCCTCGCCGTGAGCCTCGGGGACGAGGTCGGCACCGCCGTTGTTCTTCGGCTTCCACTGCTTGGCGCCGGCCGGGGACTCGCTGAGCTCCCAGTCGTAGGCGTAGAGGATGTGGAAGAACTCGTTGTCCCAGCGGGTGGGGTGGTAGGTCCAGGTGACCTCGAGACCAGAGGTGAGCGCGTCGGCGCCGGAACCGGTGCCGTGGCCGTTCTTCCAGCCGAGACCCTGGTTCTCCAGCGGAGCGGTCTCCGGGTCGGGGCCGAGCTGGTCGTCGGGGTGGGCGCCGTGGGTCTTGCCGAAGGTGTGGCCACCCGCGATCAGGGCGACGGTCTCCTCGGAGTCCATCCCCATCCGGCGGAAGGTCTCCTTGATGTCGACCGCGGAGGAGGCCGGGTCGCTGTTGCCGTTCGGGCCCTCCGGGTTGACGTAGATCAGACCCATCTGAACCGCGGCGAGCGGCGCCTCGAGGTCGCGGTCACCGGTGTAGCGAGCATCGTCGAGCCAGACGTTCTCCGGACCCCAGTAGACGTCCTCGTCGGGCTCCCACACGTCCGCGCGGCCACCGGAGAAGCCGAAGGTCTTCAGGCCCATGGTCTCCAGGGCGACGTTGCCGACCAGCACATACAGGTCCGCCCAGGAGAGCGACTGGCCGTACTTGGCCTTGACCGGCCACAGCAGGCGGCGAGCCTTGTCGAGCGAGACGTTGTCGGGCCAGGAGTTGAGGGGCGCGAAGCGCTGCTGTCCGCTGCCGGCGCCGCCGCGGCCGTCGTGGCTGCGGTACGTGCCCGCGGCGTGCCAGGCAAGACGAATCATGAACGGGCCATAGTTGCCGAAGTCCGCCGGCCACCAGTCCTTGGAGTCGGTCAGGACTGCGGCGATGTCGGCCTTGACGGCGGCAAGGTCGAGCGCCTCGAACGCCGCCTTGTAGTCGAAGTCAGGGTCGACCGGGCTGGCCACAGGGTTGTGCTTCGCCAAGATCTTCAGGTTGAGCTTGTTCGGCCACCATTCCTGGTTGGCGCTGCCGCCGGTCGGGTGAACGCGGCCGGCATTCATGACCGGGCACTTACCCACGGACTCTTCAGACATCTGGTTCCAATCCTCGTTGTTCGGATCACTTACTTGCTCCGCTGGCGGCCTGACACTTCGGGCAGGTGCCCCAATAGATGACCTCGGCCTCGTCGACGACGAAGCCGTGGTCGTCCGATGCCGTCAAGCAGGGCGCATCGCCGACGGCGCAGTCGACGTCGGCGATGGACCCGCAGGAACGGCAGACCACGTGGTGGTGGTTGTCCCCGATCCGGGACTCGTAGCGAGCCACCGAGCCGGACGGTTGGATGCGGCGTACGATCCCGGCCGCCGAGAGCGCGGCCAAGGAGTCGTAGACGGCTTGGTGGGAGACGTCGGGAAGCCTCTCGCGCACTGCCCCGAGGATCGTCTCGGTGTCGGCGTGCGCATGTTCGGAGACAGCACCCAGCACGGCCACTCGGGGTCGGGTGACGCGCAGCGAGGCCCCCCGCAGCAGCTCTTCGTACGTCTCGTTCCCCACGTGTCAGAGTCTTGCGCCAAATCTTGAATGAGTCAAGAAACGGCGGGGAAATCTTCGGTTTCGTACGTCGCGGCGGGCCGGATCGCGAAACGGCGGGCCATCAGCGGGATCAGGACGGCCACGGCGAGCGGGATGACGAACATCGAGCGTTCACCGAAGATCTCGGCCACCGCGGCGATCAGCGAGGCGGCGGCGAGATAGCCGGCATAGTTGGCCAGGTTGACCCGCGCGATCGCCGCCTCGGCGTTCTCCGGGGAGATGTGCGCGGCGGCCACGAACGACTGCGGCGGGACCATCGCGAGGCTGCCGCCCAGGATCGCGAAGCCGACGGCCGCCACGCTCCAATGAGGTGCGACGACGATCAGCGCCAGGGCACCCACGCCGACGATCCCGCCGGTCCGGATCACCCTCTCCGGGCCGAATCGGGCGACGAGGTGGTCGCCGGGGAGGCGTACGGCCAAAAGCACCAGCTGGTAGCCCGCATAGATCGCCGGCGCCACCGCCGCCGCGGCACCCAAGCCGTCGACGACATAGATACCGCCCCACGCCGAGGCCGCCGAGTCGATGAACCACATCGCGAACGTCGGCACCGCGACCAGGAGCAGCGGCAGCCACGGCAGCGCCCGGGTCGAGCTTGTCGAGACCTCCGGCGCCACCCCGGTGGTCGAGCTTGTCGAGACCTCCGACGCCACCCCGGTGGTCGAGCTTGTCGAGACCTCCGACGCCACCCCGGTGGTCGAGCTTGTCGAGACCTCCGACGAGCCCGCGAGGAGGAGCCGGAACGTGGCGGCGTTGGCGGCCAGACCGACGAGAGCGATGGGGATCATGTCCATCCCCAGAGGTACGTGGAGGGCGATCGTCGCCGTCGCGTAGACGGCCCCGAGCACGGCCGCCGCGCTCCACATCGCGTGGAAGCCGTTCATGAGTGGGCGGCCGTACGCGTCCTGGGTGGCGGTCCCCTGCATGTTCATCGAGGCATCGACGCCGCCGAGGAAGAAGCCGTAGACGCCGATCAGCGCCAGCAGGGTCGCCATGGTCGGCGCGAACGCGGGCGCGACCGCGGTCACGGAGGCGCCGGCGAGCATCAGCGAGAGGGTCGTGGCACTGCCGATCCGGATGGCGAGGTGACCGGCTACGACGCTGCCGACGGCTCCGACGGCGGTGGTGGTGCCGAGTACGACGAACACATCAGCGGCGCTGAGGTCGAGCTTGGACTGGATCGACTCCAGCCGGGTGATCAGCGAAGCGAAGGTCAGTCCCTGGATCGCGAACGCGACGAAGACCGCCGTCCGGGCCAGCTGGAGTCGGGTCATCGTCGCTTCCTTAGCGTTCGGGATGCGCGAAGTCTGCCCCTTCCGGGTCTGCTCGCGCACCCGTTCGCCCGACTTCTGCCGGCGACACGTCTGTCGCCCGCCTTTTGTTGAGAGGCTGTTGTCCGGTGGTCGAGCTTGTCTCGACCGCGTTGTCCCGGTGGTCGAGCTTGTCTCGACCGCGTTGTCCCGGGGGTCGAGCTTGTCCAGGCCCCTACGCCCCCGGCGGTCGAGCTTGCCGAGACCACGTCGACTCCGGCGGTCGAGCCTGTCGAGACCCCCACGCCCCCGGCGGTCGAGCCTGTCGAGACCCCCACGCCCCCGGCGG
>NZ_JBOHDN010000194.1:0-6725 GCF_050699375.1 Nocardioides sp. | reverse complement strand
CCTTGTGAAGCGTTCACAAGGTGCGGTCGACTTGCGTAGGCGCCGAGACGGGCAGCTCCTAGGCGCTCCGGTCCTCGTACGCAGCCGCGACCCGCTCGCGGAGCCTGTTGTGGATCTCCTCCGGCGTGCGCTGCGTACGCTGGCGGTGGTTGCGCGCGACGATGACGCCTGTCGCGGTGACCCCGGCCAGACCGGCGAGACCGACGATCTTCCACACGCGCGCACTGCCGAAACTCATAGGACCCCCTGCTCAAGATGTCTGACGACACCACTATCTCCCTTGCCGATGCCGTGGACCAGACCCGCACCGGCGACCTGTGGCTCTTCCGCGGCCGCTCGGTCGCGGACCGGGCGATCCGGATGCTCAGCAACGCTCCGGTCAATCATGTCGGGATGGCCGTCGTGCTCGACGACCTCCCGCCGATGATGTGGCACGCCGAGCTCGGCAAGGGGCTGCTGGACCTCTACACCGGCACCCACCACCGCGGCGTACAGCTCCACGACCTGCGTGCCGCGGTCGAGCAGTGGGCGGGCCGCTACGAGCAGCGGGTCTGGCTGCGCCAGCTCACCGCCGACGTCGACCGCTCCCGCGAGAACGCCCTGCTCCGGACGATCGCCCGGCTCGACGGCACCCCGTTCCCCTCGACCGTGGCCCTGGCCGGCCGCTGGGCCCGCGGGCGGGTCCGGTCGAAGGCGAGGGTCGAGCAGGTCTACTGCGCCGAGGTCGTCGCGGCCACCTACCAGGATATGGGGCTGCTCGATGACGAACGCCCCACCAACTACTACGACCCGGGTCGCTTCTGGTCCGGGGACCACATGACCCTGAAGGACGGCGCGGTCCTGGGCCGCGAGGTCCGCGTCGTCGGCTGACCCGAGAGTGGTCAGCGGGGGATGTCCGCGTCACGCCCCGCGAGCAAGAGCGCGAGCGGGATGTCGCCGTTCTCGACCAGGGTGCCGATGACGAGGGCACGGAGCCCACGGAGGAGGGCGTCGGGGTCGACCAGGTCGGGAGCCGCGAGGGCGTGCAGCAGGTAGCCGTGCACGAGGGCGAGCACGGCGCCGGAGTCGGTCCTGGTAGCGCCCACGACGCTCGCCGCGCGGTCCGCGACCGTGCGGCCGGCGGTGAGGACCTCCGCCACCACCGGGCGGAACTGCGGGTCGCGGGCGGCGTGGAGGAGCGCCTCGAGGAAGGCGAGCGAGTCGGTCGGCGGGGATGCCAGTGCAGCGACGAACGCCTCGGCCCGCGCGTCGGCGCTGGGTGAGGCCACGGCGAGCTCGTCGGCGAGCGTACGCAGCCGGGCGACGTCGTCGGCCACGCCCGTACGCAGGGCCTCGGCCGCCAGGTCGGTGATCGAATCGAAGAAGTAGCCGACGGTCGCCAGCGGCAGCGCTGCGCGCTCGGTCACGGCCCGGTGGGTGACCCCTGCCATGCCCTTCTCCGCCGCGACCTCGATCGTGGCGCGGACGAGGGCGTCGCGTCGCTGCCGGGCGCTGTCACCGTGCCGTCGCTTCATGGGCAGAGTGTTTCATGGGCACCCGACCAGAGTCTGGAAGATCTTCTAGACTTTTGCGAGCCGATCCAGCACGCTGTGCGACATGACCGCACCGACCCGCGTACACGCCTTCACCGACGACGTCCTCGGCGACCACGACGCCGTCGAGCTCGCCCGTCTCGTCCGGACCAAGGAGCTGAGCGCGGCGGAGGTCGAGGCGGCGGCGGTCGCCAGGCTGCGGCAGGTGGCCCCAGGGTTGCATGCGATGGCGTACGAGGCCTACGACTCGCCCCGACGAGCGGATGCCGACACCGGCCTGCTGCACGGGGTGCCGACCCTGGTCAAGGACAACACCGACGTACGCGGGATGCCGACCAACCACGGCTCGGAGGCGATCCGTGCGCTGCCGGCCAAACGCGACGGACGGTATGCGGCGCAGTTCCTCAGCACCGGCATGACCGTGCTGGGCAAGAGCCGGATGCCGGAGTTCGGGTTCAACGCGAGCACGGAGTTCCGAAGCGGTCCGCCCACGCCCAACCCCTGGAACACGGAGCACTCCGTCGGAGCCTCGTCGGGTGGGTCGGCGGCCCTGGTCGCCGCGGGCGCCGTGCCGATCGCGCACGCCAACGACGGCGGCGGGTCCATCCGGATCCCGGCCGCGGCCGCCGGGCTGGTCGGGCTCAAGCCCAGCCGAGGCCGCCACATCGACGGGGAGAGCGCCCGCACCCTGCCGATCAACATCATCACCGAGGGAGTCGTGACGCGTACGGTCCGCGACACCGCGCTCTTCCACGCCGCGCTCGAGCGGCACTGGCGCAACCCGGCGCTGCCGCCCCTCGGGCTGGTCGAGGGGCCCGCACGAAGGCGGCTGCGGGTCGCGATGATCACCGAGTCGGTGACCGACGCCGTCGTGGACACGCCGACGAAGGCGGCGCTGGAACGGACGGCCACCCTGCTGGAGTCGCAGGGTCACACCGTCGAGCCGGTCCCGGTCCCCGTCGATGCGCGCTTCGGCGACGACTTCCTGCGCTACTGGGGTCTGCTCGCCTTCCTCGCCGGCAACCTGGGGAGGCTGACCATGGACCAGAGCCTCGACACCGATCGCCTCGACGGGCTCACCGACGGCCTACGCCGCGGCTTCACCTCCGGCGGCTGGCGCCGGACGCCGGCCGCCTTGCTCCGGCTCCGGCGGGCCGCGGCCGCCTACGCCACCGTCTTCGACCACCACGACGTGGTCCTGTGCCCGGTCGTCGCCGGCGTCGCCCCACCGCTGGGCCACCTCTCCCCGAACGTGCCCTTCGACGACCTGGTCGACCGGCTCCTGCGCCATGTCGCGTTCACGCCGCTGCAGAACGTCAGCGGTGCCCCGGCGATCTCGCTGCCGATGGCGCTCAGCGACGAAGGCCTGCCGATCGGGGTCCAGCTCTCCGCGGCGTACGGGGACGAGCGGACCCTTCTCGAGCTCGCCTATGCCCTCGAGGAGCAGTCGCCGTGGCCGCGGATCCAGCAGTGAGATCCAGCAGTGAGAGCGGTCACAGCATCGTAGAGGCCTTCTCCAGCACCCGGCGCAGGATCTGCTCCATCTCGTCGAACTCGGCCTGACCGACCGTCAGCGGCGGGGAGAGCTGGATGACGGGGTCGCCGCGGTCGTCGGCGCGGCAGTAGAGGCCCTCGGACCACAGGGCCTTGGAGACGTACCCGAACAGGATCCGCTCGCACTCCTCGTCCGTGAACGTCTCGCGAGTCTCGCGGTCCTTGACCAGCTCGATGCCGTAGAAGTAGCCGGTCCCGCGTACGTCGCCGACGATCGGGAGATCCTTCAGCTTCGACAGCGTGGCCAGGAAGGCGGCCTCGTTGCGGCGTACGTTGCCGAGCAGGTCCTCCGCCTCGAAGAGGTCCAGGTTGGCCAGTGCTACCGCGGTGGAGACGGGGTGACCGCCGAACGTATAGCCGTGGTAGAAGGTCTCGTCCCCGGTGAGGAACGGCTCCATCAGCCGGTCCGAGACGATCGCGGCGCCGAGCGGCGCATACCCCGAGGTCAGCCCCTTGGCAGAGGTGATGATGTCGGGCACGTAGCCGAACCGCTCCGAGCCGAACATCGTGCCCAGCCGCCCGTAGGCGCAGATCACCTCGTCGGAGACGAGCAGGACGTCGTACGCATCGCAGATCTCGCGCACCCGCTCGAAGTAGCCCGGGGGAGGAGGGAAGCAGCCGCCCGAGTTCTGCACCGGCTCCAGGAAGACCGCCGCGACGGTGTCGGGACCCTCGGCCTGGATGACGACCTCGATCTGGTCGGCGCACCAGCGGCCGAACGCCTCCGGGTCGCTCCCGTCCATCAGGCCGCCGGTGATCTCCGAGGCCCGGTAGATGTTGGTGTTCGGCACCCGGAAGGTCGAGGGGACCAAAGGCTCGAACGGCGCCTTGATGTCGGCCAGACCGGTGATCGACAGCGCGCCGTGGGTGGTGCCGTGGTAGGCGATGTTGCGCCCGATCACCTTGTGCTTGCCCGGCTTCCCACGCAGCTTGAAGTAGTTCTTGGCGAGCTTCCACGCGGTCTCGACGGCCTCGGAGCCGGAGTTGGTGAAGAAGACCCGGTTCAGGTCGCCGGGGGCGAGCGAGGCCAGCCGAGCGGCCAGCTCGATCGCCGGCTCGTGCGCGTAGGACCACAGCGGATGGAAGGCCAGCTGCTTCGCCTGTGCCGCGCCCGCGTCGGCGAGCTCCGCGCGCCCGTGGCCGACCTGGGTGACGAAGAGACCCGCGAGGCCGTCGAGGTAGCGGTTGCCCTCGATGTCGTAGATATAGGCACCCTCGCCCCTGGCGATGATCGGCACGTCCGCCTCGGCGTAGCTCGAATGCCGCGTGAAGTGCATCCAGAGGTGGTCCTTCGCGTCGCGCTGCAGCTGCTCGTAGTCCCCGGTCATGACCCAATGGTCACCCACTGCATCGCGCTTTCGCAAGCGAATCCGTGGTCGGCGCGTAAAATCACTTCGGATTCGGTTGCTCCAACAGGGTTTCGAGAAGGAGTCAGTTTGGTTCGTGACTCACCGCGACCGCGATGTGCTGGAGCGGAGGCGTCCGTGAAACCATCGGGTCCCGATTCGCGTACCTCCGCGAAGCGCGCCCAGAGATGGGCGTAGTCGATCCCCCCACACGAGGTGCACCCCACATGTCAGCCAAGCAGTGGCGGACAGATGTCCAAGGTCTGCGGGCCGTCGCGGTAGGTCTGGTCGTCGCTGCCCATGCCGGCGTCCCGTTCACCGACGGCGGCTTCGTGGGCGTCGACGTCTTCTTCGTGCTCTCCGGTTTCCTGATCACCACGCTGCTGCTGCGCGAGGCCGACAAGACCGGCACCGTCAGCATCCCGCAGTTCTACGCGCGCCGTGCCCGGCGCATCCTGCCGGCCGCCACCCTGGTGATCCTGGTCGTCCTGGCGTACGCCGTCTGGCAGCTGCCCACAACCCGGCTCACCGACGCCGCCGCTGACGGCACCTGGGCGGCGTTCTTCCTGGCCAACGTGCACTTCGCCGCCGAGGGCGTGCAGTACTTCCAGCCCAGCGAGCCCTCACCCTTCCAGCACTACTGGTCGCTGTCGGTGGAGGAGCAGTTCTACCTGGTCTGGCCGGTGCTGGCGCTGCTGCTCATCCCCAGGCTCGGCCGCAAGGGCTTCACCGTCGTCGCCGCGGTGATCGCGGTCGCGAGCCTGGCCTGGTCGGTCTACGCCACCGGCGAGAACCCGACCGCCGCCTACTTCTCCACCCCGGCGCGCGCCTACGAGCTCGCCGCCGGCGCGCTGCTGGCCTGTTGGGGCGGCCGGCTCAAGGGTGCCGCGAGCATCGCCGTCGGTGCCGGTGGCGTGGGCGCCATCCTGGTCTCGACCCTCGCCTTCAGCGAGGCGACGCCGTTCCCCGGCTGGCAGGCGCTGGTGCCCACTCTGGGCACTGTCGCGCTGCTCGCCTCCGGCGCGAACGCCCCGACCGCGCGGCTGCTCTCGGTCAGGCCGCTGAGGTACGTCGGGGACATCTCCTTCTCGCTCTACCTGTGGCACTGGCCGCTGATCGTGCTCGCCCCTGAGGTCCTGCATCTGGGCAGCGCCGCCCTGGAGATGACGGTCGCGGTCGCCGCCGCGCTCGTGCTCTCCGCCCTGAGCCACCGCTTCGTCGAGCTGCCCTTCCAGCGCAAGCAGGTTCCGGTCCTCTCCCACGGGCTGCGGTCGCTGGTGCTGTGGCCGGTCGCCCTCGTGCTCGCGGTCGGCAGCGGTTGGATGACGACCGGCTACGCCGCGTACGCCGAGAAGGAGCGGGCCGCGCAGGCACAGGCGTGGTTCGCCTCCAACCCGGTGCCGGACACCGCTGCCGAGTCCGGCGGCGTGCCCCGGGTCCAGCGTGAGCTCCGCTCGGCTCTGGAGATCGCCGACAGGGGCGGTCCGATCCCGGGCCCGGTCATCGACATGGAGCTGGGCGAGGACCGGTGGCAGAAGTCGTACGGCGACTGCTATGCCAACTACGGCGCCACCCGGAACCCCGACTGCACGCTGGGTGATGAGACCGCGAAGAAGACCGTCGCCGTCGTGGGGGACTCGCACGCCGGCATGTGGCTGACCGCCTTCGACGACCTCGGCAAGGAGAACGGCTTCCGGGTGGTGCCGGTGGTGAAGGTCGGCTGCGCGCCCTACCCCGTCCAGCACCGCGGCAAGAAGATGACCCAGGCCGAGTGCGACGAGTTCCGGGCCTGGTCGACCGACCGGCTCGAGCGCCTCGACCCCGACGCGATCGTCTCCACCGCGCGGGGCCAGCTCTTCATGCCGAAGGAGTTCGACGGGATGGACCGCGACGAGCAGTGGTCGCAGGCCGTCAACGCCACCGCGAAGGCCTACCGGAAGATCGCCCGCAAGGTGGTTGTCGTCGGCGACGTCCCCTCCGTCGACCACAACCCCGCCGACTGCCTCAGCGCACCCGAGGCCGACCAGAGGTCGTGCGTCAGCGACCGCGACTCGCGCGAGGCCAGCAGCAACGAGCTGACCGAGGCGGCCGTGAAGGGGACCAAGGCGGCGTACGTCGACACCCAGCGCTTCGTGTGCGTCGAGGACCGTTGCCCGCTGGTCGTCGGTGACCAGGTGACCTACTACGACGAGTCGCACCTCACCGAGTCCTGGGTCCGCCATGTCACGCCGCGCCTCGGCAGGATCCTGGGTCCGCTCGTCTAACTGGGACACGCGTTCCAGGGTTTGCCTTC
>NZ_JBOHDN010000193.1:0-3968 GCF_050699375.1 Nocardioides sp. | reverse complement strand
CGTCATGACGCGCCGACTCGGCAGGGATCTGTGTCAGGACGCGCCGACTCGACGCACTAGAAAGGAGCGGGAATGAGCTCGCATGTTTCGCCCGGTGGATTCACCGGGACCTCGCCGGTGTGGCTGCGGGAGCCTGAGGACGTCAATGCGTTGGTGCCTGCGCTGTGGTCATCGACGGCGTCCAAGGACGCGACCGGTGCCCTCACGGTCGGCGGCGTTGCCATCCCCGACCTGGTCGCGAACATCAACACGCCTGCGTACGTCCTGGACGAGTCCGACTTCCGCGAGCGTGCTCGCGCGTTCCGTGACGCATTCAGCGGCTACGACGTCTACTACGCAGGCAAGGCGTTCCTGTGCACCGAGGTGGCGCGCTGGGTGGCGCAGGAAGGACTCTGCCTCGACGTCTGCTCCGACGGCGAGCTCTCGGTGGCGCTGCGGGCCGAGGTGGATCCGGCGCAGATCGGCTACCACGGCAACAACAAGACGCCGATGGAGCTGCGTCGGGCGATCGTGGCCGGCGTCGGCCGGATCATCGTCGACTCGTTCGACGAGGTCGACCGGGTCACCGAGATCGCGGCCGAGACCGGTCTCCCCGCACGGGTGATGGTGCGGGTCACGGCCGGGGTCGAGGCCCACACGCACGAATACATCGCGACCGCGCACGAGGACCAGAAGTTCGGCCTCTCGATCTCCTCCGGCGACGCCTTCGAGGCCGTACGCCGCCTCCTGGACGCCCCGAACGTCGAGCTGCTCGGCCTGCACTCCCACATCGGCTCGCAGATCTTCGACTCCTCCGGCTTCGAGGTCGCTGCCCGGCGGGTGCTGGCGCTGCAGACCCGGATCCGTGACGAGCTCGGTGTGGAGCTGCCCGAGATGGACCTCGGCGGCGGCTTCGGCATCGCCTACACCACCCAGGACGACCCCTCCACCCCCAAGGCGCTGGCCGAGGAGCTGACCGCGATCGTCGAGCACGAGTGCCGTGGCTACGGTCTCGCCGTGCCGCACCTCTCGATCGAGCCGGGTCGCGCCATCGTCGGGTCCGCGATGTGCACCGTCTACACGGTCGGCACGGTCAAGGAGGTCGCGCTCGACGGAGGCGTCACCCGCACCTATGTCAGCGTCGACGGCGGGATGAGCGACAACATCCGCACCGCCCTGTACGACGCCGACTACTCGGCCACCCTCGCCGGGCGATCCTCGTCCGCCGAGCCCGTTCTGGGTCGCGTCGTCGGCAAGCACTGCGAGTCCGGCGACATCGTGGTCAAGCACGAGTTCCTGCCCGGCGACATCGCTCCCGGCGACCTGATCGCGGTGCCGGGCACCGGTGCGTACGGGCGCTCGATGGCCTCCAACTACAACCACGCCCTGCGGCCACCGGTCGTCGCGGTGCGTGATGGTGAGTCTCGCGTCATCGTCCGTCGGGAGACCGAGGACGACCTCTTCGCCACGGACCTGGGCTGACCGAGGCCGTTCCTTCGTCAAGGCGATGTCCTGAGCCTGTCGAAGGGTATGCAGACGAAGGCTCACATCCCTCGCGGAGTTCCGCAGGGGATGTGAACCTTTCCCTGCATACCTTGACGAAGGGACACACTCACGCCCGCAGCGCGCGCAGGACCGCGCGCCCGCGGGGTGAGAGGCGGTAGCCCACCGGAAGGGACTCGGTGAGGCCGAGCTCCTTGAGGCGGCGGATGTCGGCCTTGAACGGCTTCTTCTCCCGCCCGATCGAGGCCGCGATGGTCTCTGCCAGCTCGGCGGGCCGCGCCTCGATGAGCTCCAGATGCCGCTGGGTCCACGGGCCGGCCCGGCTGCGTCGGTCCATGTCGGCCAGCTTCGCGAGGAGCGCGGCCGTCTCCTTCTTGCCCGGGCGCTTCGCACGCAGGGCGACACGCTCGTCGTCCCCGGCGTAGCGCACCTCGATCCGGTAGACCTCCCCGTCCTTGCGTGAGAGGAACGCGATCAGGGCCGAGAGCGTGGTGCCCGCGCGGAGAGCATCCTCCTCGGTGAGCGCCTCGGGGGAGACCGCTGAGACCGAGACGAACTCCACCACGCCGATCCGGGTGCGCTGCCGGCCGCCGGTGACGTGCATCGGGCGCGTCCAGCGGCGGAAGGCGAGATCGACGTCGCCGGTGCGGATGCGCTCGAGGTCTGCATTGGGGAACAGCACGCACCCATCAAACCCTCTCCGGGGCGGGACGGCGGCGAACCAACGTACGAAATCCCGTTTCACCTCCCTGAAATCCGGGGGTGCGGCCGCCTACGATGGCGCCATGCCTCGCGGGGTTTACTCAGAAGGACCGCACGCGACGCCGACATCGGCGCCGCGGGCGTCCTTCGCCCGCCTGACGAGGGAGCGTCGGGTGAGCGTCACCCGCGCGGCGCAGACCTTCGGATGGCCGGTGATCACCGGCAAGGCCGCCGCGCAGCGACCGGTCCGGTGGGAGGTGCTGGGCCCCGACGTACGCGCCGAGCGGTGCGATCTCGTGGTCGACGGCACCTGCGACGGGATCCTGGTGGAGTACTGGCACGGCAAGGCGTCACCCGGGACAGGTCCATGGCGTCCGGCTCGCTGGGTGGTGGTGCGAGTCCCGGCCCGGCTCCCGAAGACGGCCGCGATGATCGGGCTCTCGCCCGGCACCGGTCACACCGGCACGGGCCGGGTCCCCACGCCGGTCTTCTTCCCGCCCGAGTTCCGCGGCAAGTCCAACGTCAACACCCCGGACGGCGCGGTCATCGCGGCCGACGCGGAGCATGCGGCGTCTCTGTCCCGGTTCGCCAGCCACGTCGTCGACGAGCGCCTGTGGGTCGTGGCCCGCTACGACGCCATCACGATCACCACCGACATCGAGCCCGACGTGGAGGAGCTGCTCCGCCGCGTACGTCTCGCACGCGACGTCGCAGCCGTGCTCAGGCCGGTGTCCTAGTCAGGTCGAGACGTCACCCTCGAAAACCTTGACCTCAAGTCAACTTGAGCAGGTTGACTCGTCGCATGAGAGCAATCAGACAGCACGAGTTCGGCGGCCCGGAGGTCCTGCGCATCGAGGAGGTGGCCGACCCGGTGCCCGGCCCGGGCCAGGTACGCATCCGGGTGGAGGCCGCGGGCATACACCGCCTCGACACCTCGATCAGGGCGGGTGACCTTCCGCCGACGATGCCCCGGCCGGAGCTCCCGATGACCCCCGGCCGCGAGGTCGCCGGAGTGGTCGACGCGATCGGCGAGGGCGTCGACGAGGGGTGGCGCGAGGCGAAGGTCGTCGCCCACCTCGGCCCGGGGAGCAGCGGTGGCTATGCCGAGCTCGCGCTGGCCGACGAGACGCAGCTCTACCGCCGCCCTGCCGGCCTCGAGTCGCCCGAGGCGGTCGCGGCGATCGGCACCGGACGTACGTCGGCAGCGGTCCTCGAGGCCGCGGAGATCACTCCCGACGACATCGTCGTGGTCACCTCGGCTGCCGGTGGAATGGGCGCGATCCTGCTCCAGGGCATCCGCAACGCCGGCGCTCGCGCGGTCGGGCTGGCGGGCTCGGCGGCCAAGCTCGAGATCGCCCGCGGGTTCGGTGCGCAGACGGTGGCCGACTACCGGAGCGACGGCTGGCTCGAGACCCTTCACGCCGTGGAGCCACGCGTCACGGTCCTCCTCGACGGGCTCGGCGGCGACGTACCCCGCCAGGTCTATGCCGGTCTCGCCGAGGGTGGCCGGATGGTCCGGTTCTCCGGCGACCAGGACGGCTACGAGGGCGGTGCGAAGATCATCGACATCCTGGGTCCCTGGGTCCAGGGCCGGATCAAGGAGTTCGAGCAGGCCTCGCTGGACGCCGCCGCCGACGGCACCCGCAAGCCGTACGTCGGGTCCGCCTTCCCCCTCGCCGAAGCGGACGAGGCCCACCGCGCCCTGGAGAGCCGAGAGACGACCGGAAAGGTTGTGCTGGTGACCACCCAGGGCTAGTTGTGAAGCTGAGAGTGACCTATAGACC
>NZ_JBOHDN010000192.1:0-22231 GCF_050699375.1 Nocardioides sp. | reverse complement strand
ACGCCGTAGCGGACCGCGTCGCCGGCCTCGGCCAGACCCAGGTCGGTGAGCGAGGCGGGCACGGTGAGCGGGACTGTCGTGGTGTACCAGCCCACGGAGCGCGTCAGGCCCTCCGCGGCCCGGGTGGAGACCGGCGCCATCGTGTCCAGGCGCCCGTGACCGCCGAGGTCGGAGACCGCCGTGGCGAGCCCGGCCAGGACGGCGGCATAGGTCGAGGCACCGCTGTTGCGGGCGCGGGCACAGATGCGGTCCATCAGAGCCGCATCCGCCATGGGACGTACGGCGGTGGCCTGGGCGGCCCGCTCCCCCGGGGCGAGGCCCAGGGGCAGCGGGAAGGTCGGCAGCCGGTTGCCGCGACCGCCGAGGAACTCGCCCCAGCCGCGCAGCCGGACGTCATCGGCCGCGACCGGGGCCGGACCGTCGTGCCCCTGCTCGACCGCGTCAAGGAAGGACCCGACGGCGGGCAGCACCGGCTCCTCGCCGCCGTTGGCGAAGCCGTCGTAGAGGTGTGCGAGCTCCTCGACCGCGACGGCGACCGAGTGGGCGTCGCAGTGCAGGTGATCCATGCCGAGGACGATCGTGGAGCGGTCGGGGCGCGAGATCGCCGCCGGCAGGAAGGCCGGGTAGCCGAACGGCCCGCACCGCTCGTCGAGCGCGGCGTGCAGCGCAGCGCGGGTCTCCTCGACCGTGCTGGTGTGACCTGCGCGGGTGACCGACCAGGTCAGGGTGCCGGGGTGGTGGCGCCGGGCCTGGGGACCGTCATCGCCGCGGACGACCTCGAGCTGCAGGCTGCCGTGGCGGGCGAGGAAGGCACGCCAGGTGCGGGAGAGCGCGACCGGCTCGATCGGCCCGTCGACCTCGAAAGCGGCCGCCAGCCACACTGTCGGCTGCCCGGCCATCGCGCCGGCGAGATGGTTGCGCTGGTTGAGGGAGAGCTCGGCGGGCGTGCCGCGCCGGGGCGCGGAGATTTCCCAGCGCAGCAGCGTGCCCGGCCGGGGCTCCCACAGGTCAGCGGTCGTGACCAGCATGTCCGGTCCCGATGATCTCGTCAGCGTCAACCGGCCGCACCGGGAGCCCGAGCCCGGCGAGAACGTCGTGGACCGCCTGGAAGCAGGTCACCACGGCACGGCCGCCCGCAACGGTGTCGGGGCTCTGGGTGGCCAGCTCGAACCGGTCGGCGAAGCGGTTGACCCAGAGGCTGGCGTTGCCGGTGCGGCCCTCGCCGGTGAAGTGCAGCCCGGTCTCGAACGGGGTCGTCCCGGCACCGGGGAACTTGCGTACGTCGAGGTAGGAGACCATCTGCGGGCTGGCCAGCTCGGTGGCCTCGAGAACCCCGCCGGCGATCATCGCGCCGAGCGGGACGTGGACAGGGGTCCTGGCCAGCTCACGTGCGGTCCCGAAGGCCTTCTCCGCCTCGATGACGGTCTCCTCGAAGCTCGCACCGAGGGCCATCTCGACCGGCGCGAAGTTGCAGAACCAGCCGTGCGACATCGCGGTCTGCTGCGAGCGGGTGCCGAGCACGGTGATCCCGAGATAGCGCTCGATGCCGGTCAGCCGCTGCTCCGCGTGGGCCAGGAGCGCGAAGACGCCGCTGGTGAACCGGCCGCCGGCACCACGACAGAGCTCCTCGAGCGCGCCCACCGCCTCGCCGTCGAGCGCGGTCCAGGAGCGGACCCGGACGGGTGCGGTCTCCCCCGGCGCCAGCCCCAGGTCGACCGGGAACCGCGGCAGCCGCCCGCCGTGGCGGGAGACGATGTCGGCCCACTCGCGCACCGCCGGTGTCTCCGCGTCACAGGTAGCCGCGAGCCGCTGCTCGGCGGCTGCGTACGTCACGAAGCCGTCGGCCTCGGGCAGAGGGTCGACGGGCGAGCCGAGGGCAGCGGCGTACGCCGCGCCGAGCTCGGCCGGGACCATCAGCTGGGAGCCGCCGTCGGTGAAGGCGTGGTCGCAGCCCCAGAGGTAGGTGAAGCCCCCCTCACGCACGATCGCGCCGAGCAGGAACGGGGTCCAGGAGTCCGGACGGCATCGCTCGTCCCAGAGGCTGACGAGGAGCTCCTCCCAACCTCCCTCGTCCCAGGAGTCGAGCAGGGCCGCGGGCACCTCGACCGGGACGGCCTCGAAGGCGATCGTGTCGGCCGGAACGAGGTGTCGCACCGGCGTGGCGCCGGAGAGGTCGAACCAGGTCCGCAGTCCCTCATGACGTCCTACGAAGGTCGTCAGCGCCTCGGCGAATGCTGCCTCGTCGAACGTGACGTCGAACTCGCCGGCGGTGCCGGTCCAGGCCCGGTGTACGCCGCCTGCGGCTGTCTTGGCGCGATAGGCGTTGAGGTGGTCGGCCTGCAGGAAGGAGGGCGTCCCGGGCGAGACCGGGGCGGCATCGGCCGCCGCTTGCGACTCCCGGGTCGGGCGCAGCACAACCACCCGGCCGGGCGCCGGCGCGAGCTGCGACAGCGCCCCGATCCTCATACCGCCTCCGTCGAGAAGCGCCCCGCGGTGCTCAGCTGCGCCTGCGCGAGCTCCTCGAGGAGCTCGCTCATCCCGCCGAGCAGGCCACGCACGACGCGCTCCGCGGCGACCGTCTCCGGGTAGCGCGTGGAGACGTTCACGCCGTCGCGATCACGCACCAGCCACAGATAGACCTCGTCGTCGGCGCAGACAGAGGCCCGCAGCGTACGTCCCTGCCACTCGTTCCAGCGCTCGGCACCGGGGATGAAGCGGGTGTCGACGAAGGTGACCACGAAGTGCGGCGCGTCGTCGACGTCGAGCAGGTCCGCGACGCGGGCGAACGGCTGCCGCACCAGCGACCTGGTCTCATCGAGCGCGGCCTGCACCCGGCCGGCGACCTCGGGCAGGGTCGCGGCTCCGGCGATGTCGAGGGTGACCGGGACGAGGCCGACGTACCAACCGATCGCCGTGGCGTGCTCGGCGGTGTAGCGGGTGTGCATGGGGGCCACGAAGCGCATCCGCTCCACGCCGTGCTGGGCACGCAGGACGTACGCCATCGCGCCCATCATCCCGGCCTGGAACCCGACGCCCTCCCTCTTGCACAGCTCACCCAGGAACCGGGCGTGGTGGGGATCGCCGAGCCACTGCGACAGGCTGGCCTGCGGCAGCGGCGCCTCCGAGGCGGGTACGTCGGTGATCCCGGGGACCGGGAAGTCGGCGAAGCGCGGGGTGCCGCCGGCCGAGGTGAGCCAGTCGCGCCAGACGCGCACCGACTCGCTCTCCAGCGACATGGCCTTGCCGGTGATCCGCTCCTGGTCGGAGTGGTCGATGTGGCTGCCGGTCGTGGCCGCTGCCAGCGCCTGGAAGGGCTCACCGGCCAGCGCGCGCTCGTAGAGGGAGGCGATCTCCTCGAACCAGAGCAGCTGGGAGTAGGCGTCCATCACCCCGTGGTCGGCGCCGAAGGCCAACGTGAAGCCGTCGGTCCCGGGATCGGAGACGGTCGCGAAGACGACGTAGGGCCACGCCGTCGGGTCGATGTTCTCCGTGAGGAAACCGGCGATGCTCGACCGGGCGCCCTCACCGTCGAACCGGCCCAGGCTCGAGGCCTCCATCGACACCTGCTCGGGGGCGACGCGGCGGCGGTGCCGGCCCGTCGCGGACTCCACGACGGTCCCGCGAAGTGCCTCGTGGCGCCCCATCCACGCCCGCAGCGCGAGGCTCAGCGCGTCGGTGTCGAGCTGCCCGGGCAACCGCATGATCGAGCCGATCCAGGAGCCCGCCTCGGCGGTGTCGAGGTGCTGCTCGTGGTTGTGGGACAGACCGCGCTCGTCGTCGACCCAGACGGCAGGCTCCGCTGCGGGGATCCACGCGGTCACCTCGCCCGAGGGTACGTCGTACGCGGACAGCTCGGTGTACTCCATCGGAGGGTGGAGTTCCTCTCTGAGGTGGGGGCTCAGTGTGGCAAACGCGCCACGCCCGGACGAACGATCCTCAAGAACGCCCGTAGCCCGAGGGGGCGACCCGCCACGGACGACAGCGATGTCGTCCCTTGTCGCGGCCTATTGTGCACCCAGGTCGACCCTTCGCTTCGAGCACCCCCGGACGTGTGAATTCCCACACCATCTTGTTGCCCCCGGGGGTTTACATACGGCATCGACTTCGGTTGACTCCTCACCCCTGCACGCGGTACTGATCGCCCCGTCCGGCCCCTGTCATGAACAATCTCGAGGACTCCCCCATGCCCGCTGCCACCCGTGCGCCGATCGACAACACCGGCCGCCTCCAGTTCGCCGACGACCTCTTCGCCCGTCGTCACCGTGGCCTCGGCAGTCCGATCGCAAATCAGTGGATCTGGCGGCTGAACACGCCCTACGACGCCGACCGGCTGCACTACATCGCGAGCGGTCTGGCCGAGGGCGGGCTGTCGCGGCGGCTGCATCGGGCCAAGTTCCCCGGCGCCCGCGACCTGTGGACCAACGCCGACAACCCGCCGTCCATCGAGCTCTACGAGAAGGTCCTCCCGGTCGCCGAGCTGGCCGACTGGCTCCAGGCACGCCACCGCGACCACCTGGACCCGCACGAGGGCCTGACCTACCGGCTCACGGCGACCAACCTGGACGACGGCACCTCGGTCGTCTCGCTGCAGCTCGCCCACGCCGTGGGCGACGGCGGTTCGGTGCTCGACTCGGTCAGCCGCGCCTCCCGCGGCGAGCCGCTGCGGCTGCCACCCGCCCCCGCGAAGGGCTGGCCCCGCCTCCGCGCCGAGGCCGTGGACAGCCGAGCGCAGTGGCGCGCGGTGCGCGACTGGGCCAAGGCCCGTCGACGGGCCAAGAAGGACGGCACCGCCGCGCTGGCCACCAAGGCCCCTCGGGTCTATCCGGAGGCCACCCCGAACCCCGCGCCCGAGGGCTGGCGGATGCCTCGGATGATCACCGAGTTCGACACCGAGACGATGGTGAAGATCGCCGCCGAGCACGGCGGCTCGACCAACGCGTGGTTCATCAACGTGGTCGCCGACCTGCTCGTCCATATCGACCACGTGCCGGTCGACCGGGGCGATGTCCCGGTCTCGCTGCCGATGAGCGACTTCCAGCCCGGGGACGTACGCTCCAACTCGACCCGGGTGGCCATGGTCGAGGTGCCGCGCGACGTCCTCGAGCAGCGAGACCTGGCCGAGATCAAGAAGCTCTCCAAGGCGGCCTACATCCGGCTCGGCCAGGCCGGCCCGGGACTGGTCCCGGTGCCGCTGGCGATGATGCAGATGCTGCCCGACGCGGTGCTCGACAAGCTTCCGCAGCCGCCCGCCGCCGCCTGCATGGCCTCCAACCTCCCCCAGCTGCCCGACGACTATCGCTACGCGATGGGCCAGGACGTACGCCTCGTGGCCGGGCTCGCCGGCTACCAGGACGCGACCGCCCAGGACGCCTATGACGTCGGCGGCGGGATCATCGCGTGGCTGATCCAGTCCGGGCCGCGTACGACGCTCAGCCTGGTCGCCGCCGAGCCGGACCGTGTCCCCGACCTGGGCTTCCTCGAGCAGCTCGTCGTCGAGGAGCTCGGCTCATGGGGTCTGAACGTCGAGGTGTGGTGATCGCGGCCATGCCCGAGCCCGTGACGCTGCCCTCGCTGCCACCGGCGAGCCCCGGCGCCCGCCCGGCGCCGTCGGCTCCGGAGCGGACCAACCGCCTGACGTACGACGACGAGGTCTTCCTGCGCTCCGCCACCGTGATCGGCGTACCGGTCGTGGGCCAGACCGCCTGGCGGTTCCCCACCGAGATCCCGGTCTCAGCGGTCCAGGACGTGGTCGACGAGCTGGCCAAAGGGCCGCTGAACCGTCTCGTGGTGCGTCCCAAGGTCACCGGCGCACGCTCGCGCTGGGTGCCGGTGACGACCGCCGAGCCGGTCCGCCTGCACCCCGACCGGATCAAGGCCGACCAGGTCATGTCCTGGCTGGACACCACCACCGACCAGGTGCCGTTCGACCCGGTCAAGGGACCGCTGTGGGCGTTCTTCATGGCCTACACCACCGACGGCGGCACGGTCGTGACCTACAACGCCTCGCACATCGTCTGCGACGGAGGGATGAAGCTCGGCGCCCTGATCGCGGCCGTACGCCGCCAGCCCCTGCCCAGGCTCCCGTTCGACGACCCGGCGGCGACCGAGATCACCCGGCGCGACGACCGGAAGGACGCGCGGACGATGATGAAGGCCGCGCTCCGCGGGCTGCGCGCGGCCCGGAGGGCCGGACCGGTCCCAGCCCTCGAGGCCCAGTCCTCCGAGAGGCGGACGGTTCCCGACCCGCAGCCCGACGACGGCGTCGTCCACGACGTCGCCAACGCCTCTGCCGACTGCCCCGTCGAGGAGTGGAACGCGGCCGTAGAGCGGGCCGGTGGCACGTCCAACGCCCTGCAGGTCGCGATCACGGTCGAGGTCCTTCTCGAGGCCGGGATCGTACGCGCCGGTGAGCCGGTGAAGATGTCGCTGCCGGTCTCGATGCGTGGCGAGGCCGATCTGCGCTCCAACGCCACCTCCGGTGTCTCGATCGCGGTGGAGACCGAGCTGCGCGACGGCGTCGGCCGGGTGACCGATCTCGCCCACATCCGGGACCGGTCGAGGAAGGAGTTCTCCGCGCTCTTCAAGGGCACCCGCCCCGACCCGATCGCCAACATCGCCCCGCTGGCCCAGATGATCCCGGACGGGCTCGCGAAGTCTCTCCTCAAAGGTGTCGTCACGCCGCTCGGCCTGGCCTCCAACCTGGGCAGGCCCGATCCCGACTTCATCGCGCCGTTCGGCGTCCCTGCCGAGTCGATCCTCTTCCGCGCCGTGGCGCTGGGCGCCACCAGGGGCGAGCTGCGCCGCATGCGCGGCGGCGTCACCTCCTGGTGGTGCGACGTCGGCGACACCTGCAACTTCGGCATCCGAGCGCTCGACCCCGACGCGGTCCCCGACTCCGAGCGCCTCGAGGAGATCGTGACCACCGTCTACGGACGCTGGGGACTCACCCCCACCTTCTGGTGAGCCGATCGGGCCTGGTGAGATGATGCGAGCATGACGTTCGACGTACTCGGTGAGCCCTACACCGTCGAGACCCTCGTGCTCGAGGACGATTTCGAGGGCGAGGTCGTGGCCACCCTGGTCAAGCGGTCCGTGGACGGCGACGCGAAGGGTGCCGTCCTCTATGTGCACGGCTTCTCCGACTACTTCTTCCAGACGGAGTACGCCGAGTGGTGGACCGCGCGCGGCTACGACTTCTACGGGATCGACCTGCGCAAGTACGGCCGGTCGCTGCGAGAGCACCAGTCCGGGACGTACGTCGCTGATCTTGGTGAGTACTTCGACGAGATCGACGCCGCCTGGGAGCTGATCACCCAGCGCGACGGCCACTCGCACGTCGTGCTCAGCGCCCATTCCACCGGTGGGCTGACGGTCTCGCTGTGGGCCGACGAGCGCCAGCCCGACGCCCTGGCCGGGATGGTGCTCAACTCCCCCTGGCTCGACCTGCAGGGCTCGTTCATGGCGCGCGAGGTCGTCACGCCGCTGGTGCGCCGGATCGGTCACCGGGTCCCGATGCGCGAGCTCGGCCGCGACGTGAACGGTTTCTACACGAGGTCGCTGCACGTCGAGCACGATGGCGAGTGGGAGTTCGACCTGACCCTCAAGCCGGTCGGCTCCTACCCGGTCCGGCTCGGCTGGCTCAAGGCGATCCGCGACGGCCACGCGAAGCTCCACCGCGGGCTCGACGTGAAGGTGCCTGTGCTGGTGCTCTCCTCGGACCGCTCGAGCAACCCCAAGGAGATGGGCGAGCGCGTCCACACCACCGACGTCGTGCTCGACGTGCGCCAGATCCGTCGCTGGTCGACCTCCATCGGCACCCACGTCACCTATATCGCCATCCCGGGCGCGAAGCACGACGTGATCCTGTCCCGGCCCGAGGTCCGCAAGCAGGCCTACGCCGAGATCGAGCGCTGGCTCGCGGCGTACGGCGTCTGACTCAGCTCTGAGCCGGGCCTCAAACTCCGAACATCATATGAACCGGTCCGATACAGTCGGACCAGAGCTCGTTGTCAATACAACGGCTGACCGCCCCCAGTGAACGGAAGGCAAAGGCCGGGCGCGTTAGGGTGCTGTGGTCCCGATCCCAAACGGAAGGACAACAGTGTGACTTCTGAGAAGAAGACAGACAGTCCTAAGCATTCCGAGCATCATCCCTCTGGCCTCATCAAGTCCCCGACCGGTGACGTGATCCCCCACCCCGCGCTGGACCTGCCGATCTCGAGCGACCAGGAGCACCGCAAGGGCGTCGACTGGATCGTCTTCGGCATCGCGGCGGCCATCGCCATCGGCTTCATGGCGTGGGGCTTCTTCAACACAGCCGGAATGAGCTCCGCGGCCAGCGGCGCCCTCGGTTGGGTGCTGGACAAGGCCGGTTGGTTCTTCGTCCTCACAGCCAGCGGCTTTGTCATCTACATCATCTGGCTCGCGGTCAGTAAGTACGGCAACATCCCCTTGGGGCGTGACGACGAGAAGCCGGAGTTCAAGACACCGTCGTGGATCGCGATGATGTTCAGCGCCGGTATGGGCATCGGCCTGATGTTCTATGGCGTCAGCGAGCCGATCTCGCACTTCGTCACCCCGCCGCCCGGCACCGGCGAGGCCGGCAACCCGGAGGCCATCCAGCACGCGATGGCGACCACGATGTTCCACTGGACGCTGCACCCGTGGGGCATCTACGCAGTGGTGGGTCTGGCGATCGGCTACGGCGCCTACCGCAAGGGTCGGGTCAGCCTGATCTCCTCGGCCTTCACCTCGCTGCTCGGCAAGAAGACCGTCGAGGGCCCGGTCGGCAAGGCGATCGACGTCTTCGCGATCTTCGCGACCCTGTTCGGCTCGGCGACCTCGCTCGGCACGGGCGCGATCCAGATCGAGAGTGGATTGCAGATCGTCGCCGGGCTCGGCGAGGTCGGCAACAACGTGCTCATCGGGATCATCTCGGTGCTGACGGTCTGCTTCGTGATCTCGGCGGTCTCCGGTGTGGCCAAGGGCATCCAGTGGCTCTCCAACATCAACATGGTGCTGGCGCTCCTCCTGGCGGTCTTCCTCTTCGTGGTCGGCCCGACGGTCTTCATCCTCGACCTGATCCCGACCTCGCTCGGCACCTACCTCGGCGACCTCGCCCAGATGTCGGCCCGCACCGGTGTCGGCGGCGAGGAGACCTCCGCGTGGCTCGGTTCCTGGACCATCTTCTACTGGGCCTGGTGGATCTCCTGGACGCCGTTCGTCGGCATGTTCATCGCGCGGATCTCGCGTGGGCGCACCATCCGGCAGTTCGTCTCCGGCGTGCTCCTGGTCCCCAGCGCGGTCAGCGTGATCTGGTTCGCCATCATGGGTGGCACCGCGATCGACCTGCAGCGTGACGGCACGGTCGACATCGCCGGTCTCGGTGGCGTCGAGTCGCAGCTGTTCACGACCCTCGACCAGTTCCCGCTGGCGACGGTCATGAGCATCCTGGTCATGGTCCTGGTGGCGATCTTCTTCGTCTCCGGTGCCGACGCGGCCTCGATCGTGATGGGCACGCTCTCCGAGCGTGGCGCGGAGGAGCCGAGCCGGCCCACCGTCATCTTCTGGGGCATCGCAACCGGCGTCGTGGCCATCTTGGGCCTCATCGCCGGTGGTGAGGACGCGCTCTCCGGCCTGCAGAACATTACGATCGTGGCGGCGCTGCCGTTCACGGTGATCATGGTCGGTCTGGCGGTCTCGCTGCAGCGCGATCTGCAGAACGACCCGCTGATCGTGCGTGGTCAGTACGCCGACGAGGCGATCGAGCAGGCCGTCATCACCGGTGTCACCGAGCACGGCGACGACTTCGCGTTCGCCGTCGTCGAGGACGAGCACACCGACGACGACTCGGAGCCCGCTCCGACGCCTACCGACAAGTACTGAACCACCAGGTCTGACGAGCTGATGGCGGGATCCTCCGGGGTCCCGCCATCAGTCGTTTGTCAGTGGTGCACCGGCGTACGTCTCGTGGGTCACGAACTCCTCGACCGGCTGCCGGCGGAGCTTGGTCAGCTGCTTGACCGGCTTGCCCAGAGGGACCACCGCGGCCACCGCGTGCGTCTCGGGTGCGCCGAGGAGAGCGAGGAGCTCGGGTTCGGAGGCGACCGCCATCGTGGTGATCACCCCACCGAAGCCCTCGTTGCGTGCGGACAGGAGCGTGTTCCACACCAGCGGGTAGATCGAGGCGCCGGAGATGACTCCCACGCGGGAGAGCTCGGCGTCGGTGGAGGCGACCACCGTGAGGTCGACGAGGAAGACGAGCACGACCGGCGCCTGCCGCAACGGCTCGGTGATCTGACGCGGCACCCGGGTCGCGTCGACCTGCTCCGCGGTGACCGCGGTCGGGTTCACCGTGTTCCACGGCTTCTCCCCTGCAGCCTGCTGCGCGAAGTATCTGCGCGCACCCGGCTGCGTCAGCTCGACCAGACGCTCTCGGGTCTCCTGGCTGCGTACGACCACGACATGGGCGCCCTGGCGGTTGCCGCCGGAGGGCGCGAAGCGGGCGTTGTCCAGGATCCGGCTGAGCACCTCGTCGGGAAGCGGGTCGTCGGTGAACTCGCGGACCGCATGGGTGGTCCGCATCGCGTCGTAGAGCTCCACGACGCCTATCCCACCAGACTCAGCCAAGTAGGAAGGCGACCAGGGCGGTGAGGCCGACGACGACGATGAACCCGCGGAGCACGTTCGGCGGGAGCCTGCGGCCGATCCTCGCGCCCAGCAGTCCGCCGATCGTCGCGCCGACGGCGATCAGGGCCGCGACCTTCCAGTCGACGTCGGCGACCAGGGCGAAGATGAGCCCGGAGATCCCGTTGGCGACCGCGACCAGGATGTTCTTGAGCGCGTTGAGGCGCTGCAGCGACTCGGCGACCCCGATCCCGATGATCGCGATCATGAGCACGCCCTGAGCGGCACCGAAGTAGCCGCCGTACACACCGAGCAGGGCGACCGCCGGCCACACCCACCAGCGCTCGCTGCCATCGTCGGGCGCGTCGCCGTGCCGCTTCGCGACCCAGCGGGAGATGCGCGGGCCGACGATCACCAGGAGCACGCCGAGCCCGATCAGGACCGGGACGATCATCTCGAACGCGCCGGGCGGCAGCACCAGGAGCAGGAACGCGCCTGCCGCGCCGCCGATGAGCGCGGCGAGGCCGAGGCGCAGGATCCGGCTGCGCTGGCCGGAGAGCTCGCGACGGTAGCCCCACGCGCCGGCCAGCGAGCCCGGCACCAGGCCGATCGTGTTCGACACGTTGGCGACCACCGGGGGCACGCCGAAGGCGAGCAGGGTCGGGAAGGTGATCAACGTTCCCGACCCGACGGCGGCGTTGATGGTGCCCGCCCCCACCCCGGCGAGCAGGATGAGGGCGGACTGGAGAAGATCCAACTACTCGGCCGGGTCGGCGGGCTTCGGCCGGTTCGGGGCCTGCGCCTCCTTGGCCTCGGCGAGGGCCTCCTTGACGGCCTCGGCCGCCGAGGAGGACTCTGCCAGGTCGACCTTAGGCTCGGTCGAGCCCATGTCGACCCGCTTGAGCGGGCCCTCGACGTCGTCCGGAATGCCCTGCAGGCTGTTCATCGTCGAGCCGAGGCCCTCGAGAGCCTTGCCGATCTCGCTCGGCACGATCCACACCTTGTTGGCGTCGCCCTTCGCGATCTCCGGCATCATCTGGAGGTACTGATAAGCCAGCAGCGACTGGTCGGGCCGACCGTCGTGGATGGCCTGGAAGACGGTCTGGATGGCCTGGCCCTCACCCTGGGCGCGCAGGATCGCGGCCTCCCGGTCGGCCTGCGCCGAGAGGATCTGCGACTCGCGCTGACCCTCGGCGTTGAGGATGGCCGACTGCTTGTTTCCCTCGGCCGAGAGGATCGCGGACTGGCGCTGTCCCTCGGCGGTCAGGATCGCGGCGCGCTTGTCGCGGTCGGCGCGCATCTGCTTCTCCATCGCGTCCTTGATGGACATGGGCGGGTCGATCCCCTTGATCTCGACCCGCTTGACCTTGATGCCCCAGCGACCGGTCGCCTCGTCGAGCACGATCGAGAGCCCGGAGTTGATCTGCTCACGCGAGGTCAGCGTCTCCTCCAGCGTCATGCCACCGACGATGTTTCGCAGCGTGGTCATGGTCAGCTGCTCGACGGCCTGGATGTAGTTGGCGATCTCGTACGTCGCCGCCACCGGGTCGTTGATCTGGAAGTAGATGACCGTGTCGATCGAGACGGTCAGGTTGTCCTCGGTGATCACCGGCTGCGGTGCGAACGCGACGACCTGCTCACGCATGTCGATCATGTAGCGGACCTTGTCGACGAACGGGATCACCGCGTTCAGGCCGGGGTCACGCTTCGACTGGAACTTGCCGAAGCGTTCCACGACGCCGACCCGCGCCTGCGGGATGATCTTGATCGTCTTGGCCAGCGTGGTGATCACCAGCACTGCCAAGATCACCAGAAGGGCCAGGATGAAGCCACCCATTGCCATTGATTCCTTGTCTTTGGATATCGGTATTGAACCTGCGGTCTTGCATCTATGGGGCCTGTAGCCCCGCAGCTATGGGGTCCCGAGCTCCGGTAGCGGGTGGACGTACGCCGTCGCACCTCTGATCTCGAAGACCTCGACCAGCGTTCCGGCCTCGATCACGAGGGTCTCGTCGTAGGGCTGAGCCGTCCAGAGCTCGCCGTCGAGCTTGATCTGCCCCGGTTGGTGGGAGCTGAGCACGACAGGTGCGACGGCCTGCACGCCGATCAGCTTCTCGGCGCCGATCTGGATCTCCGGGCCGTTGTGGAGCCGCTTGGCCAGGCCCGGACGTACCACCGCGAGCATGGAGACCGACACGGCCAGCGCGACGATCGCCTGGAGCACGAAGCTGTCGGTGAACGCGCCGGTCACCGCACCCGCGAAGGCACCGGTGGCCAGCATCAGCAGGATCAGGTCGAGGCTGAAGAGCTCACCGACGATCAGAAGAGCCCCGAGGGCCGTCCACAGCGCCCAATCCCAGTCCTGCCAGTCCATGGCGTCACCCTATCGGTCACCCTCTGGTCCGTCGGCCTCATTTCGCATCGATGTGCGAATCGAATTGCCTCGCGCAACCACGACCGCTGCCGATAGCGTTCCGCACGCCTGAGAACAACTTCTCTGGCTTCGAACGGGCGAGCCTTCAGGAGGGTGACAGGCATGGGGATGACCATCCCGAGTGAGCTGGACTACGTTCTGGACCTGCTCGGCTACGAGTGGCCCAACGTGGACGAGGACGCTGTGCATGACGCCGCACAGCTGGTTCGTGGGCTCGAGTCCGACATGCGAGAGACGCTGGACGGGCTGGAGAGCCGGATGCTCGAGCTCGAGGCCGACGTGAAGTCCAAGTCGGTGAGCGCCCTGGTGCGGGCGTACGCCGAGAACCGCACGGCCAACCTGGACCAGCTGCTCGATGCGCTGCCCGAGGTCGCCGACGGCATCGACATCGTCGCGGACGCCATCGTGGCCCTGAAGGTCAAGGTGATCGCCGAGCTGACCATCACCGCTGCGCAGATCGCCGCGGCCGCGGCCACCGCGGTAGTCACGCTGGGCGCGAGCGTGGCTGCCAACGCAGCGATCATCGCTGCCCGGAAGAAGGCCCTCGACATCGCCACCGACATCGCCATGGACGAGCTGCTCGGCCAGGTGCTGTCGATGGTCGTCGAACCCCTCTCCGGAACGATCGCCGACCTGGCGACGAAGGCGATGGAGGCACCGTTGGTGACCAGCGGTGACGAGACCGGCGGCGTCGACCTCAGCTTCGATCTCATGGATCAGATCGCGCAGGCGATCGACGACTGCGGTCAGGACCAGGCAGCGATCGGCACCAGCTTCACCACCCAACTCGCGGCGCTGCCGCTGTTCGCATCCTGAGGAGCCGACGATGGCCAAGCTGAACGAAACGGTCGAGACGATCCGCGAGACGGCGATCCGAGAGATCGGCGACGCGACTCAGAAGATGGCCAAGCGCAAGCGCGACGAGAGCGACACGCTCCGGGACAACGCGAAACGGCGGCGGGAGCAGGACAGCGATCTGGCGAACACGGTTCCAGCTGCCCGAGTCGATTCCAAAGGCCGTCCGATCCCTGACGACGTCAAGCGGCTCCCAAGCGGCAAGCTGCCGCCGAACTGGCAATATGCCGGCAAACTCTACGACGGCGACAAGTGGACCACCGATCTGAAGCAGAAGTACCCGAAGGGAGTCAGGTTCACCAAGGACGGATTCCCCGACTTCTCACCGTACGCACAGAAGACCACAAAGATCGATGGCGGATTCAGCGGCCGCGATGCAGACTTCGCTGCGGCGGACAAGGCGACAGACACGACGCGGAAGTATCGGCGAGAGAACAAGCTCACTTGGCATCATCATCAAGACGGCACTACGTTGCAACTCGTCCCGACAGATGTCCATGACGCGGTACGCCACGCTGGTGGCATCGCGCTCGCGAAAGGAAGAACCAAGTGACGCCCCTGACCTATGAGGAAGCCTTCCCTGGTGCTCCCGCGAGCAAGTTGACCGAGCTGGAAGCCAGACTTGTCGCGAAACTTCCTGAGCCCTATCGGGCATACCTGTCCACTCAGGACGGTGGCGCGTTGGAGGGTTACAACAATCAGGGTCTCGAGATCATCTTCGGCGTCGGAGATGTTCCCGAGTGGGCAAGCCTGTGGCACAGGCTGAGCCAAGACAGCGATGTGATTCCTACCGGATTCATTCCAGTAGGCACCGACGCAGGCAGCGACTTGTTTCTTCTCGCCGTGACTGGGACGGACCGCGGCTCCGTCTGGTATCAGAGCAACGAGATGGAGGAGGACGACGCGGGCAAGCTCACCCCGGTAGAGAGCGAACGCCTCGCGGACTCTTGGGACGAATTCTTGGCATCGATCGAGCTGATCCACGAGTAGCCGACGGAACCTGCCTGCGGTCGTGACCAGTCTGTCTCCAGGACGACGGTGGACGTACTGGTCGACAACACCGGCGGCGGATGGTCGCACCCACCGAGGAAACGACCGTGGGGATGTTCGACCTGGCGTCGACCTCAATGTGAAGGCGCCTTACATCCTGACCGTGGACAGCGGCAAGAACGGGGCGTCGCGATGTGATCCTCAGCGGGTGTGGCGGGCGCGGCGCTTGGCCCAATAGCGGCCCTCGCTCTCCTCCAGCTCCAGCGGCATGCCGAAGGTCTTGGAGAGGTTGGCCGAGGTGAGGGTTTCGGCGATGAGGCCCTGAGCGGTGATCCGGCCGGCCCTCATCATCAGGACGTGGCTGAACCCTGGCGGGATCTCCTCCACGTGGTGGGAGACGAGCACCGTGGCCGGGCTGTCGGGGTCGAAGGCGAGCGTGGACAGCGTCGAGACGAGGTCCTCGCGGCCACCCAGGTCGAGGCCCGCGGCCGGCTCGTCCAGGAGCAGCATCTCGGGGTCGACCATCAGCGCGCGGGCCAGCTGGACCCGCTTGCGCTCGCCCTCGGAGAGGGTGCCGAACTTCCGGTCACCGAGGTGCTTGATGCCGACCTCGATCAGCAGCGCCTCGGCGCGGTCGTGATCGAGGTCGTCATAGAACTCCCGCCAGCGCCCGATGACGCCGTAGGAGGCGCTCACGACGACGTCGTGGACGAGCTCGTGGCGCGGGATCCGGTCGGCGAGCGCGGCAGAGGTCAGACCGATGCGCGGACGCAGCTCGAAGACGTCGACCCGGCCGATCTGCTCGCCGAGGACCGTCACGGTGCCCGACGTCGGATGGAGCTGGGCCGCCGCGGCCTGGAGAAGAGTGGTCTTTCCGGCGCCGTTGTGGCCCACGATGACCCATCGCTCATCCTCCTCGACCACCCAGCTCACAGAGTCGAGGAGGGTGTTGCCCCCGCGGCGTACGGTGACGTCGGTGAACTCCAGCACGGCTGCCATGGCCGCAAATCTATCGGCACCTGCCTACAGGTCGTGGCCTAGGGTGGACGGCTGTGAGTGTCGAGGAGTCCGAGTCGGTCGAGACCACGCCCGAGGTGTTGCGGCTGGCATGGTGGGTGACGGCGTGGCTGCGCGGTGATGTGGTCGCCGACCTGGTTCTGGACGCGGTGATCGGGCCTGACGCGACCCACACCGTCAGCGGGCTCGCCTCGCTCGGGCTCGGTGGCTCGGAGGGAGCTGCCGACACGCTGATGACCGGGCTGGGCCGGCTGCGTTCCACGGGCGCCTCGTCGGTCGGCGTGGCCATCCCGGCCGAGGGCGACCCGGTCGGTCTCGGCGGCCCGAGACCCTTCAACGACGCCGCACTGGAAGCCGGAGAGGCGGTGGTGTGCGACGCCGGCATCGGTCTCGTGCCAGTCCGTGTCGGTGCGGTCGTCGAGTGGCAGGCGTACGCCGCTCAGCGTCGGCAGCTCCCCGACGTCGGAGATGCCGACCGCGCCCTTCGGCTCGCCCTGAGCGAGTCTGCGACGGCGCTCGCCGAGCTCGATGTGGCCCGCTGGCGCCCGGAGGTCGCCGACCGGCTGATGAACCTGCGTCACCGCCCCTCGCTCCACGGCGCCCCCGGGGTCCCGAGCCGTTGCGTGGATCTGGCCGCCCGCGGCGTACAGGCTCGTGAGATCGTCGAGGTCGCGCTCGAGGACGAAGGGGCCGCCGTGTCAGCATACGAGATGTCGCGGCGGCGAGATGCCCTGGTCGACCTCGACCGCGCGGCCCGCCGGGCGCTCACCGCCGCGGGCTCGCCCGAGGTCTGGCCCCCTGCCTGATGGCTGCCTGATGGCTGCCTGAGTGGTTGCCGTCCCGGCTCCACTATCGTGTGCAGCGATGACCGAGGAATTCGACGCGCTCGAGCGCCGTCCCGACACCCTGCTGATCACCCTCGCTGGACACGATCGTCCGGGGTTGACCTCGGCCACCTTGGCGACGCTCGCCCTGGCGGGGGTCGACGTGGTCGACCTGGAGCAGATCGTGCTGCGGGGCCGACTCGTGCTCGGGCTGCTGGTGACCGCACCGGCCGACGCCGGTAGCACCGACGCGCTCAAGCACGCGATCGAGGAGACCGCGCACGCCCTCGACATGACCGTCGAGATCGAGGAGGGCGTCGGTGACACTCCCCGCGAGCCCTCCGACCGAGCCCGGGTGACGGTGCTCGGGCTGCCGCTGAAGGCGGCCGCGCTGTCCTCCGTCACGCGCACCATCGCCTCTGCCGGTGGCAACATCGACCGGATCATCCGGCTGGCGCGCTACCCGGTCACCGCCTTCGACCTGCACGTCTCCGGCGCCGACCCCGACGAGCTCCGGGTGACGTTGTCCGCCGAGGCCGCGGCCCAGGGCGTGGACATCGCGGTGCAGCCCGCCAACCTGGTCCGCCGTGGCATGCGCCTGATCGTCATGGACGTCGACTCCACCCTCATCGACGGTGAGGTGATCGAGATGATCGCCTCCCACGCGGGCTACGAGGCGGAGGTCGCCTCCGTGACCGAGGCCGCGATGCGTGGCGAGCTCGACTTCGAGGACTCGCTCCGCGGCCGGGTCAAGTATCTCAAGGGCGTCCCCGCGACGGCCCTCGACGAGGTGTACGCCGGGCTGCAGCTCAATCCCGGCGCCCGCACCATGGTCCGCACGCTGCGTCGTCTCGGCTACCGCTTCGCCATCGTCTCGGGCGGGTTCTCCCAGATCACCGACCGGCTCGCGGCTGATCTCGGCATCCACTACGCCCGCGCCAATGAGCTCGAGATCGTCGACGGGGTGCTGACCGGCGAGGTCGTCGGCGAGGTCGTCGACCGGGCCGGCAAGGCACGCGCGCTTCGCGAGTTCGCCGCCGAGATCGGCATCCCCGAGGCCGCCACCGTCGCCATCGGCGACGGCGCCAACGACCTCGACATGCTCGCCGCCGCCGGACTTGGCATCGCCTACAACGCCAAGCCCGCCGTACGCTCCGCCGCCGGCACCGCCATCAACGTCCCCTACCTGGACACGATCATGTATCTCCTCGGCATCTCCCGCGAGGAGATCGAGGCCGCCGATGCCGAGGCCGGCATCGTCACCCCCTCCCCGCCCCTCCTCTGACCCAAGCCCAATCCTGCCGAGACGTCACCTCTGCAGGCCGAGGCGTCACTTCTGCAGGCCGAGGCGTCACTTCTGCAGGCCCAGACGTCACCTCTGCAGGCCCAGACGTCACCTCTGCAGGCCCAGACGTCACCTCTGCAGGCCGAGTTGGCACATGGGTGACTTCTCGGCCTGCAGAAGTGACCTTTCGGCCTGCAGGAGTGACGCCTCGCCCGACGTACGTGACCTCTCGGCGAGGGCTCAGGCGCGGGCGACGTGGAAGGCGGTGACCGAGGCTTCGGCCTCGTCGAGCGCGGACCAGTCGCCGTCGTAGGCAAGGACGGCGACGGCGGTGGTGGGGTAGCCCAACGCCAGCTCGTTGCCGGCCTCGTTGTCACCCTCGCCGTCGTCGAGCAGCTGCACCAGCGAGAACATGGTGGGGTTGTGGCCGATCACCACGACCGTCGAATGGCCGTCGTCGACCCCGCGGACGAGGTCGAGGGCGGTTGAGGTGCCCGCTGCGTACAGGCCGTCGTCATACTCCGCCAGCGTCAGGTCCCAGCCCGCGGCGACGGCGACGTCCTCCCAGGTCTGGGTGGTGCGGTCGGCCGCCGAGACCAGCACGTAGTCCGGCGACACGCCCTGCTCGGCCAGCCACTCCCCCGCCGCGACCGCGTCGGCGTGGCCGCGTTCGGTGAGCTGCCGCTCGAGATCCGTGGGTGCCGACGACTCCGCCTTGGCGTGCCGCATGATGACAAGGGTCCGCATGCGGCAACCCTATGACCTCACGCGCCCAGCGAGTGATAGCCCCCGTCGACGTGGACGATCTCTCCGGTGGTCGCCGGGAAGAAGTCCGAGATCAGCGCACAGACCGCCTTCGCGGTCGGGGTCTGGTCGGTGTTGTCCCAGCCCAGCGGCGCCCGAGTGCCCCAGCCCTCGTCGAGCTCCTCGAAGCCCGGGATCGCCTTGGCGGCGAGCGTCTTGAGCGGCCCGGCGGAGACGAGATTGCAGCGGATCCCGTCCGGACCGAGATCACGGGCGACGTAGCGCGAGGTCGACTCGAGTGCCGCCTTGGCGACGCCCATCCAGTCGTACGCCGGCCAGGCCACCGTGGCATCGAAGGTCAGCCCCACAACAGATGAGCCTTCCGACATCAGCGGCCGGCAGGCGATCGCCAGCGACTTAAGCGAGTAGGCGCTGACCTGCACCGCCTGGGAGACGTCCTCCCAGGGGCCGTCGAGGAACTTGCCTCCGAGGAGGGTCTCGGGGTTGCCGTACGCGATCGAGTGCACGACCCCGTCGAGCCGCTCGACACCCTCGGCGCGGAGCGCGTCGGCGAGGCCGTCGAGGTGATCCTGGTTCGTCACGTCGAGGTCGAGCACCGGCGGCTCCTCGGGGAGCCGCTTCGCGATCCGCTTGGTGATCGACAGCGCCCGCCCGAAGTTGGAGATCAGGACGCGAGCGCCCTGCTCCTGGGCCACCCGGGCCACCGCGAAGCCGATCGAGGAGTCCATCGTGACGCCTGCCACGAGGACCGTCTTGCCATCAAGGATTCCAGCCATTGTTCAGTGCCCCATTCCAAGTCCGCCGTCGACCGGGATCACGGCCCCGGTCACATAACCCGCATCCGCCAACCACGTCACGGCCGAAGCCACCTCCGACGGCGACGCGTAGCGCCCCAGCGGCACCCGGTCCGTGATCGCCTTCTGCTGTTCCGGGGTCAGGGCGTCGGTCATCTCGGTCCCCACGAAACCCGGCGCGACCACGTTGGCGGTGATCCCCCGTGAGCCGAGCTCGCGGGCGAGCGAGCGCGCCATCCCGACCAGGCCGGCCTTCGAGGCCGCGTAGTTGACCTGGCCCGCGTTGCCGAGCAGCCCGATGACGGAGGAGATGAAGATGATCCGCCCGCGGCGCATCCGCAGCATCCCCTTCGCGGCGCGCTTGGCGAGCCGGAACGACGCGGTCAGGTTGGTGTCGATCACCGAGGCGAAGTCGTCCTCCGACATCCGCAGCACGAGCGTGTCCTTCGTGATGCCGGCGTTGGCCACGAGGACCTCCACCGGTCCGTGGGCGGCCTCGGCGGCTGCGTACGCCTCCTCGACGGCGGCCAGATCGGTGATGTCGCACAGCAGGTCCAGCGCTCCCTCAGGAGCTCCGCCCTTCCGGGACGTCACGGCCACGTGGTCGCCGTTGGCCAAGAAGGCCTCGGCGATGGCTCGGCCGATGCCACGGCTGCCCCCGGTGACGAGCACTGAGCGGGGTGCCGGCGTTGGACTCTGCGTTGTGGGGTTTTCACTGTCAGTCACAGGCGCGACGGTAGCGATTACTTCGGCGTACGGCCAATGTCTTCGATTTGCTTGTGAGAACCCTCCAACGTCATTCGGAGTGCCCCTGTTGGGACCACACCATTGACCGGGCGTCATCGGCCACGACCTAGACTGACGGTATGTCCAAGGTGCAACCGATCAGGATCACGACCGCCGGCCGCAGCCGCGCCGAGGACATCGCGGTCCGGCAGAAGCGCTACGCCATCTCGATGTCGATCCGCTCCCTGTGCTTCATCGGGGCCGTGATCGCCGGCCTCGCCGGGATCGGCTGGCTGTGGCCGATCCTGATCGCAGGCGCCCTGATCCTGCCCTACATCGCGGTCGTGATGGCCAACGCCACCAACACCAAGAGCGACGAGATGAACCTGCTCGACTCGCCGTACGGTCGCCGCGAGCTCACCAGCGGACCCGAGCACACCGAGACCCACGAGAGGCCCGAGCTCTGATGGGGGCACTCGACTCCGACCTGTGCTCGGCCAAGGGCTGCCAGGACCCCGGTACGTGGGAGCTGCAGTGGAACAATCCCAAGATCCACACCTCTGACCGGCGTAAGATCTGGCTCGCGTGCGAGGCGCACAAGCAGTCGCTGAGTGACTTCCTTGGAGCGCGTGGGTTCCTCAAGGATGTCGTTGCCCACTAGCTGTTCTGGAGAGGTCGCGCGATGAATCCGATCCCTGTGCTTCACGACTGCGACCCCGGGCACGACGACGCCATCGCGATCCTGCTGGCCCTCGGCAGCCCGCACATCGACCTGCTCGGCATCACCACCACCTTCGGCAACTGCCCGGTGGAGAAGGCGACCTACAACGCCCAGCGGATCCTGGCGTTGGCGGGTCGTCCCGACGTCCCGGTCGCGGTCGGGGCGGCCGCGCCGCTGGCGGGCGCGGCCCACATCGGCGACTTCATCCACGGGCCGACCGGTATCGACGGCACCGATCTCCCCGAGCCGCTGGCTCCACCGGTCTCCCTCGGGGCCGTGGAGTTCCTGCGTACGTCGCTACTGGCCGCACCGGCGCCGGTGACCGTCGTCGCCACCGGACCGATCACCAACGTCGCGCTGCTGCTGCGCGACCACCCCGAGGTCCATTCGCGGATCGCGGAGATCGTGTTCATGGGCGGGTCGACCGAGCGCGGCAACACGACGCCGGCGGCCGAGTTCAACGCGTACGCCGACCCCGAGGCCCTCGACATCGTCCTCACCAGCGGACTCCCGGTCCGGATGGTCGGGCTCAACCTGTCTCATCAGGCGCTGGCCACCCCCGATGTCGTCGCACGGATGCGGGCCATGGACCACGCGGTGGGACGTGCCTGCGCCGACCTGATGGGCTTCTTCGGCGGCACCTACTCCGACATCTTCGACTTCGCCGCTCCCCCGGTCCACGACCCGTGCACGATCGCGGCCCTCATCGACCCCGGCCTGGTCACCTGGCACAAGTCGTTCGTCGCTGTCGAGACCGAGGGCCGCTGGACCCGCGGCGCCACCGTCGTCGACCTGCACGGCCGCCTCGACGAGCCGCCCAACGCCCAGGTGGGCGTCACTCTCGACGTCGAGGCCTACTGGGACCTCGTCCTCGCCGCCCTGGACCGCGTCGGATCCTGACTCGCCGAGGCGTCACGTACGTCGGCCGAGGCGTCACGTCTGCAGGCCGAGGCGTCACTTCTGCAGGCCGAGAGGTCAGTTATGCGGGCCGAGAGGTCATCCCTGCCCGTTCGATCTGCAGAGGTGACTTCTCGGCCTGCAGAGTTGACGCCTCGGCGCTCGCTAGCCGCCGATGGCGGACATGGGGCGATCCGGCTGGAGGAAGCCGAGGTCGTCGATGCCGTGGCCGGCGCGCTTGCCGGCCATGGCGGTGACCCAGCGGGAGGCGAGGTCGGCGTCGGAGGCGCCGGCCCG
>NZ_JBOHDN010000191.1:0-4834 GCF_050699375.1 Nocardioides sp. | reverse complement strand
CGTTATAACGAGCCGGCTCGGCGGAGAAATCGGTCAGGACGAGCCGACTCGGCAGGGTGTCAGCTCAGGCCGGTGAGCTTGCCGGCGATCCCGCCGGCGGCCTTGAGGGCGACGCCTTCCTCGAAGTTGCGGGTGACCTGAGGCACGTGCTTCTCGGCCTCCTCGATGGCGCTGGTGAGCACATCGGAGGCCGGGGTGTCGGGCCACAGGTAGAGGGAGAGGGCGCCCGGGATCGAGTTGACCTCGTTGATGAAGACCTCGCCCTTGCCGTCGGAGAGGAAGTCGATGCGGAGGATGCCGGTCAGGCCGGTGAGCTCCACGACGCGTACGGCGAGGTCCTTGATCTGCTTGGTGACCGACTCCTCGACCTGGGCCGGGAACTCGCGCGGGCTCGAGGAGAGGCCGTCGGTGTGGACGTACTTGGCCGAGTAGTCATACATCTTCGCCTCGTCCGAGCGCACCGGGCGCTCGACCTCGGAGACGGCGACCTCGGGTGCGGTGCGAACGCTCGCGTTGAGGTCGAAGAGGTCGGGGCGGTAGGGCTCGACGATCGCGCCGGCACGCAGGTGCGGCGAGGTGTTGAGGAGCGCCAGACCGGTCTCGTAGTCGTCGACGACCTCGATGCCGATCGAGGAGCCGCCGAAGCGCGGCTTGACGATGTAGGGGCCGGCGAAGGACGGCGCGGCGAAGCGCGAGAGCAGCTCACGCTGCAGCGAGGGCAGGCCGGCGTTGAGCATGACCGCGCCGAAGGCGAGCTTGTCCATGCCGAGCGCGGCAGAGGCCGGGGTGGCGCCGGTGGCCTTGAGGCCGGCGAGCTCGAAGAGCCACTGGATGCCGCCGGCCTCGCCCGCGCCGCCGTGGAAGGCGGAGAGGATCGGGCCGGTCTCCAGGCGCTTGCCGCCGCCGAAGCCGCCGACGGTGTAGAAGCCGTCGCCCTTCTCGGCACCCAGGCGGAACTCGACGGCCTTGGAGCCCTTCGGCTCGCCGCCGAGGAAGTCACGAGCCTCCTGCTTGGCGGGCACCAGGAACCACTTGTCGGAGCGTGCCCAGTAGAGGCAGGTCACCTCGACACCGGCACCGGAGAGAACCCGCTCGGCCTGCAGGCCGGTGAGGATGCTGATGTCGTGCTCGGCGCTGGGGCCGCCGAAGACGACGGTCGCCTTGGTTACGGTCATTCGTGGTTCTCCTGGGGTGCTACGCGTAGTGGTCGGGGAGGTCATTCTCGTACAACACCACGTCGCCCTCCTTGGCGGCGGTCAGAGCATGATCCGCTGCCGCCTTGCGGCTGTCGAACGCAATGGTGCGCGCCGGCTCCCCCGCGCGCAGCGCTTTTCGGTTGGTGCGACCGACGATGCACAGCTGCATCTTGTCGGAGGCCGTGGCAGCCTGCGCGAACTCGATGTTGCGCGCGGCCTGCTCCGTGCCCAGCTCGACCATACCGGGAGTGATGGTCCACACCGTGCCCGACTCCCCCGCCAGCCGTTTGGCCTTGTCCAGCGCGGCGGCGGCGCCGGTCGGGTTGGAGTTGAAGGTGTCGTCGACGACCCACACGCCGCCGGGGGTCTTGTTGGTCTCGGCGCGGTGCGGCGTACCGGGGATCGACGCCAGTCGCTGGGTGATCGTCTCGATCGGGACCTCGACCGCCAGCGCCAGCCCGACGGCGATCGCCACGTTGATCGGGTGCCCGACCTCGTCGGGCAGCTCGACGGCGTACGTCTCGTTGTTGATCGTCAGCGCACCGTCGGTCACCACGACCTCGGCGTCGGTGCCCGGCACCGCGGAGCAGGCGATGACGCGCTTGCTGGCGCGGAGGTTCTCGGCGATGAGGGCAAGCTCGGGTACGTCGATGTTGAGCACCACGGTGGCGGCCATCGGGAGGATCTCCGACTTGGCCTTCACGATCGTCTCGCGCGACTTCATCCGCTCCAGGTGCGCCTCACCGATCGTGGTGATCGCGGCGACCTCGGGCGGGAAGATCTCGGTCAGCTCGGCGATCTCACCCGGGCCGTACGTCCCCATCTCGGCCACGAAGATGTCGGTGCCGGGCTGGAGGCGGTCGTTGACCGCGCGGGAGAGGCCCATCGCGTTGTTGAAGGAGGCCGGCGAGGCCAGCGTCGACCAGCGGCCCTGCATGAGGTGGGTGGCGTAGTTCTTGGTCGAGGTCTTGCCGTAGGAGCCGGTGATCGCGACGATCCTCGGGTTCACCTTCTTGATCGTGGCGGCCGCCTGGACCTGCCACTTCTTCGCCATCGACCTCTCGACCGGCCACATGATCGCCAGCGCCGCCTCCGCGAGCGGGACCGCGAGGATCGGCAGCAGGCCGGCGGCGGTCGGCGCGAGGAGCGCGATCAGGAGGGTGACGAGCGCGTGCAGCACGAAGAGGACTCCGGCCAGGCGCTTGACGCGGTCGGTCCAGACCAGCCGCTTGGCTCCGGCGAAGCTCATCCCCACCGGCCAGCCGAGGAACAGCAGCGCGCCGATGAGGGCGCCGTAGGGCAGCACGAACGAGGCCAGGCAGACCACGATCACCGCACCGAGCAGGATCGCCTCGACCGGACGGGCCTTGACCCAGATCCACTCGACCGCGAACAGTCGCGACGGCTCGTAGTGCTCACGCTGGGCGACCCGCAGCCAGCGATAGTAGGAGACCAGGGTCAGCGCGGAGGTGACCAGGACGATCCACATGCTTCTTCTTCAGCCCCTCAGGTTCAGTTCGTACGCAGGTCGTCGATGGCGGCGCGAAGGCTCTTGATCAGCCCGGCGTCGAGCAGGTGTGCGGATCCCGGGACGATCTCCAGGGTCGCGTTGTCGCCCAGGATCTCCATCGCCTCACCGGGCATCCAGACCGGGGCGGCGGTGTCGTTCTCGCCCCAGATCAGCCTGACCGGAAGGTCTGTGGGGGCAATCGCCTCCAGCTGCTCGGTGTAGTCGTCGTTGACAGCCTTCACTAGCACCCCCCGCATCACGCCCTTGGCGTTGCGGTAGTCCGAGGAGCCGTACTTTTCGCGCAGCTCGTCCATCTTTGACTCCGGGATGAGCTTCTTGGCATAGGCCCAGCGACCGATCCGATAGGTCAGCTTGGGCTTCCCGCCGGCCTTGGGACGGAACAGAGGCAGGCCGGTGATCACGAGCCCACGGACGAGCTCGGGGTGCGCAGCAGCGAGCTGTACCGCGACCCGGCCGCCGAAGGAGTGTCCGACGAGCACCGGCCGATCGAGATCGCGCAGGATCTTGGCGAGCCATTCGGCGTACTGCTTCGTGTCCCAGGCCTCGTCCGGAGCAGGGGTGGCGCCGAAGCCCGGCTGGTCGAGCGCGAGCGCATCGAGACCGTCGAGCGTCGAACCCCAGTCACCGCGGTTGCGCGCCCAGCCGTGCAGGGCGACGACGGTGGCAGCACCTTTGCCGTGCTTCTCACCGAAGGCACGTCCATCCAGCAGGGTCGTCAACACGGCCGCAACCCTATCTGGGACGGCGCAGGGATCGATAACCGCGCGGCGCGTGAGCGGCCGGACGTCCGGGGTAACACGTTGTTCGTAGGACTACTCGCCCTATTAGAACGACCGGATAGTCCTACGAACGACGTGTTACCCCCAGACCTGCCGCCCCCAACCGCCGCATAGGCTCGGCCACATGGATCACAAGCCCGCCACGATCGCCGTCCACGCCGGGCGGCCGGCCCACGAGCCCGACCAGCCGCTCAACGTACCGATCACGATGGCGTCGACCTATGTGGCCGGCGGCGACAAGGAGTACGGGCGCTACACCAACGACTCCTGGGTGGCGTTCGAGGACGCGCTCGGTCAGCTCGAGGGCGGACGGGCGCTGTCGTTCGCCTCCGGGCTCGCGGCCGTCGCGACGCTGCTCGACCTGGTCAACGACTCGGTCGTCGTGGCCACCGAGCAGAGCTACCTCGGCACCATCGGGCAGATGGCGGACCTGGAGGCACGAGGCCGCCTGACCGCGAAGCTGGCCGACTTCTCCGACACGGCCGCGGTCGTGAAGCTGCTGAAGGAGCTCGACGGCGAGGTCGCGCTGGTGTGGGTCGAGACGCCGACCAACCCCGGGATGCAGCTCGCCGACCTTCCGGCGATCATCGCCGCCGCCCACGAGGCCGGGGCGCGGGTCGTGGTCGACAACACCTTCGCCACTCCCCTGCTCCAGCAGCCGCTCGCGCTCGGCGCGGACATCGTCATCCACTCGGCCACCAAGTTCATCGCCGGACACTCCGATGTCGTCATGGGGGCGGTCGTCGTCTCCGACGACGCGCTCTGGGACGTACTCAAGTCCCGTCGCGACCTCCTCGGCGCGATCCCCGGCCCCTTCGAGGCCTGGCTGGCACTTCGCGGGCTTCGTACGTTGCACCTGCGCGTCGAGCGTTCCGCGGCCAACGCGGCGACCCTCGCCGAGCGCCTGGCAGCGCATCCGGCCGTCGCGGAGGTCCGCTACCCCGGGTTCGGAGGCATGCTCGCCGCCGTCCTTCACACCGCGGAGCAGGCAGACTTCCTCACCCACGCCACCTCGCTCTGGGTCCATGCCACCTCTCTCGGCGGCGTCGAGTCGACCTTCGAGCGTCGGCGGCGTTGGAAGACCGAGTCCGCGACCGTCCCCGACGGGCTGGTGCGGATGTCGGTCGGCGTGGAGGACGTCGATGACCTCTGGGCCGATCTCGAGCAGGCGCTGGAGCGGCTCGAGCGCTAGGGACTCGGGCTAGGAGACTGCTGAACAAAAGGCGCGCCTCCCGTGATCGGCGGGTTGGTCTGAAATCCTGTGGGTATGCAGGGTGAGTCCGATCGGCAGCTTGAACTGCTGGATGTGGAGTCGGTGGCTGGGCATC
>NZ_JBOHDN010000190.1:0-13848 GCF_050699375.1 Nocardioides sp. | reverse complement strand
GTGCCGGTTCAGGCCGGAAACACGCACAGGCGCGGAGCGCCTAGAGCGCCTATCCCATGATCATGTTGCGGAGCACGTACTGCAGGATGCCGCCGTTGCGGTAGTAGTTGGCCTCACCCGGGGTGTCGATGCGGACGACCGCGTCGAACTCGACACCAGTGTCGGTGGTGACCTTGACCGTCTTCGGCGTGGAACCCTCGTTGAGCGCGGTGATGCCGGAGATCGAGAAGGTCTCCTCACCGGTCAGGCCGAGGGAGTCGGCGTTCTGACCCGCGGGGAACTGCAGCGGGATGACGCCCATGCCGATCAGGTTCGAGCGGTGGATGCGCTCGAACGACTCGGTGATGACCGCCTTGACGCCGAGCAGCGAGGTGCCCTTGGCGGCCCAGTCGCGCGAGGAGCCGGAGCCGTACTCCTTGCCGCCGAGGACGACCAGCGGGGTGCCGGCCGCGGCGTAGTTCTGCGCGGCGTCGTAGACGAACGAGACGGGGCCGTCGGGCTGGGTGAAGTCGCGGGTGTAGCCGCCCTCGGTGTCCGGCGCCACCTGGTTCTTGATCCGGATGTTGGCGAAGGTGCCGCGGATCATGATCTCGTGGTTGCCTCGGCGCGAGCCGTAGGAGTTGAAGTCACGCTGCTCGACACCGTGCTCGAGGAGGTACTTGCCGGCGGGCGAGTCCTTCTTGATGTTGCCCGCGGGGCTGATGTGGTCGGTGGTGACCGAGTCGCCCAGCTTCAGCAGGACGCGCGCACCCTCGATGTCGGTGACCGGCGACGGGTCCTTGGCCATGCCCTCGAAGTAGGGTGCCTTGCGGACGTACGTCGACTCCTCGTCCCAGGTGAAGGTGTCACCGGTCGGGGTCGGCAGGTTCTGCCAGCGCTCGTCGCCCGCGAAGACGTCGGCGTAGTCCTTGGTGAACATGTCGGAGTCGATCGCGGTGGCGATGGTCTCCTCGACCTCGGCCGGGGTCGGCCAGATGTCCTTGAGGAAGACGTCGTTGCCGTCCTTGTCCTTGCCGAGGGAGTCCTCGAGAAGGTTGATGTTCATGTTGCCGGCAAGGGCGTAGGCGATGACCAGCGGCGGGGAGGCCAGGTAGTTCATCTTCACGTCGGGGTTGATGCGACCCTCGAAGTTACGGTTTCCGGAGAGCACCGAGACGACGGCGAGGTCGTGCTCGTTCACCGCGGCGGAGACCTCGGGGATGATCGGTCCGGAGTTGCCGATGCAGGTCACGCAGCCGTAGCCGACGAGGTTGAAGCCGACCTTCTCCAGGTAGGGGGTCAGCCCGGACTTGTCGTAGTAGTTCGTGACGACCTTGGAGCCCGGCGCGAGGGTGGTCTTCACCCACGGCTTGCGGGTCAGGCCCTTCTCGACGGCCTTCTTCGCCAGCAGCGCGGCGCCGATCATGACCGACGGGTTGGAGGTGTTGGTGCAGGAGGTGATCGAGGCGATCGTGACCGCGCCGTTCTCCAGCTCGAACTCGGTGCCGTCGGCCAGCTTGACCGGGACCTTCGCGTCGGCCTTGGAGGTGTAGGTCGGCAGGTGGCCCTCGAAGGACGTCTTCGCGTCGGTGAGCTGGACGCGGTCCTGCGGACGCTTCGGGCCGGCGATGCTCGGGACGACCGTGGACAGGTCGAGCTCGAGCCTCTCGGAGAAGCGCGGCTCGGCGGCCGGGTCGTGCCAGAGGCCCTGCTCCTTGGCGTACTTCTCCACCAGCGCGAGCTGCTCCTCGGAGCGGCCCGTCAGGCGCATGTAGCTGATGGTCTCATCGTCGACCGGGAAGATCGCGATGGTGGAGCCGAACTCGGGCGACATGTTGCCGATGGTCGCGCGGTTGGCCAGCGGCAGCGCGGTCACGCCGGCGCCGTAGAACTCCACGAACTTGCCGACCACACCGTGCTTGCGCAGCATCTCGGTGATGGTGAGCACCAGGTCGGTGGCGGTCGAGCCCTCGGGCAGGTCGCCGTGGAGCTTGAAGCCGACGACCCGCGGGATCAGCATGGAGACCGGCTGGCCGAGCAGCGCGGCCTCGGCCTCGATGCCACCGACGCCGAAGCCGAGCACACCCAGGCCGTTGACCATGGTGGTGTGCGAGTCGGTGCCGACGCAGGTGTCCGGGTAGGCCTGCAGCTCGCCGTCGACCTCGCGGGTGAAGACGGTGCGGGCCAGGTGCTCGATGTTGACCTGGTGGACGATGCCGGTGCCCGGCGGGACGACCTTGAAGTCCTCGAACGCGGTCTGGCCCCAGCGCAGGAACTGGTAGCGCTCGCGGTTGCGCTCGTACTCGATCTCGACGTTGCGCTCGAAGGCCTCCGGGGTGCCGAAGACCTCGGCGATCACGGAGTGGTCGATGACCATCTCGGCAGGTGAGAGCGGGTTGATCTTGGTCGCGTCGCCACCGAGTTCGGCGGCCGCCTCCCGCAGGGTGGCCAGGTCGACGATGCAGGGCACGCCGGTGAAGTCCTGCATGATCACGCGCGCCGGCGTGTACTGGATCTCCTTGTCGGGCTCGGCGGTCTCGTCCCAGCCCGCCAGCGCCTTGATGTCGTCGGCGGTGATGTTCGCGCCGTCCTCGGTGCGCAGGAGGTTCTCCAGCAGCACCTTCAGCGAGAAGGGGAGTGACTCGACCGTGCCCTCAGGGAGCCCCTCACCCTTGACCGCATCCAGGCGGAAGATCTCGTAGGACTTACCGTCCACGTCCAGGGTGCTCTTGGCACCGAAGCTGTCCTTGCTGGCCACGCGTTCATCTCCTTGCTCGCGTCCACACTGACGTACGTTCTCAAAGCCTTGTGAACCCATCCTGCCCCGGCCACCCGCGCCGGGGAAACAAAGGCTCACCTAACCTAGGAGGCGGATGCGCCTCGCTAATCTCTTGATATCAAGATACATGATGTCGAACGATAATTCGAATCAGTCCGGCGAGCCCTGTTGTGACGGCCGCCGCTGACAGCGATCCTCGGATACCCCATGATTGGTCCGAATCGGGCCAACCGCCGGGCCGCTGCTCGTCGGTACTAGTGATGCGAGGAGAACCTTGAGCACCCTGATCGCCTTCGTGGCGCTGGTGATCGCCCTGGCCGCAGCCGTCGTCGCCTGGCGCCTGCGGCGCGCCAACAAGGCGCTGCGCGCCGAGACCATCGGCCTGCTGTGGCGCCTGGAGCAGGCCGACGTCTCTGCCCCGCACGCGACCTACGCCGAGCTTCCCCCGGGGGACAGGCTGTTGAGCATCCGCATCCTGAACCCGCTGGAGCTGGCCTCCGCGCAGACCAAGGCGGCCACGATGCTGCACCGGGTGCGTCCCGCACTGCTCTCGAAGATGGTCTACGAGCAGGCCGCGGAGTCGCTGCGCGAGCGGCTCGCGGACGAGGGCGTCGTGGCGGAGGTCAAGGTCCATGCTGGTCGCTAGCCTCGCGCTGCTCGGCGTCGTCGGCTCCGCCGTCGTCGTCGGCCTCGGCTTCGCCGAGCAGCGTCGCCTGGAGCAGGCCCTTGAAGACGTACGCCTCGGGGACCTGAAGGCACGCACGTCCCGTGCCGAGGCCGAGCGTGCCGCGAACTGGCTCGGTCCGATCACCGATCCGATCACGGCCCCGTTCGCGGGTGCGACCCGGTCGGTGGCCGGTGCGCTGGCTCGGGTCGTGCCCAGCTCCGCCCGTCGTGGTCCGCGTGTGCTCAACACGATGCCGATCACGACGACCGGTGAGCTGCTCGGCACGCTCGGACCTCACCTCGACGAAGCCGTACTGGACCGTCGCCAGCTGATCACCGACCTCTCCGAGGACGCGACGATGTCGATCCGGATCACCGAGGAGACCTAGGGCATATCTGGCAAATCCACGCCCGCTACACGACGTTTCGCATCCGATCTGGCTGCGTTGCCGCCACTCGACAGCCTCCAGGATGCCTTCCCTCCGGAGGTCCGAACGAAGTGGCATTTGCCAGATCGGCCCGAAACGCCGCTCGCGGCCGCCGTGTCTTCACCAGACATGCCCTAACCGAGCGTGGTCAACCGCTTGCGAAGACGGGTCCGCTCCTCGTCGGTGAGCGGCACCGCGAGCTCGTCGACGTAGGCCATCACCTCGTCGAGCCCGATCTCGTGATGCTCGGTCTCCTCGCCCTCGCGGCGGATGGTGACGGTGTCGTGGGTGAGGCTGACGTGTCGGTCCGCGAGAAGCTTGGTCACGATCATCCGGTGGCGGAAGTGCACCGTCGGGTGAGTGCTGGTGAAGTGGTGCCCGATCGCGACGTCGCTGGGCACGACCAGAGCCTCGTCGTGGGTGTGCATGGGCTCCCAGCCCTCACCCTTGCCGCGCTCCAGCGCCCAACCGTGCTCGGACCACCGCACCCGGTGGGTGATGCCGCCGAGCTCCTCGATCGCCCCGTCCACCAGCGGGATCGGCCGCCACACGCTCAACCCGAACCCGGGGTCGGCCAGGAGCCGCTCGCCGTCGAGATCGACGACGACCACCAGATGCGTACGTCCCGCCGCGGTCGGGTCGGCGCCGACCCGGGCGAGCCGCCGCTCGACGGCGAAGCCGAGCCGGTCCAGCACCGCCGCGAACAGCGTGCCGTGCTCGAAGCAGTAGCCGCCTCTCCCCCGGCCGACGAACTTGCCCTGCACGTCGGGCAGGTCGACGCCGGGATGCTGGTCGAGCAGCACGTCGATGTTGTCGAAGGTGAAGGTCCGCAGGTGGGCGTCGTAGACCTCCTCCAGCGCCTCCCGCGACGGGCCGGGCGGCTCAGTCACCCCGATCCGCTCCAGGTAGGCCGTCAGGTCGAGCCGGTCGGTCCCCCACAGGTCATCGCTCACAACCAGCATCTCAACGCCGATGCCGCCTACGCGCAACCGATATCCGTGAGGCGGGCGACGCCAGCGATGGTCTCGACAAGCTCGACCACCGGAGGGAGGTCAGCGCTCCAGGAGCGCGACGGCCTCGACGTGGTGGGTCATCGGGAAGAGGTCGAAGGCTCGCAACGAGCTCAACCGGTAGCCGTGCTCGGCGAAGATCGCGACGTCACGTGCGAGCGCGGCGGGGTCGCAGGCGACGTACGCCACCTTCCGCGGCGATCGCGAGACGACCGCCTCGACGACGGCGCGCCGCGCGCCTTCCCGCGGCGGGTCGAGCACGACGAGGTCGAAGGATCGCTCCCCCAGATCGGCCAGGACGGTGCCGACGTCGCCGGCGAGCGACTCGGCCGAGGGGACGTTGCTCGTGGAGAGCGTGGACGCGGTCCGGTCTCCCTCGACGGCGACGACCTGCCCCGTGGGGCCGACATGGTCGGCGAGATAGGCGGAGAAGAGGCCGACACCGGCGTAGAGGTCCAGGACGGCGTCGCCGGGCGAGGGAGACAGCGCGTCGAGCACGGCCGAGACCAGGGCCTGCGGCGCACCGGGATGCACCTGCCAGAACCCATCGGCGGCTACCTCGAAGGTGTGCTCGACTCCCCCGACGGCGACTCGCTCGACCACGGTCCCGGGAGCGGGCTCGCGTGCGTCGGTGGCGGCGATCAGACAGTCGGCGACCGGGATCACCTCGTGGGATCGATACTTCCGCAGCCCGCGCCCACCGCCCGGCGCGGCGACATAGCGCTGCCGGGTGCGCCACCGCAGCCCGTCGACATCGCCGGGAACGGCTTCGACAGCGAGTCCCGCCACCAGCGGGTCGGTGGCGGTGAGGCCGCCCAGCCGCACCAGCTGCTCCCGCAGGACCGTGGCCTTCAGGTCACGCTGGCCGGAGAGCGAGACGTGCTGGAAGTCGCAGCCGCCGCAGAGCCCGGGGCCGGCGTACGGACACGGCGGAACGACCCGTTCCGGGGACTCCTCGAGCACCGAGACCGCGTCGCCGCGCCAGAACCGGTCCCCGGCGGTTCCCTCGGTGATCTCGACGACCGCCCGCTCGCCGGGCAGGGCGTGGCGTACGAAGACCACCCGGGAGGCGCCCTCGAGCTCCACCCGGGCCACGAAGTGACCGCCGTGAGCGACGGGCCCGATCTCGACCTCGAAGCGCCGCCCGACGTACGACTCGCCCTTCGCGGTCTTCGGCCGCGGTCGCCGTCCGTGCGGGGCCGGCCTACGCGTGCGGCTCATCGTCGCCCGTCGCTTCCTCGGCGCAGCCCGGGGGCCAGCCAGTATTCCTCGCGCAGCTCCTCGGCTCGCTCCTTGCCCGAGGCGAGCTGGTAGGGCACCGAGATCACCATGACGCCCGGGGTGAACAGCAGCCTGCCCTTGAGCCGCAGCGCGGTCTGGTTGTGGAGGAACTGCTCCCACCAGCGTCCGACGACGTACTCGGGGATGTAGACGGCCACCACGCCGCGCGGGTTGGCGTTGCGGATCGCCGAGGCGTACTCCACGACCGGACGGATCAGCTCGCGGTAGGGCGAGTGGAGGACCTTGAGCGGCATCGGCAGGTTGCGCTCGTCCCACTGCTTCAGCAGCTCGGCCGTGTCGGAGTCGGTGGTCGAGACCGTCACCGCCTCCAGCGCGTTGGGCCGGGTCGCCTGCGCGAAGGCCAGCGCCCGCAGGGTCGGCTTGTGCAGCTTGGAGACCAGGACGATCGCGTGGACCCGCGTCGGCATGATCTTGTCCTGCTCGTCGGCGGCGAGCTCGCGCGCCACGTTCTCGTAGTGACGCCGGATGCCGCGCATGCCGACGTAGAAGATCACCATGGCCAGGATCGTGATCCACGCGCCGGCGAGGAACTTCGTGGCGAGCACGATGAGCAGCACCACGGCGGTCATGCAGAGACCGACGCTGTTGATCAGCCTGGAGCGCTGCATCCGCAGCCGTTCGCTGCCATCACGTGTGGACTTCAGCTCGCGGGTCCAGTGCCTGATCATGCCGAGCTGGCTGAGGTTGAAGGAGACGAAGACACCGACGATGTAGAGCTGGATCAGCCGGGTCGTCTCGGCCTCGAAGATGATGATCAGGACGATCGCCATGATCGCCAGAAAGCCGATGCCGTTGGAGTAGGCCAGCCGATCGCCTCGCGCGCTGAGGGCACGCGGCGCGTAGCCGTCCTTGGCCAGGATCGAGGCGAGCACGGGGAAGCCGTTGAATGCGGTGTTGGCGGCCAGCACCAGGATCAGGCCGGTGACCACCACGAGCAGGTAGAAGGCCGGCGGGAAACCGTCGAAGACCGCCCGGCCGACCTGCGCGATCGCGGGGTCCTGGACGTGGCCGTCCAAGAGCGGGATCCCGTTGAGCAGCAGGCGGTGCTGCTCGCCGGGATCGACCATCCGGATCCCCATCTCACGGGCCAGGATGATGACGCTCATCATCATGGTGATCGCGGTCAGACCCAGCATGGCCAGCGTCGTGGCCGCGTTCTTCGACTTGGGCTTGCGGAAGGCGGGTACGCCGTTGGAGACAGCCTCCACACCGGTCAGCGCCGCTGAACCCGAGGAGAACGCCCTGGCCAGCAGGAAGGCCAGCGCGAGGGCGGTGAGCGGCTCGTCCCAGCCCGGAACCGGAGCGATGTCGTACGCCGCGCTCTCGACCTTCGGCAGGTCGCCCGTGGCCATCCGGACGAAGCCGGTGACGGCCATCGCGCCGATCGCGAACATGAAGAGGTAGGTCGGGATCGCGAAGGTCGAGCCGGCCTCGCGGATCCCGCGCAGGTTCATCGCGGCGAGCACGACGACCAGCCCCACGGCGACGAGCACCTCGTGCCCGCGCAGGAACGGGATCGCCGCGCCGGCGTAGTTTGCGCCCGAGGAGATGGACACCGCGACGGTGAGGACATAGTCGATCAGAAGGGCGCTGGCCACCGTCGTACCGGCCTTGTCGCCCAGATTGACCGTCGCCACCTCGTAGTCGCCTCCGCCCGAGGGGTAGGCATGGACGGTCTGGCGGTAGGAGGCGATCACCGCGATCATCACGAAGACGACACCCAGCGCGATCTTCCACGACCACACGTACGCCGAGGCGCCGGCGACCGAGAGCATGATGAAGACCTCGTCGGGTGCGTACGCCACCGACGAGAGCGCGTCGCTCGCGAAGACAGGAAGCGCGATCCGCTTCGGCAGCAGCGTCTCGCCCAGCTGCGAGCTGCGGAGCTTGCGGCCGATCAGGATCCGCTTGGAGACATCACCAACACCCACACCCGCAGACGCTACGGCACAACACGGCGTAGGCGTGCTTCCGGATCACTCGCGTCGGCACCCGATCAGCACGAACACGCCAACTTCCGGGCCGTAGGCGACGCGCAAGCGGGGCGAGTGCAATCATGACACGGTGCACGTAGTGATCATGGGCTGTGGCCGCGTCGGGTCGACCCTCGCCAGGGGCCTCGAGGACCGAAACCACACGGTTTCGGTCATCGACCAGAACCCGGATGCCTTCCGGCGGCTCGGCCCCGGGTTCAACGGCGACAAGGTCGCCGGGATGGGTTTCGACCGCGAGGTCCTGCTCAAGGCCGGCATCAAGCGTGCCGAGTCCTTCGCTGCTGTCTCCAGCGGTGACAACTCCAACATCATCGCCGCCCGGGTGGCGCGTGAGGAGTTCGGGATCCAGCAGGTCGTGGCACGCATCTACGACCCCGGTCGCGCCGAGGTCTACCAGCGCCTCGGGATCAGCACCGTGGCGACGGTGAAGTGGACCGCCGACCAGGTCCTCCGCCGCCTCCTCCCGGCCGGCGCCGAGCCCGACTTCCGCGACATGTCCGGCACCATCCGGATCGACCAGATCATCATGCCCGAGTCCTGGGTCGGCCAACGGACCATCAAGTTCCAGCGCCAGTCCGGCAGTCGAATCGCCTGGATCGACCGGCTCGGTGAGGGCGTCATCCCGGTCCGCGAGAGCGTGATCCAGGAGGGCGACGTGCTCCACATCGTCATGCGCGAGGAGAACACGGACCAGGTGTACCGCACCATCAAGAACGGCCCGGAGGAAGACTAGTGCGCGTCGCAATCGCCGGAGCCGGAGCCGTGGGCAGGTCGATCGCCAGTGAGCTGATCGCCAACGGCCACGAGGTGCTCCTCATCGACAAGAACCCGGGCTCGATCAAACCCGAGCGGGTCGCCGACGCCGAGTGGCTGCTCGCCGACGCATGTGAGCTCTCCTCGCTCGAGGAGGCACGACTCGACAACTGCGACGTGGTCATCGCCGCGACCGGGGACGACAAGGCCAACCTGGTGTGCTCGCTGCTGGCCAAGACAGAGTTCGGCGTGCCGCGCACCGTGGGCCGGGTCAACCACCCCAACAACGAGTGGCTCTTCACCGAGGCCTGGGGGGTCGACGTCAACGTCTCCACCCCGCGGATCATGTCCGCGCTGGTCGAGGAGGCGGTCACCGTCGGTGATCTGGTGCGTCTGTTCACCTTCCGTCAGGGTCAGGCGAACCTGGTCGAGATGACCTTGCCCGCCGACTCGCCCTACGTGGGAAAGCCCACCGGACTGGTGCCGTTCCCGGAGAACTGCGCACTGGTCACGCTGCTGCGGGACGGCCAGGTCTACGTGCCCACCCCCGAGCAGCCTCTCGAGCAGGGCGACGAGCTCCTCTTCGTCGTGCCCACCGAGAAGGAGGACGAGCTCGAGCGCCTGCTCGCCCCCTCCGGTCACGGCGGCTGACGCCGAGACCAAGTGGTCGTCGCCTCGATCTCGTCCACGACCTATCGGCTCCGCCCACTCGTACGCCCCCGATCTCGGCAGGACAACAGTTGGCTCGCTCTCCCCTCCTCCAGACGTTGCGTCCTGTCCGGGGAAGGCTGGTGGCGAGCCTGCTGCTGATGGTCCTCTCGACCGTCGCCGGGCTGGTCCCGTTGGTCGGGATCGTCGAGCTCGCCCGGATCCTGCTGCCCGCGACCTCGGGGTCGCCGGTGGACGCCGGCCACGCCTGGGTCGTCGTCTGGGTGAGCGTGGCGGCGCTGCTGGTGCGCCTGGCGACCGTGCTCGGCTCGTCCTGGCTCTCCCACGTCGCCGACCTGGACCTCTCGATCCACCTGCGCCGGCTCCTGGTCGCCCGGCTCGGCCGGGTGCCGCTGGCGTGGTTCACCGAGCGCAACTCCGGCACGGTCAAGAAGGCGGTGCAGGACGACGTCGCCGCGCTGCATCATCTGGTCGCACACTCGGTCATGGAGCTCACCGCCGCGATCACGCTGCCCACCGTCGTGGCGGTCTACCTGTTCGCCGTCTCACCACCGCTCGCCCTGGTCACCCTCGTCCCGCTCGCCCTCGGTCTGGTCGGGTTCCGGATCTCGATGCGGGGTGCGGGTGCGCTCTACCGTGACTACGACTCCGGTCTGGCCGAGCTGGCCGCGGCCACGGTCGAGAACACCGGCGGGATCGCGGAGATCAAGACGTTCGGAGCTACCGGCCGCGCGCATCAGCGCCTGGCCGAGGTCGCGACCCGGTTCGGCGGGTTCAACCGGGCCTGGATGCGGCACTCCGCGCTCGGGATGCTGCTGATGGAGCTCGCGCTGACCCCGGCGCTGACCCTGGTGCTCGTCCTCGGCGCCGGGGTCTGGATGCTCCGCGCCAGCTGGATCACCGGGCCGGACCTGGTCCCCTTCCTCGTTCTCGGGCTGGCCATGACCGCGCCGGTCACCGTCGCCGGCTACGCCGCCCGCGAGCTGCGCGAGGCCACCGAGGCGGCCCGGCGCATCCAGCGGCTGCTGGCGGAGCCGGAGCTACCCGAGCCGGCGGATCCCTCCCCAGAGCCCGGCTCAGCCCGGGTCTGGCTCCAGGACGTCTCCTTCAGCTACTCCCCCGGCGCACCGCCGGTGCTCCGCGGCATCGACCTGGTCCTCGAGCCCGGCACCGTCACCGCGCTCGTGGGCCACTCCGGCGCCGGCAAGTCGACTCTCGCCAAGCTTCTGCCCCGCTTCGCCGACCCCACCGCGGGCCGGATCACCATCGATGGTGTCGACCTGCGCGAGATGACGAGCGCACAGCTCTACGAGCAGGTCTCCTTCGTCTTCCAGGACACCGGGCTGCTGCGTACCTCCATCCGGGACAACATCCGGCTCGCCCACCCGGAGGCATCGGACGCAGACGTACGTCGTGTGGCCGTCGCCGCACAGATCGCCGAGCGCATCGACGAGCTCCCGCGGGGCTACGACTCGGTGGTCGGTGAGGACGCGCAGCTCTCCGGCGGCGAGCGGCAGCGGGTCGCGATCGCCCGTGCCCTCCTCTCCGACACCCCGATCCTCGTCCTCGACGAGGCCACCGCCGCAGCCGACCCTGAGTCGGAGGCGCTCGTCCAGCGGGCCCTGTCCCGCCTCGTCGCCGGACGTACGTTGCTGGTGATCGCCCACCGTCTGTCGACGATCACCGCGGCCGACCAGATCGTCCTCCTCGACGCGGGGAGGGTCGCCGAGCTCGGCACCCACGACGAGCTCCTCGCGCGCGACGGTCGCTACGCCCGGCTCTGGGCAGCCGACCAGCGCGCCCACCCGGTAGGCGGCTGGGCGCGGGAGGAGCTGGCTTGATCACCATCGTCCGGCTGCTCGCCGACCTCCTCGATCACGCTCATCGGCGACAGCTCGCCCGCGTCGTCGCGATGTTCGTCGCCACCGGCGTACTCCAGGGTCTTGCCTTCGCCTGTGTCGTGCCGGTGCTGGAGGCGGCGCTGAGTCAGGACTGGGATGCCGCGACCACCTGGCTGGGTGTCCTGGGTGGGTTGTTCGTGGCGCACCACGTGGCCCTGACGATCGGCAACCTGGACGGCTACGACCTCGCCTGCGACCTGCTCGACACGACGCTGGCCAGGCTCGGCGAGCACACCGCTCGGCTGCCCCTGGGCTGGTATGACCAGGACCGCACCGGCCAGCTCTCCCGGATGGCGTCCAAGGGCGCCACCGACATCGCCTCGGTCCCCGGACACCTGCTGCGGCCGCTGATCGCGGCCGTCCTCAGCCCGGTCACGGTGGTGTTCGCGATGGCGTTCCTGGAGTGGCGCCTGGCCCTGGCCCTGCTCGCCGGGGTCGTCGCGGTGCTGGCCACCACCCGGCTCTTGTCAGGGATCGTCGGGCGGGGCGAGGGCGCCTATGACGCGGCGATGGCGGAGGGCTCGGCCAGGGTCGTCGAGTTCGCGCTCAACCAGCCGGCGCTGCGGGTCTTCGGCCGCACGGTCCACGGCAACGAGCTCGTCGAGCAGGCGCTGCGAGAGCAGCGGCGCGCATCGAGGCGACTGCTGGTGACCGGGTTCGGTGGCTTGGGGATCCAGCTGCTCTCCATCCAGGCGCTGCTCACCCTAGTGATCGCGCTGGCCGTCCATCTGAGCCTCGGCGGGACGTTGAGCGCGGCCACAGCGATCGGCCTCCTGGTCCTCACCGTCCGGTTCGTGGAGTCGCTGATCGACTTCGGCGAGCTCACCAGCGCGCTGAGGATCGCCGAGGGATCGTTGCGACGGGTCCTCGACGTTCTCCGGATCGACCCCCTCCCCGAGCCGATCGCCCCGGTCCGACCGGCCCACGACGGCATCGAGCTGCGCCAGGTCACCTTCTCCTACGACGGCGGCGCTGACGACGACGCGACCCGGGTCCTCGACGACGTCTCGCTCGTCGCTCCGCCGCGGTCGCTGACCGCCGTGGTGGGGCCCTCTGGCTCCGGCAAGAGCACGCTGCTGCGGGTGGTCGCTCGGTTCCACGACGTCACCGCCGGGTCGGTGATGCTCGGTGGCGTCGACGTACGCGACCTCGGCACCGAGGCGCTCATGCACCGCGTATCGATCGTCTTCCAGGACGTCTACCTCTTCGAAGGCACCCTGCGGGACAACGTCTTGATGTCGAGGCCCGACGCGACGGAGGCCGAGCTGCGCCACGCGGCGCGGCTCGCCCGTGCCGACGACATCGTCGAACGGCTCCCCCACGGCTGGCAGACCCGCATCGGCGAAGCCGGCTCCACGCTCTCCGGCGGTGAGAAGCAGCGGGTCTCCATCGCCCGGGCGCTGCTGAAGGACGCTCCCGTCGTGCTCCTGGACGAGGCGACGGCCGCCCTCGACGCCGAGAACGAGGCCGCGGTCCAGGAGGCGCTCACCGCGCTGTCCGCCGACCGTACGGTCATCGTCATCGCCCATCGGCTGCAGACGGTCGTCGCCGCCGACCAGATCGTGGTGCTCGACGGCGGGCGGATCGTGGAGCGGGGAAGCCACGACGAGCTGCTCGCCCACCGCGGGCGCTACCTCGACTTCTGGCGCGAACGTACGCAAGCAGAGGGATGGCGGCTTCTCGAGAGCCCACAAACCCCGTCACGCCGCGGGACACGCCGGGCCTGAGCGTTGCACATCTCCACCTCTGGCCTACGCTGGCGACGAGTCGCATCTCGTCAACCTTGCGGCTCTGATCCACGATTAAGGAGATCGCATGAACCGCACCGACCTGGTGAGCGAAATCGCCAAGCAGGCGGAGATCACCCAGACGCAGGCCTCGGCCGCTCTGGGCGCCGCTATCGAGGCGATCAGCGCGGCAGTCGCTGACGGCGACAAGGTCACGCTGCCCGGCTTCGGTACGTTCGAGTCGCGCGAGCGCTCGGCTCGCACCGGCCGCAACCCGCAGACCGGCGCCGAGATCAACATCCCGGCCTCGCGTGGCCCGGCGTTCAAGGCCGGCTCCGCTTTCAAGGAGCGCGTCGCCAAGGGCTGACGAGCGAGGTCGACCGGCGAGCTTGCTCGTCCGTTCGCGCCGAGCGAGGCAGTCCCGCCGCCGAAGGCGGCCGGGCTGAGTCCCGTGGACGCAGACGAAGGGCCGGATCGTTCCTCGATCCGGCCCTTCGTCCGTCTCACGCCCCTGACTCGGCGCATCTGCCCCAAAATCCGATGCCGAGTCGGCGCTAATGTCCCAGAATCCGATGCCGAGTCGGCGCCAATGTCCCAGAATCCGATGCCGAGTCGGCGCGTCTGCCCCAAGGCTTGGGAC
>NZ_JBOHDN010000189.1:0-6646 GCF_050699375.1 Nocardioides sp. | reverse complement strand
CCCGAACCTGTCCGGTGGGCTGCCGCTCTCCGCGCTGCTCTCCCTGGAGTCCAACGAGAAGGCGCTCGCGCTGACGACGCTGGCCACCGAGGGCCCCGGGATCGCGCTCGGCACCAAGCTCGGTGTCGTCAAGCGGGTCAACCCCGAGGTCCTGCTCAACAAGGACGAGTGGGAGGTCATCAAGCTCGCCGACGGCGACGAGGTGGTCGGCGCGGCCGAGCTGCGCACCGGCACGGAGGCACTGGTCTTCGTCACCTCCGACGCGCAGCTGCTCCACTTCCCCGCCGATGTCGTACGTCCCCAGGGTCGCAGCGCCGGCGGCATGGCCGGCGTGCGCATGGTTCACGGCTCCCGCGTGGTCTTCTTCGGCGTGGTCTCCCCCGACGCACCCGACGGCGCGGCCGTCGTCACCGTGTCCGGGTCGTCCTCAGCGCTGCCGGGCACCGAGGCAGGCTCGGTGAAGACCACCCCGTTCAGCGAGTTCCCCGCCAAGGGCAGGGCCACCGGCGGCGTACGTGCCCATCGCTATCTCAAGGGCGAGGACTCCCTCGTCTTCGCCTGGGTCGGGGCCGCGCCTGCGATGGCCGCGGCTGCCTCCGGTGCACCGATCGAGCTGCCCGAGATCGACCCGCGTCGCGACGGCTCCGGGGTGCCGCTGGAGCAGCCGATCGACGCGGTCTCCGGTCCTGTGGCCAACATGTTCCCGCCCTCGGCTGACTGAGGGTGGGAGGGCGTGGCATCCTGACCCGCATGCTCACGACTCTGGGGCGAAACCTGCCACGCCTCGCCTTCGCTCTCATCGCTGTCCTCGCCGCGCTCCTCGTGATGACCTCCTGCGGTGACGAGGACCCGACCAAGGGACGTACGCCGAAGCAGGTGCTCGCGGCAGCGCAGAAGAGCCTGGACGAGACCAGCGGGATCAACTTCTCGATCGCCTCGGACGACTTGCCCGAGGGCATCACGACACTGAAGAAGGCGACCGGGACGCTGACCCGCAAGCCCGCTTTCGAGGGCAAGCTCACCGTGCCCGTGATGGGCACGGAGGCGCAGGTCGACGTGGTCTCGGTCGACAACGTGGTCTACGCGAAGCTGCCGTTCACGACGGCGTTCCAGGAGCTCGACCCAGCCGACTACGGCGTCCCCGACCCGGCCGCCCTGATCGCGCCCGAGACCGGCATCTCCTCGCTGCTGGCGGCGACCGAGAACCTGAAGATCGGCAAGTCCGTCCGAGGCGGCGCCGACAACGACGAGATCCTCTCGACCTACACCGGCACGCTGCCGGACACAGCCGTCAAGAAGATCCTCGCCGGCGCGACCGGAGAGTTCGACGTCACCTACATCGTCAACGACACCGACCAGCTCACCGAGGCCACCATCAAGGGCCACTTCAGCGGCGAGGGCGAGGCGGCGTACTCCTACACGATCGACGTGAGCGAGTACGGCGTCGAGAAGGAGATCACCAAGCCGTGAAGGCGGTCCTGTGGCTGGCTGCGATCGCGGTAGCGTTCGCTGCCGCGGACACCTACGTGGTCGTGCTGGCCCTGCCGGACATGATGGCGGGCGTCGGGCTCTCGATCGAGGAGCTGCAGCGGGCCGCGCCGCTGATCTCGGGATTCCTGCTGGGCTATGTCGCGGTGCTGCCGCTGATCGGACGGCTCGCGGACCTGCTCGGACACCTGCCGGTGCTCGTGGGTGGGCTGGTGGTGTTCGCCTTCGGCTCGTTCCTGACGGCCCTGTCATGGGACCTGACGACGATGGTGGTGGGTCGCTTCTTCCAGGGGCTGGGCGGCGGCGCGCTGGTGCCGGCGACCCTGGCGCTCGTCGCGGTGCTGTATCCCGCCGAGCGCCGTGGGGTTCCGCTCGGGCTGGTCTCGGCCGTCCAGGAGCTGGGCTCGGTGCTCGGGCCACTGATCGGCGCGGCGGTGCTCGCGGTCGCGGACTGGCGGGCGATCTTCCTGCTCAACCTCGTCGTCGGGGCGGTCTTGGCGGTGGCGATCCGGCGGCTGGGCCGGGCGAAGCCTCCCGCCCCTGGACGTGGGCGACGACCGGACCTGGTCGCGCCGCCGCTGTTGCTGATCGCCGGCACCGCGTTCGTGCTGCTGGCGATCGAGCCGGCCAGCCTCGTACAGGACCTGACCTGGGGCGCGCTCTACGTGCCCACGGCCGGGTCGTCGCGCTGGCTGACGCCGCTCGGTCTGGTGACGATCGTGGCGACGCTCGCCGCCCTGTTGAAGTGGGGCTTGAAATCAGGCGTACGCAGCGTTCTTCGCCGGATCTCGGCCGAGGTCGATCTCCTCGGAGCGCTGCTGCTCTCGATCGGCCTGGCCGGGGTGATCCTCGCCTTCGCGACCGCCGACCCCGAGGTCGCGGTCTTCTCCGAGCAGGGCACCTGGTATCTGGTCGCCGCCGGGCTGGCCCTGCTGGGTTTCGTCTTCCACCTGCGCCGGGCGCAGGACCCGATCGTGCCGCACGGTGCCTTTGCCCGGATGCCGGCCTGGGGCTCGGTGCTGGTCTCGTTCTTCGTCGGCGCCGCGTTGGTGGCGGCGCTGATCGATGTGCCGCTGTTCGCCCGTACGACGATCTACGGGGACAGCCAGCTGAAGGCGGCGCTGGTGCTGCTGGAGTTCCTGGTCGCGCTGCCGGTTGGCGCCGTCGCCGGCGGGTTCCTGACCCGGCGGCTCCCCGCGGGCGTGATCGCCGGTGGCGGGATGCTGCTGGCGGCCGTGGCGTTCGTTTTCATGGCCCGCTGGGATGCCGACGCGCTCCGCTCTGCGTGGGCAACGGTCGTGCTGGTGTGTGGTGGCCTCGGGTTCGGGCTGGCGCTGGCCCCGGTCAACGCCGCGATCCTGGCCACCACCGAACAGTCCATGCACGGCCTGACCACGTCCTTCACGGTCGTGGCCCGCATGGTCGGCATGCTGGTGGGAATCTCGGCCCTGACCACGATCGGTCTGCGGAGCTACTACGCCGCCCAGGCCGATCTGCCGTCACTGTCGGAGGTCTGCACCGGCAACGGCATGTGCTCGGAGTATCAGGACCTGCTCATCGGCGCAGCCATCGCCCAGGAGCACACCGTCTTCGCCGGGGCCGCGATCAGCGCCGGGATCGCCGCGCTGCTGTCGGTGGTGCTGTTGCGCGGTGCGCCGACCCGTGCCCTCGCGCCGAGCGAGACCGTCACCGCCCTCTGAGTCTCACGACTCCACATACTCGGGCCGCGTGGACTTCATCTTCTCGTGAGTCAGGTTCCGCCGCCCGGCAGCCCGCTCGACGGTCCCGAGCGCAGCCCCGAGCCCGAAGGCGGGCATGTTGCCGTACAACGTCTCGACCTGATCGGCCGGCACCCGATAGGTCTCGTGCCAGATCCCGACATCGCCGGTTGCCGCCGCATTCCGGTTGAAGGCAGCCCACGCGGGAGCATGCGCGAGCCCCGGGTCCTTGGCGAACCGTCCGAGCTCCTCGACGCTGCGCCAGTACTGCACCGTCATGACGGTGCGCCCGGACCAGTAGTTGCGCACGGAGAGCAGCCCGAGATCGGGGTCCTTGGCGAGCTGGGCCAGCATCCGCGGCATCGCGACGAAGGCCGGGAACCAGCTGCGCACCTTGTGCCAGCGGTGCACGCGCATCCCGATCAGGAACACCACGACATCGTCCGCACCGACGTCGGCGACGCTGTGCCCAGGTGTGACGCCGTCCGGCACGTTCTTCGGGGCCTCCCGATAGGCCCGAGCAATCTTCGACATGCCCATCCCCTTTGTTGGATAGTGAAAGTATCTAGCATAGGATAGTGCCTCTATCCAGCGCGCTGTCAACCCTGTTCCCGGAGGAACGATGCGGATCTCCGAGCTAGCCGAGTCGAGCGGCGTGAGTGTCGCCACGATCAAGTACTACGTACGCGAGGGCCTGCTCCGCCCCGGAAGAAAGATCGCCGAGCGCCTCGCCGACTATGACGACAACCACGTACGCCGCCTGCGCCTGCTCCGCGTGCTGCGTGATGTCGGCGCCGTGCCCGTCGGGGCGCTCAAGGCACTCGTCGAGGCGACCGAGGACCGCAGCACGTCGGTCCACGAGATGTTCGGCGAAGCCTGCGACGCCCTCCGCATGGAGAACGCCATCCCCGAGGCCGGCGGCGACCTCACCCGTGATCTCGCCGACCAGCTCGTCGCCCAGGCCGGCTGGACGAAGATCAGGTCGGACGCCCCCGAGCGCGACCACCTCGCCGGCATCATCAAGGTCATCCTGGACAGCGACATCCGCACCGACCCCGAGGGCGCGGCAAACTACCTTCGTGCCATCGATGCGATCGCGAGCTACGAGCTCGACCAGGTCGATGCGACCCAGGACCGCGAGACCATGATGGAGCAGATGGTCCTGGGCCAGGTCGTCCTCGGGGAGTTCCTGCTCTGCCTGCGCCGCCTGGCCCACGAACACCACAGCGCCCTACGGTTCGCAGGGCGCCGCTGACTCACGGACGTTGGCGAATGTGGGCATGAACCGGTCCCACGACGGGTACGGGACCACCAAGGCCTCCCCGACGTACAAGGAGATCTGACATGACGTACTCAACGATCACCGGCGAGCGCGACCACACCGCCCAGCACTCGATATGGAACGGCACGACGCCCCGCGCCAAGTGGCAGGAGACCTCCTGGGTCAAGCGGATCACCGCCATAGCCACGGCGCTCGTCCCGGTCGTCGTCGCCGTCGCCGTCGCCATCCGCAAGCTCCAGGCAGGTGAGCGACGGTGAGGACTAAACGAAATCTGTTCATCCTCGCGCTGGGCGGCGTCACCGGCTACGTCCTCGGCCGCTACCCCCGAGAGTCCTTGGAGAAGGTACGCAACGTCGCCGGCGCAGGCGTAGGCCTGGCCCGCGAGCGGGTAACGACAATGTCCGTCCCAGGACTCCCCCTCGGCCGCCCCGGCGACCACCGTTCCCCGAACGCCCAGCGCCCGAAGACCACCGACGGCGCCGGCGACGGCGACGTCGACAGAGACTCGATGCCGTACATCGACCGCGCTCATCCCTAACCGCGCTGGTCTCTAGCCCGTGCCGGCCCCTAGCCCTGATGGCCCTTCCGGGTCGCACGGCTGGGGCCGCAGTCGGAATCGGCCGTTGGTCCGTGGTGCTGTTTGCCACAGCGTCCCTGGTTGGGCACGAGCTTGGCGATACTGGTCGGTGCGTCTTGATGGGCGAGGGTGTCGCGGGCGCCTGCACAAGCCGAGGACACCTTATGAAGCCTTCACAAGATCGCCCCCGTTGATGCAGGCCCGCCGAGCCTGGGCAGCGGATGATCGCCTGACGACGGGACTCCGGACGTCCCCCACTCTTCAGGACATTCCCCCACCCGCGGAGATCTTCCCCACGTTCCGGCGCGTGGGGAAGATTCACCAGCGTGGGGCAATCTCCGCATCAGTGGGGAAGTCCCTGCGCCCTTGAGGCGCGATGACACCAGCCTGTCCGGTCTTGCTCGAGCACTTGCGATGCTCGATGCGATGGTTCGATGGCTCATGTACCAGCGCAGGACACACGGCCACAGAACCCGCTGATCGGTCACCCAGACACAGGGCACACGGGCACACGGCCACAGAGCACGCGGGCACGCGGGCACGCGGGCACGTCCGCACGTCCGCACGGGACATGCGGACGCGGGTTTCTCAGCGGCTGCAACCGAGTCTCGCCAGGTTGGACCAACGCTGACGGGCCTGGCTAGGCGCGGCGGCGCAGGTGCGGCGGACCTATCGACCATGGTCGAAGCGGACGCTGCAGGTTGATCTCGACTGAGCCGGGCTAGGGTCGGCGAGTGTACCTGATCGTCCCGTCCGGCAATCGCTCGTGGGTGTAACCGGGAGCATGGGCCAGACGGTGATGGTGCGGGCACAACAGCACCCCGTCTTTGAGGTCGGTCTTCCCGCCCAGTGCCCACGCGGTCAGGTGGTGGGCATCGCACCATTCTGGTGGCATGTCGCAGCCCTCGGCTTGGCAGCACGTCTGCTGCAACCGGAGCGCTTTGCGCTGGATGGGCTGGAAGAACCTGCTGTCGCGGCCGGCGTCGAGGACCCGGCCATCACTACCCAACACCCAGGGGATGATGGTGGCGTTGCAGGCCATCTTCCGGGCGTCCGCCGCGCTGATCGTGTACCCGTTGGTCTCGTCGAAACCGAGCAGCGCGGTGCCGAGGTCTTTGCGGAGCTCGGCGAGGCTGATCACGACGTTGACCACGGTCGCGTCCCCGCCGTGCCTGGGGAGGGCGGCGGGGTCGATGGTCTCGATCAACCGCGCGAAGCCCTGTCCCATCAACCTCTCCCACGGTGGCAGTGGGGCGCCCTTGTCGACCAGCCGCTGTTTGCGTGGTTGGGCCCAGGCCTCGACTTGGGTCTTGAACCGGGCTCCGATGGAGATCGGGAGGACTCCGTTGAATCCGATGGTGCCGTCGTGGTTGTTCCAGACCCGGAGTGCGGTCTTCTGCTGGGCTCGTTCCTCCTCGGCGAGCAGTGCCTTCGCTTCGGCGTCTTCGAATCGGGCGGGGTCGATCTCGGCCAGGATCCGTTTCCCGACGATCCGCAGCTCGTTGGCGGTCAGTGTGGTGGCGTAGTCGACCAGCAGCTTCGCCGCGAGGGTCAGGTCCTCGCCGGTGGCGATGGGGTTGG
>NZ_JBOHDN010000188.1:0-2004 GCF_050699375.1 Nocardioides sp. | reverse complement strand
GTCCAGGTAGGCACCCCCATCATCCGCATCGGCGACTCTGCCGAGACGTCGCCCGCGCCGGCCGAGGCGTCGCCCGCGCCGGCCGAGGCGTCACCTGTGCCGGCCGAGGCGTCACCTGTGCCGGCCGAGGCGTCACCTGTGCAGACCGAGACGTCACCTGTGCAGGCCGAGACGTCACCTGTGCAGGCCGAGGGGTCACCTGTGCAGACCGAAGCGCCGGATTCTGAACCGGACGAGGCAGACAAGCCACTGACCCTGGTGGGCTACGGCTCCAAGGAGGACGTGCTCGTACGCCGCACCCGCACCGTCGCCGCGCCGACCACCGCCGCGGGCGCCGAAGTGCTGGCCAAGCCGAACGCGCGGAAGCTGGCGCGCGACCTGGGTGTCGACCTGGCCACGGTCGCCCCCGAACGCGCCGACGGCGTGATCACCACGGCCGACCTGGACGCGCTGCCGACTGCGTCGGAGACGGCTGCACCAGCTGGCGTACCTGCCGTTGCTTCTTCCGGTGGTCTGGAACGCCGCGAGCCGATCAAGGGGCTGCGCAGGACGATGGGCCAGGCGATGGTCGACTCGGCGTTCACGCTGCCGCACGTGACCATCTGGACCACGCTCGACATGACCGCGACGACCGAGCTGGTGGCCCGGCTCAGGGCGCGGCGAGAGTTCGCCGACGTACGTGTCTCGCCGCTCCTCATCGTGGCGAAGGCGTGTCTGCTGGCGATGCGGCGTACCCCGATCATCAACTCCTGGTGGGACGACGCCGCCCAGGAGATCGTGTTCAAGGAGTACGTCAACCTCGGCATCGCCGCCGCGACCCCGCGCGGTCTGCAGGTGCCGAACGTGAAGGGTGCCGATCGGATGTCGCTGGCCGAGCTCGGCGGAGCGATCAACGAGCTGACCGCGACCGCACGCACCGGCAAGACCCCGCCCGCGGACCAGGCCGGCGGGACGTTCACCATCACCAACATCGGTCCGTTCGGCATCGACGGCGGCGCACCCATCATCAACCCGGGTGAGTCGGCGATCCTGAGCCTCGGCGCCGTCGCGCGCAAGCCCTGGGTTGTGGGCGACGGCGATGACGAGCGCATCGAGCCGCGCGACGTCTGCACCATCGCCCTCAGCTTCGACCACCGCCACATCGACGGCGAAGCCGGCTCGCGCTACCTGTCCGACGTAGCCGCAGTCCTGGCGGACCCCGCCACCGCCCTGATGTTCTAGCCCACTGCCGACCCGGCGCAACTGCCCCAGAAAACGAGGCCGAGCCGGCGCAACTGCCCCAAGAATAGGCGTCGAGTCGGCGCTGATGTCCCGCCTTGTCCACAGGCCTGTGGATAACTTGAGACATTGGCGCCGACTCGACGTCATTTTCTGGGGCAGACGCGCCGACTCGGCGAAGGGGGTCAGGTGTTGGTGTCTCGTCGGCGGAATCCGGCGAAAGCGATCAGGAGCAACATGAGTGCCACGGCGCTGAGCCCGATCATGTGGGACGGCTCGATGGGCTCTTGCGGATAGCGGCCGACCCACCAGAAGGGCGAGATGCCCGCGACCGAGTCCGGGAGGTCGAACAACGGCCCGAACATCCCGGTGATGCACGTGAATGCGAAGAGCGCCCAGATGATCGGCGTGATCTTCGGGGCCCAGGCATACAGCGCCGCGGTGAGCGCCATGAAGACGGCGACGGCCGGCAGGAACGCCCCGCCGCCCTTCACGAACGTCCCGAGCTCGACCTCACCGTTGACCAGCGCACCCGCCCACAGGGCGAGGGCACCCGAGATCATGGTCAGTACGAACGCGCCCGCCGCCACGACCACGAGGTGTGAGGCGAACCAGCGACCGCGCGAGACCGGCTTGGCGAGCGTGATCTCGAGTCGGCCTTCGGTCTCCTCCGTCTTGGCCCGCAGAGTGGTGGCGATCGCGTACCCGGCGGCAGCCAGTGCTGCGTACAGGATCATGATCGCCAGGAACCCGGTGAGCGGGTCGTCGCCGAACATCTTGGCCGCC
>NZ_JBOHDN010000187.1:0-30791 GCF_050699375.1 Nocardioides sp. | reverse complement strand
GGTGTAGTCGCCCATGCGGGTGCGGCTGAGCATGCGTGTGATTGCGAGGAGCTGTGCGCGACGTCCGTCGGGTGAGTTGAGCATGTGGGTGAAGCGGTGCCTGATGGCAGCCGCGGTTTCGGGCACGAGGAGGCTGTGGCAGTACAGGGTGGCGATGTCGTAGCCGGACGGGGCCCGGCCCCACTGTTCCCAGTCGAGGATGACGAGACCGGGAGCGGTGAGGTTGGCCCAGTGCAGGTCGCCGTGAGAGGTCACCCAGTGTTCGACCTGGGGGTCGATGCGGTCGCCGAAGTACTCACGCAGCTGCTGAGTGACGTCGTCTTGGACCTTCGCCTCCCGCGTCGTCGACGTGGCCGCTAGCGCCTCGAGCGACGTACGCAGCTGGTCCAGCCACGCGTCGTCGACGGCAGGAGGTGTCGTCGCTGCAGGAATCGGCGAGGCCGGGGCATGGTCGACCAGCGTCATCACCTCGGTACGGAACCAGCGGTCCTCGTCACGGGTCTCGGCTGAGTCGAGGACGATCGGCTTGGGGACGCCGGCGATCTTGTTGGCCTCGAGGTTGCCGGTCCAGAACAGCATGTCGACCCACTGGGACTGCTCGGTGACGGTGCGAATCCACACCTCTTGCTCGGCGCGGGTGGCGCGGCCGGAGACGGAACGGTCGTACCAGCCCCATTGCCGTCCTTGATCCAGGACGCAGCCGAGTCCGCTGGCGGCGTCCATATGCGCGTCGGTGAGGCGGCGGCGGTGTGCCTGATCGGCGGGGCTGAGGGTTGTGCTCACCGGTCGGTGGTCTCATCGTCGATGACGTGGCGTAGGTAGGCGCGCGGGTCGTTCAGGTAGCGGCGCCAGTGGAATACCAGGTCGAGCTCGTCCCACTCGACACGGCGGAACCCGTGCTCTCCCACCTCGATGATGTCGGCGCCGGGCGTGGCCGCCAGGACGGGTGAGTGGGTGGCGCAGATGACCTGCGCGCCGGTGGTGCCGAGTTCGTGCATCCGGGCGACCAGTTCCACACTGGAGGTGAACGACAGCGCGGCCTCGGGCTCGTCCATCAGATAGAATCCGGGGTCGGTGAACATGTTGTCGAACACGGTGAGGAACCCCTCCCCGTGCGACATCTCGGAGGTGTCCTCGTCCCAGTAGCCGCGCATCCCTGAGACGGCGTTCATGAACCCGAACGCGGTCTCGGCGCGCAGGAAGTAGCCGCGGCGTCTTGTGCGGGACCCGGATCGGTGTGTGCCGCCGGCGAGGGTGGTGTCGAAGTCGACGGCGTCGCCGAGCGGGGTCTTGGGGCGGTCGTTGACGTACTTGCGCCCTGCGCGGCCGCCGTGCGCGTCCAGTCCCCACGCCTCGGCGAACGCTTCCACCAGTGTCGACTTCCCGGAGCCGTTCTCTCCCACGAGAAACGTGATCGGCTTGGAGAACGTCATGCCCTCCCGGACGAGCTGGGCAACACACGGCACGTCGTACGGCCACGGCCACCGACCGGGGTCACCGGCGGGGAGCTTGTGGTCGGGGACGTAGGCGCGGGTTGCGAGCATGAATCCAGTGTCCTACGCCTCAGCGGTACCCGGGGACACACGCACCGACGGGCCGACAATTGTTGGCGGGGCGGCAGGCTGGAGAGCAGGACGGGCCACACTGCGGATTGCACATCTTCGGCACGCACGGCATCTCGCGTGGGGCGAACTCTTCTGCGAGCTTCGCGCTGGCGTCCTGCATGGGCTGCCCGACCAGGATCTCGGCCAAGGTGGTGTCTTGAACGTTCCCGACGGGCATCCAACGGGAGAACACGCACGGCCACACCGCGCCGTCGGGGCCGACAGCGATCACTTCGTTGCCGCAGTTGCCGCACAACTGCGCCATGGAGGCTTCCTGGTCGCGGGTGCCCCTGCCCACCTGCCGCAGGTGGTCGACGCCGACATCGGTCACACCGAGCGCGGCGAGTTCGACGGATGCGGCATCGAGGTCCTGGTCGTCGAGCATCCCGATGATGCCGACGCGCATCGGGATGCCCCGCCGGGTCGCCTCGACGAGGTTGGCCTTGGTGCGAGGGTGCGTGTTGCGGCGCACGATCTGCAGGTGCTGGGCAGGGTCGGTGGAGTACCAGGAGCAGGCGAGACGTACGCCCGGCTGATCGAGTGCGTCCCACATCGCTGGGGAGACGTGGACGAGGTTGGTGAACACCTCCACGTCCAGGCCGCGCGCGAGGGCGTATCCGACGAGAGCTGGCAGGTCAGGATGAAGGGTCGGCTCGCCGCCGATGAACTGCACCATGGTCACGCCGAGGCCCGCGCACTCGTCGATGATCCGTTCCCAGTCGGTGACCGTCATGGTGCCGTGGTTCCCGGCTGGCCCAGACTCGGCGTAGCAGTGGACGCACTCGAGTTGGCAACGGCCGGTGATCTCCAGCCACACAAACCCGAGACGGCGCTTTGCCGCCGGGGGGACATCCTCGATGGTCTGGATCATTGGGTGCTCCTCGCAGGGTTGAGTTTCGACTGTGCTGGCCTTGCCGACCCGCCGCCACAGTCGATTGAGGCGACGGGCCGGCGAGGAGATCTAGAGGGTGCTCTCCGCCGAGGCGACGGTGGTCTCGTGGTGAAACCCAGCCAGAAGTTCAGATGCAGCCGAAGCTGCGGCGGCGATGGTCTCCTTGGGCACGTCGCACATCCTCAGCACCGCTGCTGCGATGCGATTCGCTCGATGAGGCGTCATTGCCGTCCCGGCGTTGCGGATGCCGGTGACGACCTCGATCGAGTGCATCAACATCTCGCCAAGCTCTGTGGCGTCGATGTCAGCGGTCACGTCGACCGAGGCGGCTTGGAGGCCGATGCGGCCGTAGGCGTCGACCAGTTCACGACGGGTGTGCTGGAAGTCGGCGTAGACCTCGCTGTTGGTCACATCGGACTGGGCGTAGAGGATGCCAACGTTGTGGGGCGCATCGGCCAGAGTGCGGATGTCGATCAGTGCGAGGAGATAGAGCGCGGTCGCGTGCGTCTCGGGCGGGACGAGCGTCTCGATCTTCTCGACCTTGTCCACCGTGGGGCGTACGGAGCGCTGCAAGAGCTCGGCGAGGATCTCGTCCTTCCCGGCGAAGTGATAGTACAAACTGGCTTGCCGAATACCGACTCGCTCCGCGATCTCCCGGGTCGAGGTAGCCGCAAAGCCGCGAGTCACGAACAGTTTCGCCGCCGCGTTGAGCACCTGGTCCCGTGGGGCTACGGCGCTGGTGTTTGGGACATGCCGCGGACGTCCGGGGGTCGCACGCCGAGATCTCATTCGATTTCCTCCGGTTGGTGGCGACCGCGGCCACCTATGCTCGTGGCGTCTCACAGGTCGCTGGCGCTTTTCGCCGGTATCCAGCGTTGAGGGAACGGGACCGACATCTCCACGAACACCCGGCAGACATCAACCGATATCGGCGGACATCGACCGGCATTCGGGCTGAGCCACTGACGTCGGGCCGTTTGCTCGGGCAAGGTGTGAACAGGAGGACGACCAGATGACATCAGCTGCACCTCGTACGACGCTCGAGGCGATCAAGATCGAGCGCGGCTTGACCTGGCGTGATGTCGCCCGTGCCGTGGAGCGCGCGTCGGCGGCCGGTGGCCGGTTGGTGTCGCTTTCCGAGGATCACGCCCGGAGACTTGGCACACGTGCGCTCGGCGAGGTTCAGCCGACGCCAGCGATCGCGCGGGCGCTGGAGGGCGCATTTGGTCATCCGGTCGTCGTTCTTCTCGGACCCCATGATCCGGCAGCAAGCCCACCGTCCGGACGCCCCAGCTACCAGGAGGCTCTCACCATGGCTGCCGAAAAGGCTCGCCACCTCGCGTTGAACATGCCAGGCATCGACGACTACTCATTGCTCGAGGAAGAGTTACGCGACCTTGCCCGGGCGTACCCGGTGCAGGCGCTTCCGGAGCTGATCAACCCGTTGGTCACGCTCCAGGATGCAGTTCACCAAGCGATCCTGCGCCCACGCCGACCAGGCGATGCTGCCCAGCTCTTCAGCATCGGCGCAATTACCGGTGGGATCCTTGCCAAGGCATCCCATGACCTGGGTGACCCGCGAGCCGCTGTCACCCAGGCACGCACGGCACTGATTCTCGCCGAGCAAGCTGGAAACACGACCGTCGCAGTGTGGCTCAACGGGTTGATGGCGCTGATCGCCTACTGGGACGGCAGGCCGCAGGAGTCGCTGCGCTACGTCGACCGTGGGCTGGCGACGAACGCCGTAAACAGCGCCGCGCTGTGGCTTGCGTCCTCAGGCGCACGCGCATGGGCGCGCCTCGGCAACGTGGAGCAGGCCACCGAAAGCATCCACCGAGCCGACGAGATGACTGAGGCCATGGAGCCCACCGACCTCGATGGCCTTGGTGGCATCCTCACCTTCACAGATGCAAGGGCGGCCTACTACGCCGCTGACGCGCTGAGCTGGCTGCCCAACCATCCAGAGAGCGACGGCGCAGCGCAACTGGCGGTTGACGCGTACGCAGATGACACACGAGACACCTGGGCCTTCGGCGACGCCGCTGGCGCATGGTGCGACCAAGCGATCATCCGAATTGCCAACGGCGAGGTGGAAGGGGCGGCCGAGTCCATCGCGCCCGTGCTTGAGCTTCCGCGGGACCTTCGGATCGGCGGCATCGTCAAGAGCGTCCAACGAGTCGGCGCTGCAGTGGAATCAGCACCCGACAGCCGGCCTGCCGACGACCTACGTGATCAGATCGAGGCCTTCGCCGCACGACCGTTGACGATGCGTCCATGACCGGACGTACGACATCACGATCCCTCAGTTTGGCTGCCGGTTCGCTTGTTCTACGGGACTTCGAGGAGGGCGACACCGATGGCATACACGCCATCGTCGGTGACGACGGGGTTACCTACTGGCTCAGCTTTGAATCTCGAAGTCGGGACGAGGCGCAGTCCATGCTCGACGGGATCCTGGAGCGACAGCTCGACACTCCACGCAGCGAGTACTACCTCGCCATCACCGAGTCACCCTCGACCGAGGTCATCATCGGCTTCGCCCGGCTCGGCCTGATGGGGGTCAAGGCAGCTGACCTGGGTTATGCGTTGCGACCCGAGTGGCAAGGCCGAGGCATTGCCCGAATGGCAGTCTCGCGAATGATCGAGTTCGGGCTCGGAGACCTCGGCCTGCACCGCATCACGGCCAACATCGGACCGATGAACACCTCAAGCATGCGACTCGTGGAGTCACTCGGCTTCCAGCGCGAAGGCACAATCCGCGACCACGTACACACCAACGGAGCCTGGCGCGACAGCGTCTCCTTCTCGCTGCTCGAAGGCGAGTGGCCGCCCGCGGCCGAGTGAGGAGCCGGGAACCATTTCCTCTGGTGGATACATCAGGGCGTGGGTCGTCGCCTGAACGAGTCTTCTCCTCTATCGTCGCTCCGTGGCTGATTCGGGGGGACCTGCAGGCGGAAGCGGAGGCATGATCAGGTGGGCGACCTTCGCGGGCGTGTGCGTGCTGGCGCTGGCCTGGTCGGCCTACTCGGTCGGCGCCCAGAACGGCTCGTTCCTGACCCAGGACTTCGGCGCGCAGTATCACCTCGCCAAGCTCACCGCTCACGGCGCGATCCCGCTGGTCGACTTCGAGCACGGCTGGAACGCCGGCTCCTTCTGGGTCAACGCGGCGCTCTACGGCGTCGCCAGCGGCAGCCCGACGATCTGGTACTTCCTCTGGGGACGCCTGCTCGGTGCCGGGCTCGGCGCCGTGCTCGCGGCCGCGATCGGGCTGCGTCTGCGGCTGCACCCGGCCGTGATGGTCGCGCTCGCGCTCGGGGTGCTGTTGCTCGCGACCCCGTTGCACATCAAGTACACGATCTGCCTGCTGTGGGTCTTCGTCCTGCTGCCCACCGGATGGATCGAGTCGCGCCCGCGCCTGGCCGCGATCGCGCGGGTGCTGCTCCCGGCGCTGGTCTTCTGGCAGTACGTCGAGCTGGCCGTGCTCCTCACCGGCGCCTCGGGGCTCTTCGAGCTCTTCGCGCGCCGGGACGCCTCCTGGCGCCAGCGGATCGTGAGCTGCGCCCAGCTGGCCGGCGGGTTCATCGCCGGGCTGGGGCTGGAGGCGGTGGCGTACAAGGTCTTGTGGGGGCTCTCCTTCTCCGACTTCAACCGCCAGGTGATCCTCGGGCAGACCGCGACGCACGCCGGGGCGCAGTACGCCGCGTGGGACTTCTTCGGGCTGCCGACCGAGTCCGGTCGGTTCTTCATCCTGGCGCTCTACCCGTTCGCGCTGCTGCTGCCCTTCGTGCCGCTGGTGTGGCAGCGGGTCTCCGACTCCACCCGCCTGGTGGCGCTGGCGGGCCTGGTCCTCGTCGTCGTCCCCATCCGCCGCGTCGACAACCCCCACACCACCACCGTCTCCGCCCTCGTCCTCCTCGCCGTCGTCCTGGTCGTCGCGGAGATGTGGGACTCGCGCGAGGTCTCGACAGGCTCTACCTCCGGGGGTTTCCGGTGGTCGAGCCTGTCGAGACCACCCCTCGCGTGGGCATTCGCCCTGCTCGGCGCCGCTTGGGCAGCCGCCACCCTCTGGATCGGCTTCGGCCTCCAGAGCATGCTCGGCGGAGTCGCACTCGTGACCCTGGCCGTCGCGGGGGCCTGCCTGGGTGCCACGTTCCTGCGACGAGCCGCCGCGGTCTCGGTCGGCGCGCTGCTCGTGCTGGGCTGCGTACCGGCTCTCGCCTCCCTCGACCATCTCAACGACATGCGCCGCGACGCGAAGTCCTTCGCGGTGAGCGACTCGATCGCACGCTGGGCCGGACCGGAGCACGACCGCTGCAGCGCCGGTACCCGCGAGGCGCTGGTGATGCCCAACTACCTCGAGCTCTATGACGCGTTGAAGATCACCAACCCGACGCCCTACTACCTGTTCCACTACGACTTCGCTCAGTACGAGGACGTGCTGGTGCCCCAGCTCGAGGACGGCTCGATCCCGGTCATCATCGAGACCATGCCCCTGCACACCCCACAGCCCTGGCTCACCGACGCCATCCACGCCAACTACGTCCCGTGCGCCATCGTCAGGATCGAGAAGCAGGGCGTCGCCGTCACCATCTGGACCCACAAGTCCCGCGGCGAGATCGAGCAGCGCGATGTCACGATCCGCGGCGGCGAGCGGATTCCCACGGACAGAGCCTGAAGCATCGCTCCGTTATCGAATTCGATAACGGGGTGGTGCTATACTTGCATCATGCAGCAGCAGAAGCTGGACCGTGACACCCAGGAAGTCATCGACTTCCTGGGGCGTTCGGCTGCGATCAGTGGGCTCTCGCAAGCAGCGTTCGCCCGTGCGCTCGGGACCTCCGCCCCGCGGATGTCTACCTATCTGACCGGGGCCACGCGGCCCTCCGCGTGGTTCTGTGTCCGTGCGCACCGGCTGGCAAGGGCACTTGCGGATGCGAGCGAGCGCCGGCTGATGTCTGCTCCGGAGACCGCAGTCGAGATCAGGCGCGCACTCCGGACAGGAGAAACAGCTTGGGCATGGCGGATGCTGCTCCAAGGGCGCGACCACCTTCGTCTGATGCTCACCGACCGCATCTACGCCGAGCTTGATCTGACGGATTCTTGGGAGGCTCTCCCGGGAACGACCGGTGACAACGGCTTCGACGCGCTGCTCGCTGCCCTCGCGTTCCATGAGTTCGATGAGGCAGGGCGCTCTGCCCCGGGATGGACACGTATCGAGCCGCTCGAGGACGAGTGGCGGCCACCTCATCCCTTTCTCAGTCCGGAGCGCGTCGTCGACCGTACTCCGGACTGGCTCCGCCGACTGCGCATCTATGTACCTGAGCGCGACCTGGCTACAGCATGAGTTCTGAGCGTCGCCATGAGCTCACCGGCGCCGAGATTCACGAACTGCTGTCGGTGCTCGATGAGCGCATGCGCCGCCGAGGTCTCGCGGCCTCGGTCTTCGTCGTCGGTGGCGCGGCTATCGCCGCGACCGGTGTGCGTCATGATCGCGTGACGCTCGACGTCGATGGCATAACCCGCGAACCTGCGGTGATCGAGGAGGCGAGGGCTCTGGCCAGCGAGCGAGGGATGCCGGTGAACTGGCTGAACTCGAACGCGAACATGTGGATGCCGCCCCTTCCGCCAGGTGTGCTGATGGCCCCTACCGAGCCGGGACTCCGGGTGACCTACGCTGCGGACGATTTCCTGCTAGCGACGAAACTCATCGCGCAGCGGACCAAGGACGCGGATGACATCGTCGCACTCGCTGCGAAAGTTGGACTGCGTGAGCCCGAGGAGCTCGAAGCTCTGGTTCGGCGCTTCTACACCGACGAAGGCGCGTTGGAGTTCATCATCGACGGCAACGACATCGATCGAGAGATCAAGCTGGGTGCCGAAGATGCGGCGCGCCTGATCAAGCGCCGTACAGGACAGAGTTGATAACACGATCCGGCGTGCCGGTGCGCGGTAGTCGGCAGACGCGTAACGCGAAACGCGTGGTGCTCCTCGCGACGGCACGGCTAGCCGACAGTTTGGCACTTCCGCTGGGCCGCCTTCTCGCTGCGGCGATCGGGGCTGCGCCTGCGGCCACACCCGGCCGCGATGGTCGCTTTGGCGCTCGGGGCGCCGCTGTTGGCGACCCCCGCTGCACATCAAGTACACGATCTGACTGCTGGGGCCCTCGCAGGAGACGGAGCACATCGTTTAGGACCTAGGTCCTGGCGATCCTCGCCCCCAGGAGCCTGCAGCAGCGCGTACCTTCGGACCATGCTCGATGCGGCGGCCACGGCGGCAATCCCCTCGCATGCGCACCGAGTGCGTGAACCGATCGGAATGGTCAGATGGGCCACCTTCGCGGTGATCGTCGTCGTCTCCGTCGTACGTGCTGCCTTTACCCTCACCGCGCAGATGGAGCCGTTGACCGGGGACACGGGAGCGCAGTACTACCTGGGCAAGCTCACGGCCGAGGGCGCGGTCCCACTGGTCGACTTCCAGCACGGCTGGAATGCCGGTTCCTGGTGGGTGAACAGCCTGGTCTATCGGCTGGCCGGCGGCGACCCCCTCTGGTGGGAGTTCCTCCTGGGCCGCTTCTTCGCAGTGACCCTGTCGGCAATCCTCGTGGCCGCGATCGGCCTGCGCAGACGCGTACATCCGGCGGCGATGGCCGCAATGGCGCTGGCTGTCCTGACAATCGCGTCACCGGCACAGGTGAAGTACGTCCTCCCTGTCGTCTTCGCGTTCCTCCTCCTGCCAGGAGGCCGTCTCGACTCCGGACGCTGGCCGTTGGTGGTGCGCTTAGTGGTCCCGGCGGCTCTCTTCTGGCAACACGTCGAGCTGGCGATCCTGTTGACCGGTGCGGCGGGGCTGTACGAGCTCATCGGACGGGAGAAAGCACCGGTGCGGGAGAGGCTCACGCGATGTGTCGCCCTCGCCGTCGGTATCCTGGCCGGGTTCGTATCGGAGGTGCTCTTCTACCGGATCGGCTACGGGATGAGCCTCGGCGAGTTCAACCGCCAGGTCGTCCTCGGTCAGGCCCAGCAGTTCCCGAACCACTTCGGCTGGCCCTTCTTCGACGTGCCGTCTGATGGGGAGGGCTACCTCATCGTGGCGGTCTATCCCTTCCTCCTGCTGCTGATCTTCGTGCCGGTCATCTGGCGCCTGGCGAGCGAGCCGACACGGTTCCTCGCGTTGTGCGCTCTTCTTCTCGCGACCGTCCCGATCCGGCGCCCCGGGCCCGGGCACACCGAGACCGTGAGCGCGCTGGTGTTCGCGGCTCTGATCTTCGTTCTCTGTGACGTGTACGACCGCAGGGACGAGGTCTCGTTGCCGAGCCGGCCGCAGTCGATGTCCAGCTGGCAGGTAGTGACCGCGATCGTGGGGTTCGCGACGGGGGCGGCGTGGGTGGGTGCGGCTCTTGCCTTCGGTTTCGGCGCCCACAGCCTCATCGGGCCGGTCATCCTCGTGCTCGTCGTCAGCCTCATGATGATCGGCACGAGGCTGCGGGCGAGGCTGATCGCAGTATCGGCCGGTGCCTGCCTCGTCCTGGGGGCGGTGCCCCTCGCCTCAGCTGTCGAGCACGTCGATGATCTGAGCCGGGACAGTCGTCAGCTCGAGGCCGCCGATGTCTGGGGGGACGCGGTACAGCCCGAGGTGACACGGTGCCTGCAAGGAGGCCGCACCGCATTCGTGCTGGGCAACCACCTGTCGTTGTACGACGCCCTCGACATCGAGAACCCGACGCCGTTCTACCTGTTCCACTACGACTTCGGTCGCAATGAGAAGCAGTTGACGGCGATGATGGGCAGAGGAGAGGTCCCTGTCGTGTTGCAGGTGACGGCGATGGCCCGCGGCGGCTGGGTGGAGTCCGCGATCGAGAAGGACTATGAGCCCTGCGCCGAGGTCTGGATAGCGGAGGACCATCAGCGGATCCGCATCTGGGCGCACCGCTCGCTCGAGCCGTTCAAGAAGCGTGCCGTGACGGTCAAGCCCGACGGCACCAGAACCTCAGGCAGACTGCCTACCCCTTAGAGATCGCGATCTCTAAGGGGTAGGCGTACGCCGCCCGGCAACCGCCCCGAGCCCAGCCAGCACCACATCGGCGATGAGCAGCAGGACCCGGGATGCGAGGGCGACGGTGAGTGCCTCGGGGACGCCGATGATGGGGCCGAGGGTGAGCGCGAGCAGGGCCTCGCGGATCCCGGCGCCGGCGGGTGCGGGGATGAACGCGATCCCGGCGGCCCAGGCCAGCGCCATGCCACCGGTGGCGGCCGCGACCTCGAGCAGACCCACCGAGGCGTACGACTGCATCATCACGGCCAGGTGGAGGCCGAAGGCGATCCAGGCGAGCACGGCCCAGCCGATGGCGGTGAAGAGGCCACGTCCGGAGAGACGTACGCCGAGGGGTTCCCGCCCCAGCCGCGCGAAGAGCCAGTCGAGAACGCCCGGGACGACCCGTGGGTGCAGGCAGACGGCGAGGGGGACGAGCAGTAGCAGCAGCCACCAGTAGCGGTCGAGGCCGTCGGACGACGACCACGGCAGCAGGAGCGCGCCGACGCCGATCCCCGAGGCGACGACAACGCCCATGAAGAGGATGTTGGCGCCGAGCATGGTGCGGCGGGCGACGCCCCAGCGCAGTCCGAACTGCATCTGCGCGACGACCGGCCACACGGAGCCGGGGAGGTATTTGCCGAGTTGGCTCACGTAGAAGACCGAGTGGGACTCACGCAGCGCCGGCCGGATGCCCATGCCGTGCAGGAGGGCGACCCAGATCTGGCCGATCAGCATGGTGCCGATGACGGCCAGCACCCCGGCCACCGCGAAGCGGCCCAGGCTCAGCTCCTGCACCGCCGTGGCCAGATCCTCGCGCTGGCGCCAGACCAGGTAGACGCCGCCGAGCACGACGACGAGGGCGAGCGCGATCTTGAGCAGCCGCTTCGCAGGTGAGGGTTTCGTGGGGCCGGCTGCATCCGACGACCCCGCCTCCAACCCGGAGGCCGGGCCGGAGTCGGTCGCTGTCACAGGCTGGTCGTCCACGTCTCGCCGGACTGCGCCGACGCCCGGGCAGAGCCATGAGTGTGGGACTGGGTGTGCGGCAGGTCGAACTCCGCGACCGAGGTCTGGTCGCGCAGCATCTGGGTGCCGGACTTGCCGAACCGGGCCTTCTTGGTGTGCTCCAGGTCGTCCTCGATCAGCACCCGGTTGGTGCGGATCAGGTCGGAGATCACGCCGAGCATCGCGGACATGAAGGCGAGGTTGATCAGCACGCCGCCGAGCAGCAGCGACTGGATGTGGTTGCCGTTGTCGCCGCTCAGCCACAGCGCGAGGTAGCGGATGAACGGGATCGCCCCGAGGACGAAGAAGAAGGCGGTGAGCCAGACGAAGATGGCGTACGGCTTGTACATCATGTAGGACCGCACGATCGCCGCGCCGGACTTCATGATGTGCTCCGGCATCGACTTGAACAGCCGCGACTCACGGGTCTTGGCGTTGGTCTCGATGGGCACCGAGGCGATCTTCATCCGCTTGTTGCCTGCCTGGATGATCGTCTCCATGCAGTAGGAGAAGCGGGTCACCGTGTTGAGCAGCATCAGCGACTCGCGCGAGTAGGCGCGGAAGCCGCTGGCGGCGTCGGGCAGGTTGGTCTCGGCGGCCATGTTGACCACCCTGGAGCCGACCTTCTGCAGCGTCTTCTTCAGCCCGGAGAAGTGCGCGATCCGGTCGACCTGGCGGTCGCCGATGACGATGTCGGCCTGACCGTTGACGATCGGCTGGACCAGGTCGGTGATGCGGTCCTGGGGGTACTGGTTGTCGCCGTCGGTGTTGACGACGATGTCGGCACCCAGCTCGAGGGCGCGGACGACACCGTCGTGGAAGCTGCGGCCGAGACCCTGGTTGCGGGCGTGGTGCACGAACTCGCGCACCCCGTGCTCCCTGGCCACCTCGACCGTCCGGTCGCTGCACCCGTCGTCGACGATCAGGATCACGATCTCGTCGATCCCCGGGATCTGCTTCGGGATCGACTCCAGGACGGACGGGAGCGTCTCCTCCTCATTGAGGCAGGGGACTTGAACGACGAGCTTCACAGGGGACCTCGGCTGAGATTCGGGCGGACGGACGGCAGATGATGAGATGTCCGCGAGGGGTTCTGGCCCGCCACATTACCGCGTGGATTCCGAGGCCCAACGCCCACTCGCCCGTGTCATCCGGCGTATGTGCTAAGGAAACCTGGCGTTCAGGACGGGTCTACGCGGTGTCTGTCGTCGCGTCGCCTGGCTCGCCCGAGGATCCACGGCCCGACCATCAGCCCGAGGCTGACCAGTGCGGCGAGAAGCGAGACGACCGCGCCCGTACGCAGCCCGGGGGCGTCATAGGTCAGGCTCACCGTGTGGGTGCCGTCCGGAACCGGTACGGCCGCGAAGGCGTGGTTGCCCGGGACGATCGGGACCTTGCGGCCGTCGACGGTGGCCGACCAGCCCGGGCGGGCGATGGAGTCGGCGACGACGAGGTAGCCGGCTCCGTCGGCGGTGACCTCGGCGGAGATCGTCTCGGGATCGTCGCGGCGTACGTCGACCTCGGCGCTCGAGCCGATCGCGGCGGGTGAGGAGTCGTCGTCGAGGAGCACCGTGCCGGGGGCCACGCCCTCGATCAGCCGCCGCACGCGGGTCGGCCCGTCGGGGACGACCTCGCTGGTGCCGGCCCAGCGGATCCGGGGGAGTGCGCTCGAGCGCTCGTAGACGACGGCCCCGGCGGAGGCGTGCACCACTCGGAGCCCGTCGCCCTTCACGGGCCTGACCGGTGCACAGACCGCGGAGCCGTCGGTGCGGCCGGCCAGGTGGACGGGTTTCCGCTTCCCCGAGAAGGTGATGGTGACCGGCACCGGGCCGGCGGTGAACCGGTGGTCCGGGACCGCGACGCGGAGCCTCTCGCCACCCTTGAGCGGCCGGTTCACGGCGATGGCCCGCTCGGACGTGACCTTCTCGGCGCCGGACCCCACGCTCACCCGGACGATCGTCGGCGCCTGCGCCCGCGGCTTCAGGCCGATCGGCACGGTGACCTCGATCCCGCGCAGGTTGCCCTTCGGGACCTGGCAGGTCGCCTCCTGGTCCGGCATCACGCTCAGCCGCTGCCGCTTCGCGGCCGGCACCCGCGGCTGCTCGACGGCGCCGATGACCTCCAACGGCTGCGTCACCCAGTAGCGGACCGAGAGCTGGTCGAGCACCGCCCGGCGACCCGGGGTGGGGATGTTCGCCGGGAAGTCGGTATAGGTCGGCGACAGGTGGGCGTTCGGGCTGATCGCGGTGATCAGCGACTTCCACTCCGGTGAGGTGAACTCGTGGCCGGTCGGCGTACGCAGCCGGTAGTGGTCGGCCACGGCCGTGTGCTCCCACGCCGAGCCGCCGTAGCGCTCCTCGCCGAGGTTCTCCTTCAGGAACTCGTGGGCAGGCGTGACCGGGTAGAAGTCGGCCCGGTCGGTCAGCGGCAGCACCTCGCGCGCGAACATCGTGCTCTGCGCGAGCACGGCGAGCACGAGCACCAGCGGGCCCAGCAGCCTCAGCCGGCCACGCAGCAGGAACGTCGCCGCGACCGCGATGACCGAGAACACCAGCAGCAGCGCCGGCACCCGCAGCTTCGCCGCCAGGTCCGGGATCGGCCGCTCGGCGCCGTCGATGTAGGTGTAGGCCGCATAGAGGAAGTACGCAGCCGCGACCGCCGCCACCAGGACGACGACCAGCGACACCACCAGCCCAGGACGCCAGGACCGGGGCCGATCCTCCGGCCCGCCCGGTGACACCTCCTCCGGTGACGCCTCGTCCGGTGACGCCCCCGCTCGGGAGATCTCGGCCCGCTGCACCAGCCGCTCGAGCCCGATCCCGGCCAGCACCGCGCACAGGAACCCGAAGATCGAGTTGGCCCGCCCGAAGCTGTTGGAGCTGTAGCCCGGCAGCTTCTGGAGCAGGTCGAGCGGCAGCCCGCCGACCCACAGCAGCCAGACGACCGCGGCCAGCACGACCGCGAGCAGGGCAGGGGTCGTGGGACGGCGTCCGCCGGGCAGCCTGACGACCAGGGCACACAGCACCAGGATCAGCGCCGCGACGCCGACGAACGCGATGGACTCGATCGGGTTGTCCTCGCCCGCCCAGAGCCCGTCCACACATGTGCCGTACGCGTCCGGCGCGACCGTGGTGAGCACGAGACTGGCGGGCTTGACCTGGTTGGGGACCCGCTCCTCGATCCCCAGAGCGCTGATGTTGAGCGCGAACGGAAGCACCTGGACCGCGGAGAGCGCTACCCCGAGCCCGACACCGCCGGCGGCGATCCCACCGGCGACCAGGGTGCGCCGCCGGTCCCGGAGCGCGAGCGCCCGGGCCACGACATAGATCCCGCCCAGCGTCAGCGCGAACATCGTCACGGCGGGGAACCCGCCGAGCAGCATCGAGGCGACGACCAGCGCGACCGCGGCGAGGTCGCGCGCGCCGCGCTCGCGTACGGCACGGTCCAGCGCCCAGAGCAGCAGCGGGACCAGGCAGGCGACCTTGGTGTGCGGCCAGTTGGTCCACATCATCATGAACCCGGAGGTGAAGAAGACCAGCCCGGCGACCAGCGCGACGCTGCGCCGCACCCCGAGCCGGCCGAGGAAGAGCACCATCCCGGCCAGCACCAGGACCAGCTCGGTCAGCTTCACCCAAGCCGGCGCCAGCCACAGAGGCATCGCCCAGTAGGGCCACGAGACCGGGCTCAGCACCGCGTGGTTCGGCAGCGAGGCCAGCGGCGCCCCGCCCACCTCGTACGGCGCCCAGGTCTGCCAGTTGCCGTGGCGTACGCCCTCGACGATGTTCTCGACGCCGGGCAGGTAGTAGTCCCAGGTGTCGCCGCGGCACCACAGCGTCCCTTGCGGGATCGGGCCGTCGGCGGCGTACGGCATCATCGCGTGCAGCCAACCGGTGTCCAGCAGCATCCCGCGGCCCACGAGCGCGGGACCGAAGCTCACCGCGACGAAGAGGACGAGAAGCGCCACCACGACGCCCGAGCGCCACCGATCGGTTGGGATCACAAGCCGGAAATCTATGAGTAGTCGGCACCGGGCGCGGGTAGCGCACGCGGTAGGTCGTTCAAGTTGTCTTTCGGTCGTTCCGGCCGGCGGGTCAGCCGCGCCTGGTCGCGACGGCCACCAGCCCGGTGCCGGTGTCGGGCCGCAGCCGCTGCAGCGCCATGAACGGGCTGGTCGCGACGGCGATGGCGGCACCCTTGAGCTGACCGCTGGGCTGGAACGTACGCCCGGTCGCCTTGGTCAGCTCCTCGGGAGTGAGATCGCCCACCTTCTCCAGCTTCTTGGCGTCGATCCGGTTGCGGACCGCCTCCAGCGCGTAGCCGAGCGGCCAGCCGTAGACGGTGATGTCGACGTCGTCCAGGCCGGCCTCCTCCAGCCGCGCGGTGAGCTCCTCGGGGCTGTAGCGACGGAAGTGACCGGCGTGCCTGTCCATCGGCCCGAAACGCTCCTGGAAGGCCGGCACCGAGATCACCAGCTGCCCGCCGGGACGGACATGCGTGACCCACTCGGCCAGCGCGCCCTTGTCGTCATCGATGTGCTCGAGCACCTCGAAGGCACAGACCATGTCGTACGTCCTACCCGGCTCCAGCTCGGAGGACATCGCGTTGAGCACGGTGCCGCCGGCGCAGGTGATGCGTTCGTAGGCCACCTCGAACGAGTCCGCGTCGGGCTCGACCCCGAGGTAGTCGGCGCGAGCGGCCAGGCGGGCACCGAAGGCCCCTTGGCCGCAGCCGATCTCCAGCGCCGTCGCCGGCGCCAGCCGGTCGATGATGCGGCTGACGACGTCGTAGCGGAGCCAGGCACGCGGTGCGAGCGGCGGCAGCGGGCGGTCGGTGGCGGTGATCGGCATCTGGTTCCTGGGTCCGGTTCCTGGGGTGGTCTTGATCGGTTCAGCCGAGCCGCTCGAGGATGGGAGAGGCGACGGCTCGCGGGGTGTAGTGCTCCAGCGCGCGGTCGTAGGCCGTCCGGCGCAGGCGAAGGGCCTCCTCGGGATCGTCGGCGAGCTTGGTCAGGGCCGAGGCGAGCTCCTCCGAGCTGCCGGGCTCGACCAGCAGGGCCGCGCTCTCGAGCAACCGCCGCTGCGGTGCGGTGTCGGACGTGACGACGACGGCGCCCGCGGCGGCACCCTGGAACGCCTTGTTGGGCACCACTCGCCGCGCCTGCGGCACGGTGCCGAAGATGCCGAGGCTCACGTCGAACCCGGCGACGAAGTCGGGCAGCTCCTCGGCGTCGACCCAGTCGACCCAGGAGACGTGCGGGTTGCCGGCGGCGAGGCGGCGGGCCTCGTCGTACTGCTGGCCCTGGCCGACCATGGTCACCTCGATCCGATCGTCGTCGGCGAGGATGTCGAGGGCGTCGGCGATGACCGGCGTGCCGTGGGTGGGGGAGAAGAGCCCGACGAAGACCGCCTGCAGCGGCGCTTCGGTAGGACGCTCGAGAGCCTTGGCGCCGGCTTCGAACCACTCCTTGGTGGCGCCGACGGGACACACCACCGATCCGGCACGTACGTCCTCGGGCAGCGACTGCTGCTGCTCGACCGTGTCCACGATGACGACGTCGGCCTGCTTGAGCGCCATCGCGTCGATCGCCTTCATCAGGCGCAGCTTGAGACCGTCCGAGCCGGCCAGCCGCCGGTTGGTGGCGACCCCGGCTGCCGAGACCATGTGGTCGAGAAGGATGGTCGCGCGCGGATGGAGAAGACGAGCCAGATGTACGTCGAAGTGGCCCAGATAGCCGACCAGGACGGCGTCGGGACGCGAGTGACGGCGCTGCCGGAGCGACTCGAGGGCCAGGCCGGTCCAGCACACCAGCAGGCGCAGCACCAGCAGGGGCAGTCGCCACGGTTGCCGCAGGATCGCCACCCGGGCTGCCGTGTCCAGGCCCAGCGGCCGGTTGATCTCGGTCACCTCGGCACCATGGGCGCGCAGGCCCTCGATGAGCACCGCGACCCGCGGGTGGGCGGTCACGTCGTAGGTACCGAAGGCGACGATGTGCACCTCTCCAAGGTTAGGGTCGGAGTCAAGGAAGGATCGAGCAGCACACCCCGCATCTGAGATGTCGGCACCCGAGAAGAAGCGATGCCAGGGAGGCAGGGAGGCCTGTGGGCCGAGGTTGGTTGAAGGCAGTCCCCCTCGGGGCGACGCCTCTCAAAGCGGCAGTCGTCGCGATCGTCGTCGTCGTGGTGGCGGCGTACGCGGTCCACCGCAACTGGCACGCGCTGGTGCGCGGCTTCGAGGAGCTTCCGCTGTGGGTGCTGGGGGTCGCCTTCGTGCTGACCGTGCTCGCGCAGGGCCTCGCGCTGCAGATGTGGCGGGTGGTGCTCGCCGACCTGGGCTCGCCGCTTCCGCTGGTGCCGGCGGCAAGGATCTTCTACGTCAGCCAGCTGGGGAAGTACCTGCCCGGGTCGTTGTGGACGATCGTCGGTCAGATGGAGCTCGCTCGTGTCGAGCGGGTGCCGCGGCGTACGTCCTTGACCCAGGGCGTCCTCGTGCTGGCGATCGCCGTCGGCGCCGGGGTCATGGTCTCGGTGCTGCTGATGCCGTTCCTGGGGCAGGAGACGCTCGCTCGCTACTGGTGGGCGGTGCTGCTGCTCCCGCTGATCCTGGTGGCACTGCATCCGCCGGTCTTCGGGCGAGTCGTCAACGCCGGCCTGCGGCTGCTGCGGCGCGAGCCGCTCGAGGTGCTGCCGACCTGGCGAGGGATCGGCAGGGCCCTGGTGCTGCAGAGCCTGGTGTGGCTCGTGCTCGGCGTCCAGATCTGGGTCGTCGTGGTCGGCCTGGGCGGTGACCCGCTGCCGTCCCTGCTGGCCAGCGTCGGCGGGTACGCCCTGGGGTTCAGCCTCGGCATGGCCGCGATCGGGCTCCCGGCCGGCGCCGGGCTGCGGGAGGCCGTGCTGGTGGTCGCCCTCTCCGGTGTCCTCACGCCCGGCCTGGCGCTGCTCGTCGCGCTCCTGGCCCGCGGGATCGCCGTCCTGGCCGACGTCGGGGTCGCGCTGGTCGCCGCGTTCCTGACCAGGAGTGTGGGGGAGCCGCCCGCGGAGCCGAGCACAGGCCCCACCGCCGGTCACGGCGCAGCGCTGTGACCGCCCCGATGACCGACCCGACGACGGCCCCGAAGACGGCCCCGAAGACCGACGAGCGTCGATCGAGGAGGCTCTGGGTCCTCGGCCTGGTCGCCAACCTCGTCACCTGCGCCGGCGTGTGCGCGGGCTACGCTCTCTCCTCGCCGCTCTACGGGACCAAGGACGAGGTCGCTCACGTCGACCACGCCTACCAGCTCTGGCACGGCACCCTGATCAGCGTCGGCGATCCGATGCGGATGCCGCAGATCTGGGGCTACACGCTGCCCTTCGACTGGACCGGCCAGCATCCGCCGCTCTTCTACGCGCTGCTCGCCCCGGTGGTCGGGCCGCTCACCGACGCCGGGCACCTGCTCGCCGCCGGGATGGCCGCACGCGGCCTCAGTGTCGTGATCACCTGCCTGGTCGTGGCCGCGGTGATGTGGGCGGTCAGGCAGATCGCGCCGGGCCGCCCCGAGGTGTCCGTCGTGGCCGGGCTGGTCACCGCGCTCAGCCCCGGGCTGACCAGGCTGGGCGGTGTGGTCTTCAACGACAACCTGTTCGTGCTGTGGGCGACCCTCCTGGTCGGGCAGACCGTCTGGTTGCTCCGTCACGGTCCGCAGAACCGCGGGCTGGTGCTCTTCGGTCTCTACGCCGCGGCGGCCCTCGGCACCCGGCTCCCCGGTGTCGTCGTCATCGGCGTGTGCGCGGCGACCCTCGGCCTGGTCTGGCTCTTCGCCGGCCCACGCCGCGGTTGGGCCGACGTCGCCCGTCTCAGCGTCGCGGTCGGCCTCGCGATCGCGGTCAACGGCTGGTTCTACGTCCGCAACTTCCTCGACACCGGCAACTGGTCGGGCATGCAGACCGACCTCGTCGGCAAGGCTGGCGGGCCGTTGCAGGCGCGGGAGGTACGCCCCGTGCTCGATGTCGCCACCGACCCGCAGATCTGGCGCCAGCTGCTCATCGCGCCCTCGCACCAGGAGCACCTGGTCATCGGCGCCGTCCTCACCGTGGCCCCGCTCGTGCTCGGCCTGCTCGTCGGCCTCCACGCCCTCGCACCGGCCCGACGCAACCCCGTTCGCGTCGCGACGGCGCTGCTGATGCTCGCGCTGATCGTGGTCATCGTCGCGATCCAGCTCAGGTACGCAGCCGGCGGCGGCGGAGCGTACTGGCGCTATCTCCTCCCGCTCACTGTCGTGACCAGCCTGGTCACGGCGCTCGGGCTCGCCGCCGCACGGCGTCTGGTGGGGCTGGTGACCGCGGTCTGGGCGACGGCGATGTTCGTGCTCTTCGCGGCTCACATCGCCCCGCCGAACCCGACCGGGGGCGATCTGGCCACCGCACCGGTCTTCCAGACCGCGGCCTGGGTCGCGGCGGGCGTCGCGGGCGTAGCCTGCGTGCTCGCGGTCGTGGCCGCCGCGTGGCTGTCCTTTTGGTCGCTGTCGTCGCGTCCCGTTAAGATCTAGTCTGATCTGTCGTGCCCTCATCCGGAAGTGAAACATGACTGCCCTGGACCCGAGAGCGCCGCTCGTGCTCGACACTCGCGAGCTCGGCCGCCGCCCGGGGTCCGAGCGTCACGTAGACCTGAAGGTGCCGGCACCGGCGGATCTTGGTATCGAAGTTCTCTCCGTCCCCGAGGGATCGCAGGTCGAGCTCGACCTGCGTCTCGAGGCGGTCATGGAGGGTGTGCTGGTCACCGGGACGGCGTTCGCCGTCCTCGAGGGCGAGTGCGTGCGGTGCCTGGAGCCGATCAAGGACGAAGCCGAGGTCGACATCCAGGAGCTGTACGTCTACAACGACTCTCGTGATGGCCGGGACACCGGTCCGGAGGGCGAGGACGACGAGACCAGCCGGACCGAGGGCGATCTGATCGACCTCGAGCCGGTGCTCAGGGATGCGGTGGTGCTCGCACTTCCGTTCCAGCCGATGTGCCAGGACGACTGTCCCGGACTGTGCCCCGAGTGCGGGGTGCGGCTCGCGGACGAGCCCGGGCACGACCACGGTGACAAGGTCGACCCGCGCTGGGCGGGGCTGACCGAGCTGAAGCAGGACCCGAGCAACTAGCATTCCCCCAGCAAAGACAAACCCAGCAGACAAACCCAGCAGACAAGCATCAGCAGCCGGTCGAGATCCGACCGGCCCGGTATTAGGAGATAACAGTGGCTGTCCCGAAGCGGAAGATGTCGCGCAGCAACACCCGTCACCGCCGCTCGGCCTGGAAGGCCGTGGCGCCGACCCTGGTGACGTGCGCGAACCCCGCCTGCGACGCCAAGCACATCCCGCACCGTGCGTGCGGCGAGTGCGGCCAGTACGGCGCTCGCGCCGCGCGTCGCCAGGTCCTCTGAGCTGACACGCGGTTAGTCTCCTGACCAACTACGCCGAGCTTCGCAAAGCGCTCGGGGATCCGATCCTGGACCCCGAGTTGCTTGAGCGTTCGCTCACTCATCGCTCCTACGCGTACGAGAACGGTGGGCTGCCCACCAACGAGCGCCTGGAGTTCCTGGGCGACTCGGTGCTCGGCGTCGTGGTCACCGAGACCCTCTATCGCATCCACCCGGACCTGCCCGAGGGCAAGCTCGCCAAGCTGCGGGCGGCGGTTGTGAACGCCCGCGCCCTGGCCGAGGTCGGTCAGGGCATCGGCCTCGGCCAGCACATCAAGCTGGGCCGGGGCGAAGAGGCCACGGGTGGGCGCGAGAAGTCCTCGATCGTCTCCGACACCGTCGAGGCGGTGATCGGTGCGGTCCACCTCTCCGGTGGCATCGAGGTCTCCACGGTCCTGGTCCACCTGCTCTTCGACCCGCTCATCAAGGCGGCCTCCGATCTCGGTGCGGGACTGGACTGGAAGACCTCGCTCCAGGAGCTCGCCGCCGAGCACTCCCTCGGCGTGCCCGAATACGTCATCACCGACGAGGGCCCCGACCACATGAAGACCTTCACCGCGAAGGTCCGGGTCGGCGACGGGCTCTACGGCAACGGTGTCGGCCGCTCCAAGAAGGAAGCCGAGCAGGCCGCCGCGGAGACCGCCTACGGCGAGATCCAGGCCGCCGAACCCTCGACGGCGTAGTGCCTGAGCTCCCCGAGGTCGAGGTCGTACGCGCCGGCCTCGAGCGTCACATTCTCGGCGCGCGGATCGTCGCGGTCGAGGTCCTGCACCCCAGGCCCGTACGCCGCCATCTCGCCGGCCCCTCGGCCTTCGCCGCCGAGCTCACCGGCCGGGTGATCACCGGCGCCCGCCGCCGCGGCAAATATCTGTGGCTGCCCCTGGACGGCCGCGACGCCCTGATGGCCCACCTCGGCATGAGCGGCCAGATCCTCGTGCAGCCGCCCTCGTCCCCCGACGAGCGACACCTGCGCGTACGCATCGGGCTCGAGGGCGCCGCCGAGGGCCGCGAGCTCCGGTTCGCCGACCAGCGCATGTTCGGCGGCCTCTCGATCAGCCCCGGGGGAGCCGAGCTCCCGCCCGAGATCGCCCACATCGCCCCGGACCCGCTGGAGGCGGTCTTCGACGCGGAGGCGGTCGTGGCCCGCGTACGCCGCTCGGCCAGCGGTATCAAGCGCATCCTGCTCAACCAGAACGTGATCAGCGGCGTCGGCAACATCTACGCCGACGAGGCCCTGTGGCGCGCGAAGCTGCACGGCGAGCGGCCGGGGGACCGGCTGACCCGCCCGAAGGTGCGCGAGCTGCTCGGTCACGTACGCGACGTGATGACCGAGGCCCTGGCGCAGGGCGGCACATCCTTCGACGCGCTCTACGTCAACGTGAACGGCGAGTCGGGCTACTTCGAGCGGTCCCTGGCCGCGTACGGCCGTGAGGGTGAGCCCTGCGACCGCTGCGGCGCCCCGATGCGACGCAGCGCGTTCATGAACCGCTCCTCCTACTTCTGTCTCAAGTGTCAGCCCGCACCACGGGCTGCGACGTCCCGTCCACGTACGCCCGCACCCACGCGCGACACCTACATTCCCTGAATACGTCTCGCGCTGCAGGTATCTGGCGCGGGGTCGATGTCGCGGTCGGCGAGCGGCTAATCCGTGTGCCGCGGTGACGCGGCAACCAATGCGTGGATAGGCTCGGCCTCGTGCGAGAACGTTTCCGGTTGTCCCCAGGCGGTCGCTACCCCCACGAGCCTTGGTTCCACATCGGCTCCTTGGGGGTGACCACGACGTGGCTCGTGGTCTTCGCGAGCATCGTCGGGCTGGTGCTCTTCGCCGCGATGGGCGGGGAGGGCGTGGCCAACGGGCTGGCTCTGATCCAGCCCAACCTCGCCGAGCTGAAGCTGTGGACGCTGGTCACCTGGCCGTTCGCCTACCCGCAGTTCAGCATCTTCGACGTCCTGGCGATCTTCTTCTTCTGGTACTTCGGATCCGACCTGGAGCGAAACGAGCTCGGCAAGGTGCGCTTCGCCTGGATGCTGGTGGCGTTCACCGCGGTGATCTCGGTGCTGACCGTCCTCTTCGGATCGGTGCTCGACCCGACCTACCTCCTCGCCGGCCTCGGGATGCTCGAGATGATGGTGGTCCTGGTCTGGATCGCCCAGTGGCCCGACCGGATGTTCATCTTCAACATCCCGGCCTGGCTCTTCGGTGTGATCCTCGTCGGCATCCAGCTGATCCAGTATCTCGGCTACCGCAGCTGGGTCATGCTGCTCGTCTTCGTCGTCGGCCTGTGCGTCAACGCCTTCGTGGCACGACAGTTCGGGCTGCTCGACAAGTTCGCCTGGATCCCGCAGGTGGCCGGGCCCCCGCAGCCGAAGGCGGCCAAGCCCGCCAAGGCCAAGAAGCGCAAGTCCGGCCCGACCGTGGTCGCCGGCCCGTGGGAGTCGTCGTCCGCCGCGCCCAGGGACGACCAGCGGATGGACGAGCTGCTCGACAAGATCCATGCCCAGGGAGCCGACTCCCTGACCAGCAAGGAGAAGAAGGAGCTCATGCAGCTGCGTGAGCGCCGCCGGCGCAGCTGAGTCGACGTTTGTGAGCGAAAGTTGAGTGCGAGGCACTCAAGTTTGGCTCGTGGTCGGTTGGTGCGTACGGCCAGAGGTCCCGGCTTTGCGCGCGCGACGTTGACGCTTGTCGATAACGGTGTCACTCTTGTAGACGGCCCGGTATCGCGGGAACTTCTAGTGATTCCAACGAAGGAAACGTATTCATGGCGAAGGCGCTGATCGGTTACATGAGCAGCGACCTGCGGACTCCCGCCCACCTCACTGCCGAGAATGCTCGGTTGCGTGCGCGTGTGCGTGAGCTCGAGGATCTCGTTCTCTCGGTGAAGACCGAGAACGATGCGTTGGTGGCGGAACACACCGCCGACCTCGACACCTCGATGCAGGAGATGCAGCCCGCCTGACCTGCGGGCATCTGCAACACCACGGGCGAGAGCCCTTGCTTGGTCAAGGGGAGCCTCGTTCAGGGGGAACCGACTCTGATGTTCAGGGTCGGTTTCGACCTTTTCGGAGTCTCGACCCGATCAACCGCCCGCCCCGGTGGTCGAGCTTGTCGAGACCCCCTAGGCGGACCGTCGCTGAGCGTTCACCTGGGGTTCGACTGACAGGCGCCCAGGACCATTCGGGCTGGCTACGATCGCGCGGTTCGCCGCCATCGGTGGCCTGACTCGCGATCCCCAGGAGCTCCCCGTTGTCCCCGTTGCGCCATAACCCGGTCCTCCGGTCCGCGGCCCGCCGCCTGCCCGCCCCGCTCAAGGAGCAGATCAGGGCCGCACTGGTCCGCCGGGAGCGTCGCGGTCGCAAGCCGGTCATCGGGCTCGCGGGGTTCTTCGGGGCCGGCAACTACGGCGACGAGCTGTTCCTGTCGGTCTATGAGCAGTACTTCGGCGAGGATTTCGAGCTGCGGGTGCTCGCCGACAACATGACCAAGCCCTACTACGACCGGCCGCTGGCCGAGATCGTGGACGAGGTCGACGCCATCCTCATCGGCGGCGGCGACATCCTGCAGCCGTGGCAGGCTGACCGGCGCTACTTCAACCACAAGATGTTGGCCAAGCCGGTCTTCGTGGTCGGCATCGGCGTTCCGATCTACCGAAACACGCAGATCAAGCCCCACATCATCGAGAAGCACAAGGTGTTCCTCGAGCACCCGAACGTGAAGTTCATCGGCGTACGCGACCAGCCGACCGCCGACTGGATCCTGGCCAACATCTCCGCGGACCTGGACATCAAGGTGGCCCCCGACATGGTCTGCTCGCTGGACCTGCCCGCGGCCACCAAGCCGGAAGGGGCGCCGATCCTGGGCGTTGTCACCCGCTACCGCCCCAACCTGGACGAGCCCGACGACTACTCACGCGTCGAGGAGATGGCCGGCAAGGCGATCGCGGAGGGCTGGCGCGTACGTCATCTCATCCTCGGCACGATGGACGTCGGCCGCCGCGACGTGGCCAACGCCGACGACCTCGACATCGGGGACAAGGAGGTCGTCTACACCGAGTCGCTCGACGAGCTGACCCGCTCCATCGGGGAGTGCACCGCCCTGGCGAGCATGAAGTTCCACGGCTCGGTGGTGGCCACGATGTATGGCGTGCCGTCGATCGTGATGATCGCGACCAACAAGAACCGCAACTTCATGAAGCGCATCGGGCTGGAGGCCAACGTCTCGGCCTTCGATGCCGCCGACCTCGCCGAGAGGTTCACCGAGCGGGTCGTCCCCGATCCCGAGGCGGTCGCCGGGCTGCGTACGGCGGCCGACGCGCACCTGCGCGAGCTGCGGGCAGAGGTGAAGCGCACGCTGAGCATCTGAACAGCTGATCCTCGGATCTCGGGCTCGACACCACGTACACGCCCTGCGGTCGGCGCGAAGGTCCGCAGATCGCCGGGTGCGGCGGGTTATCCTCGACCCGCTGGGGTTCCCCTGAGCAGCGGCGATTAGATTTGCTGGCTCACCTCAGCCACGCTGATGTGTTGCGAAATGTGTACGACCACGTGGTCCTGAGCCGGGGAGAAGTCGATGTACCTCAAGCGTCTGACGCTGAAGGGTTTCAAGTCCTTCGCCTCTGCGACGACCCTCGAGCTCGAACCGGGCATCACCTGCATCGTCGGCCCCAACGGGTCGGGCAAGTCCAACGTGGTCGACGCGCTCGCCTGGGTGATGGGTGAGCAGGGCGCGAAGAGCCTGCGCGGCGGCAAGATGGAGGACGTCATCTTCGCCGGCACCGCCGGGCGCGCGCCGCTGGGCCGCGCGGAGGTCGCGCTGACGATCGACAACTCCGACGGGGCGCTGCCGATCGAGTACGCCGAGGTCACCATCTCGCGCACGATGTTCCGCAACGGCGGCTCGGAGTACGCCATCAATGGCAGCCCGTGCCGGCTGCTGGACGTCCAGGATCTGCTCTCGGACTCCGGCATCGGCCGTGAGATGCACGTCATCGTCGGCCAGGGCCAGCTCGACACGATCCTGCGCGCCACCCCCGAGGACCGCCGCGGCTTCATCGAGGAGGCTGCCGGCGTCCTCAAGCACCGTAAGCGCAAGGAGAAGGCGCTGCGCAAGCTCGACTCCACGCAGGTCAACCTGGACCGGCTCCAGGACCTGCTGGTCGAGATCCGCCGCCAGCTCAAGCCGCTCGGCCGCCAGGCAGAGGTCGCCCGTCAGGCGCAGACGGTGCAGATGGACGTACGCGACGCCAAGGCCCGCATCTACGCCGACGACCTCGTCACCGCGAAGACCGAGCTCGACAAGGAGCTCGCCGACGAGGGCGCGCTGCTGGCCCGCCGTGCGGAGGTCGAGGAGACCATCGCGGAGGGCCGCGAGCAGGAGGCCGTGCTCGAGGCCGCGCTGCGCGAGGACCTGCCGGCGCTGGCCAAGGCCCAGGAGACCTGGTTCGCACTGAACTCGCTGCGCGAGCGGCTGCGCGGCACGCAGTCGCTGGCCTCCGAGCGGGTGCGCAACGCAGCCGGCTCCGAGGACCTGGAGGTGCGCCAGGGGCGTGACCCTGAGGAGCTCGAGGCGCAGGCCGAGGTCGCCCGCGAGCAGGAGGAGACCGCCGACGCCGAGGTCGAGGAGCTTCGCTACTCCCTCGAGGAGGCGGTCGAGTCCCGCAAGGAGGCGGAGGACGCCGCGGCCGAGGAGGAGCGCCGGGTCAAGGGGCTCGAGCGCGCTGCCGCCGACCGTCGCGAGGGCCTGGCCCGGCTGACCGGCCAGGTCAACGCGCTCAAGTCGCGTGCCGCGGGGGCCGACGAGGAGGTCGGCCGTCTGACCTCGGCTCGTGAGGAGGCGCTCGCGCGTGCGGAGCGCGCCCAGCGTGACTTCACCGCCCTGGAGACCAAGGTCGCCGGCCTGGACGCGGGGGAGGAGGGCCTCGACGCCGAGCACGAGGCCGCCGCCGCCACGTTGGAGGACATCGAGGAGCGGGTCGCCAAGCTGCAGGCCGAGGCCACGCAGGCCGACCGTGACCGCTCCACGCTCGCCGCGCGCAAGGACGCGCTCGAGATGGGGCTCAACCGCAAGGACGGCGCCGGAGCCCTGCTGGGCTCCGACCTTCCGGGGGTGTTGGGTTCGGTTGCCTCGCTGCTAGCGGTGCGATCAGGCTATGAGGCCGCGGTGGCTGCGGCCCTCGGGTCGGCCTCGGACGCGGTCGTCGTCGAGTCCTCCGAGCGTGCGGTCGGCGCCATCGAACACCTCAAGACCGAAGACCTCGGCCGGGCCGGACTGCTCCTGGGAGGGGCCGCCGAGGAGACCGGCGGTTGGCCGTCGTTGCCTACTGGCGCTGCGTACGCCTTGGACGTGGTCGAGTGCCAGCCGGTGCTGCGCCCGGCGGTGGCTCGGCTGCTCGACAAGGTCGCGGTCGTCGAGGATCTCGCTACCGCCCAGGCGCTCGTGGCTGCCTCGCCGGAGATCATCGCGGTGACCCGTGAGGGCGACCTGATCGGCGCCCACTTCGCCGCCGGCGGCTCGGCCAGCGTACCCAGCCTGCTCGAGGTGCAGGCCGCCGTCGATGAGGCCACCGCCCAGCTCGCCGAGGCCCACGCGGTCTCCGAGCGGGCCACCTTCGAGACCTCCCGTCTCGAGGCCGAGCGGCTGGCCGCGCAGAAGCGGGTCGACGTCGCGCTGGCCAAGCTGCACGAGTCGGATGCGACCCTGGCTGCTGTGGCCGAGGAGCTCGGCCAGTTCGGGGCCCAGGCACGCGCTGCCCGCGGCGAGGCCGAGCGCCTTCTGACCGCGGTCGAGCAGGCCCAGGAAGCGCGCGAGAACGCCGTCGCCGGGCTCGCCGAGCTCGAGGAACGCCTCGCGATGGCTGAGGAGGCGCCCGAGGACGAGCCCGACGTGAGTGCCCGCGAGGAGCTGGCCGAGGCGGCCCGGACCGCGCGCCAGCGCGAGATGGATGCCCGGTTGGCGCTGCGTACGTCCGAGGAGCGCGCCCGCGCGCTCGCCGGCCGTGCCGACGGCCTGATCCGGGCGGCCCGTCAGGAGCGCGAGCAGCGCGCCAAGGCTGCGGCTCGCCGTGAGCAGATGCGTCGTGAGGGCGAGGCCGCGAAGGCGGTCGGGATCGCGGTCGGGTATGCGCTGGACCGGCTCGAGGTCTCGGTGCAGCAGGCGGCCCGGGCCCGCACGGAGATCGAGGAGTCGCGTGCCGGGCGCGAGCAGGCGCTGCGCGAGTGCCGCTCGCTGCTGCGCAACCTCGGCAAGGAGCTCGAGGAGCTGGTCAACTCCGTCCACCGCGACGAGATGGCCCGCGCCCAGCAGCGGATGCGCATCGAGCAGCTCGAGGAGCGGATCATCGAGGAGCTCGGCCTCGACGCCGAGGCGATCGTCAAGGACTACGGACCCGACCAGCTGGTCCCGCAGCACCCCGACGAGGACGGCAACGAGCGCGAGCCGATCGCGTACGTCCGCGCCGAGCAGGCCAAGCGCCTCAAGGCCGCCGAGAAGAACCTGCGCGCCCTGGGCAAGGTGAACCCGCTGGCCCTGGAGGAGTTCGCCGCGATGGAGGAGCGCCACAAGTTCCTCACCGAGCAGCTCGAGGACCTCAAGCAGACCCGCAAGGATCTCCTCGACATCGTCAAGGAGGTCGACAACCGCGTCGAGCAGGTCTTCACCGAGGCCTGGGAGGACGTACGCGTCGCCTTCGACCACGTCTTCGCGCGGCTCTTCCCGGGTGGTGAAGGTCGCCTGGTCCTCACCGACCCGGACAACATGCTCACCACCGGCATCGAGGTCGAGGCCCGACCGCCGGGCAAGAAGGTCAAGCGGCTCTCGCTGCTCTCCGGTGGCGAGCGGTCCCTGGTCGCCGTCGCCTTCCTGGTCTCGCTCTTCAAGGCGCGCCCGAGCCCGTTCTACATCCTCGACGAGGTCGAGGCCGCGCTCGACGACACCAACCTCGGCCGGCTCCTGGAGATCTACGAGGAGCTGCGCGAGTCTTCGCAGCTGCTCGTCATCACCCACCAGAAGCGCACCATGGAAGTCGGCGACGCCCTCTACGGCGTCACCATGCGCGGCGACGGTGTCACCACCGTCATCTCACAGCGCCTCCGCGACGCGCAGCCCGCCTGATCTGGGCGCCGTTGAGTCATTGCCGTCCGTGCGCTCTGTGACGGCTAGTTCCAGGACAACCGGTCGACGTCCCAAGATCCGCTAGCCGCGTCGCCGTCAAGCACAGGATCTGCGAAGGCGATCACGCCTTCGAGCACCGCAGCGAACTCGTTCGGCAAGTGATCGGAGTTGCTGCGTCTGCGCCAGGCGACCCAGCGCGACTGGGCCAGATCGGCGTAGCCGTCGAGGACCTCGGCAAGTGTCGAGAGTTGTGCGCCGCGGTACGCAGCGACGGCGGCAATCGCGTCACGCAGGTCGCCGGCCGCGATCGAATGGCGGCGCGAGAGGGTCCAGACGTCGCCAAAATCCCGCCAACGGGTGTTGGCGACGCCGCGCTGGATCGCGGTCACGATCTTCTCGGCATGGACCATGTGAAGCGGGTAGGCCGCGAGGACGATCGGCGCACCGCCGCGAAGGCGCGGCACCTCGACTGTGGTTGGTGCCGGCCAGATCGGGTCGCCGACGTTGATGTCGACGTGGAATGGAAGGCGCGCCGATGCCAGCCGCGCGTCCATGCTGATGCGGACCCCGGAGTACTCGTCCTCCTCGCGGATGACCTCCGCATTTGCCGTGTCCGGCAGAAACTCGACGCCGTCGTCATCCTGGGGCTGTACGGAGACGACTGACGTGACCAAGCCCAGCACCGCTTCGGCGTCGTTCGCGAGGTCCAGACCTGCGAGGTCGACGTCCCGGGTCGGTCTGCGCAAGGCGAATGCCGCGAGGAGCACCCCACCTTTGAGCACGAACTTGCCCCGTACCTCGCTGGCAGCCAGTCTGCTCAGGAACGCCTCAAGGACGTAGAGCTGCAGCAGTTCCTGAGTCGGTCGTCCATCACGCTGCGCCCGGTTCCTCAAATCCAAGTACGCGTCGCCCGCGGGCGTGCCCCTAGAAATGCGGCTCACAACAGGACCTCCAACGTCTTGCGGATCGCGGTCGCGGCCCGAGGGAACGACCTTGACATCTTGAGGAGCTCTGACGGCTGCCCGCCTCGTCGCAGCCAGCGCTTGAGTGTCTCGTTCGGCAGGTCCGGGCCATGGATGTGCCGAAGGCGGAACGCGTCGATGATGCTGCGCTCCGAGGAGTAGATGCCGATCGTGTGATCGTCATCCAAGTCAAGCAAGTCGCGTCCAAGGCCGAACGTGGTCCTATCGAACTGGCTCCACCTGACCGGCGCGATCGTCGCAGGCGTCCAGGTCCCCCTCGGGATCGCGATGTCGTACTCAGCCGGGATGTCGTCGATCAGCCCGTGCCTCGACAAGGCTGACCTCAGGCAGATCGTTGCCATGGGCGACTTGGCGGCGATATCCAGCAGATCATCGTCGCCGATCGAACCCTCCTTGCGGTATAGCCCCCGCGAAACCTTCATGATCTCGCCGCTATCGAGGAGAGTTCGAAGCTGACGTTCGTTGATCCGCATCCGCGCGTCGGAGTAGCGGAACGTGTCAGGAAGGTCTGCCAGGAGCCCGGCGGCAGCAGACGCCATCACACTCACCTCCGTAGGAAATCCTTGACAGCAACACGTCTAGTGTAGAGGATTTCCTACGGATTTCCTTTCATTCGAGCCGCTATCGATCAGTCGGTGTTGAAGGGCTCCGGCGCGCTGTATCGCATCATTGGTCTTAGTTGGCCGGGCCGCGCTGGTGAACCTAACGACTCACTAGGATGTTGCGATGCGTCGGA
>NZ_JBOHDN010000186.1:0-12185 GCF_050699375.1 Nocardioides sp. | reverse complement strand
CCTCGACGCCGGCCGCGACAGCAGATTCTTCCAACCCATCCAACGCAAAGCACTCCGGCTCCAGCAGAAGTGCTGCCAAGCCGAAGGCTGCGACATGCCACCAGAATGGTGCGACGCCCACCACCTCCAAGCCTGGGCACTCGGCGGAAAGACAGACCTCAAAGACGGGGTCCTGTTGTGCCCCCATCACCACCGGCTGGCCCATGCTCCCGGTTACACCCACGAGCGACTACCGGACGGCACGATCAGGTTCACCCGACGTCCCTAACCGACACCGGACGAGAACAACCCTCACGTCGGCTCCCGCCCACACCTGATGCCGGGCGCCCGCATCCTGCCACCCGCGGACGAGCTCCGCCTGTATCTAGACCGCTTGCCCGCGTGCCCGCATGCCCACCCAGCGAGCTGGAAGGGTTCAGCGGCGCGGCAGCACGCCCACGAGCGTCGCGGTGAAAGCGGTCTGCAGGGCGTCGCGCAGGTCCAGGTGGAGCACGCCGAGCTCCGGCTCGTCAGCGTAGGCGGCGAGGAGGCTGGGCGGTGGCGGGACGTACGCAGCGAATGCACCGGCCGTCACCAGGACCATGATGCAGAACGTCGGCGCGCCGTCGCCGATCTCGGGCAGGTTACGGCACACGAGCTCGCCCATGGTCTCGAGCTTGGCGTGGGAGGAACGCTTGTGGCGCTTGACCACCTCGACCGAGACGTTGTGCTCGAGGACGCCGCCCTGGGCGCCGAAGAGATCGCACAGCACCATCCGCTCCGCCAGCGACCGGCTGAGCACGTCGGCGAGCTGGCCCGCCCGGACTTCGGGTGACGCCTGCGCCTCGACGCCTGCGGCCAGCGCCTCCCCCAGGTCGTCGAGCCAGCGTGCCAAGAAGTCGTCCAGGAGCTCGAGCAGCACTGCCTCGCGCGACTCGAAGTATCGCAGGACGTTCGACTTGGCCAGGCCCACTCGCCGGCTGAGCTCGTTGAGACTCACGTCAGCGACGGGCATCTCGTCGAGCATCGCGGCGGCCGTGTCCAGGATCGCGCGGCGACGGATCTCGCGCTGCTCATCGCTCCGCGCTCGTTGGAATGTCACAGCACCAGTTTAGCTTAAAGACCGCCGGTCCCTTGACATTAGACCACTGGTCTCTTAAATTGATTACAACAGACCGATGGTTCCTTAGGGGAGACGATGAGTGACAGCTGGACCGAGCAGGACATTCCCGACCAGCGGGACAGGGTGGCGATCGTGACCGGGGCCAACACCGGGCTCGGCTTCGAGACCGCACGCATGCTCGCCGAGCGCGGTGCACAGGTGGTCCTGGCCGTACGCGACGTGGAGAAGGGCAAGCAGGCCGCCGCTCGCATCACCGGCGACGTCAGTGTCCAGGCCCTCGACCTGGCCTCCCTGGACTCGATCCGGTCGGCGGCGGCCGACCTGCGCGCCGCCCACCCGCGCGTCGACCTTCTGATCAACAACGCCGGCGTGATGTACACACCGAAGCAGACCACAGCGGACGGCTTCGAGCTGCAGTTCGGCACCAACCACCTCGGCCACTTCGCCTTCACCGGACTGCTGCTGGACCAGCTCCTGCCCGTCGCCGGCTCGCGAGTCGTCACGGTCAGCAGCATCGGCCACCGCATCCGGGCAGCCGTCCACTTCGACGATCTGCAGTGGGAGCGCTCCTACAGCCGCGTCGCGGCGTACGGCCAGGCCAAGCTCGCCAACCTGATGTTCACCTACGAGCTCCAGCGCCGGCTCGCATCCCACGGCACCACGGTCGCGCTGGCCGCTCACCCTGGAGGGTCCAACACGGAGCTCGCGCGCAACACACCCGCCGCTGTCCGGGTCCCCTTCACCTGGCTCACGCCGTTGCTCACCCAGTCGGCCGCGATGGGCGCCTTGCCCACCCTGCGCGCAGCCACCGACCCGGCCGCCATCGGTGGCCAGTACTACGGGCCCGGCGGCCGCGGCGAGCTCCGTGGACATCCGAAGGTGGTGACCTCCAGCTCCGACTCCTACGACCAGGCGGCGCAGCAGCGACTGTGGGCTGCCTCCGAGGAGCTCACCGGCGTACGTATCCCCCTCGACAACTGATCTCAAACGAAAGCAGATGAATCATGAACCTTGAATCCGACCGCGCAGAGATCATCGAGCTCTTCGGCCGCTATGCCGACATCGCCGACCAGAAGAGCTTCGATGAGCTCCCCCGCCTCGTCCACACCGACCCCATGGTCGTCGACTTCGAGTCCGTCGCCGCGATCGCGCCGATGGAGACGTCGCTCGACGACTATGTCGAGATCCTTCGCGGGTCCTTCGCTCCCTTCCTGGCGACGCACCACGTCATCACCGGTCACGTCATCGACATCGACGGCGACCACGCGACGGCCCACGCCCACGTACGCGCCGAGCACTGGGTGCCCGACGAGCTCGCCGACGGCGGCGCCAACCGCTGGCTCGTCGTCGGCTTCTACGACAACACCGCGGTGCGCACGGAGAACGGGTGGCGATTCGACCGCGTCAAGCTGACCGCGACCTACCAGGAGAACGCCGGCCTCCTCCGCGCCAGCGCCCCCTGAGTTTCAGGCTCGTACGGTCGGCGCGACGTCCCTTTCTCGGAGATGGCTCAGGCGCTCAGAACCTGTCGTGCCCGGTCGTCGGCGGGGACGAACGTCTCCAGATGCAGACCACCGAGAGTGACGTCCGTCCTCGACGCGGACCAGCGCATCCGTGACGTACGTGGCTTCCTCGACAAGGTGCCCCAAGCATGAAGCCGATGTAAGGCCGAGGCAAGGTCGCCCGCTCACGATGGACAGCGAACAGGACCGCACATCGCGATGGAAGGGCGAAACATCCATGACCACCACCTCCAAGATCGACCGCAGCACCGACTATGTGCTCGACACCGGCACCGACCTCGGCCGCGAGCAGCTCGAGTGCCTCGAGCTGCTGCTCGACGACCACACCACGGCAGCGCTGGCAGCCACCGGGATCCGGCGCGGCCAGCGCTGCCTCGAGATCGGAGCGGGCTCGGGCAGCATCGCCCGCTGGATGGCCGACCGCGTACGACCCGAGGGCTCGGTGGTGGCCGTCGACATCGAGACCTCCCGCCTGACCGGCGGGCCCACGATCGACGTACGCCGCCACGACCTCGACGACGGCGTGCCCGACGGTGGCCCGTTCGACCTGATCCACGCCCGGCTCGTGCTCATGCACCTACGCCGCCGCCGGGAGATCGTCACCGAGCTCGTCGACCACCTCGCGCCGGGCGGCTGGCTGGTGCTCGGGGAGTATCTCGGACCGTCGTTCGAGCCGATCTCGGCCCCGAGCCGTGCGGACGCCGACCTGTTCCGGAACGTGGTGGAGGTGACCATCAACCGGGTCGGGCGCCCGGCCGGGATCTCGTACGAGTGGGCACACGAGGCAGACGACTTCCTGGTCCGCGCGGGGCTCGTGAACGTGCACTGCGAGCGCCACCTGGAGTCCACCGTCGGCGGCGGCACCGGCGGCATCCTCTATCGCAACTACATCCGCCAGGCGTGGCCGCTGCTGCTGCGGGCCGGACTCGATGAAGAGGACCTCGAGCGCTTCTGCACGTTGATGCTCGACCCGCGGCTCAGGGCCTGGCTCTTCGAGTTCACCAGCGTGCGGGCGCAGAAGCCCTGGTGAGGACGGCTTGATCACCGGCCAGCACGGTCGCGTCGTCGACGATCGCGTACGCAGGACAGGGTGCGCGTACGCTCGCGCCAGGAGCTGACTCTGGTTCCCCAATGATGGGAGTCCGGATGTCCGGCGCTGTTCCACCCTCTTCAACCGTCCCCGCCTCGTCGACCAGCTCGCTGCTCACCCTCGGGATGCTCGCCACCTCCTCGATGGAGAACGAGCATCGGCTGCCGATCCACCCTCATCACCTCGATCTGATCGACGCGGATCTCCGCGCGCGGATGATCGTCGAGCGTGGCTACGGCGCCGACTTCCAGCTGGAGCCCGGCTACGTCGAGTCGCGGGTCGGCAGGGTCGCGGATCGCTCCGCGGTGATCGAGGCGGCCGACGTGCTGCTGCTTCCGAAGCCGCAGGCGGCCGACGTGGCCGCGATCCCCGAGGGCCGCACGCTGTGGGGATGGCCGCACTGCGTGCAGGACGCCGCGCTGACGCAGACAGCGATCGACCGCCGGCTCACGCTGATCGCATTCGAGGCGATGAACCACTGGAGCGGTCGCGGTGACTTCAGCCTGCATGTGTTCCACAAGAACAACGAGCTCGCCGGCTACTGCTCGGTGCTCCATGCCCTGCGCCTGATCGGGTCCACGGGCTTGTACGGGCCTCGTCGCAGCGCGGTAGTCATCGGCTTCGGTGCGACGGCACGAGGTGCGGTGACCGCGCTCAACGCACAGGGGATCCACGACATCCAGGTGCTCACCCAGCGCGGCACCGCGGCGGTCGGCTCCCCGATCCACGGTGTGCACATCGCCCAGCTCCACACCGACGACGGCGAGACCCACCTCAGCGAGGTGCTGACGAAGGACGGAAACGTCCTGCTCCCGGACTTCCTGGCATCGCACGACATCGTCGTCAACTGCACGCTCCAGGACGTCGCGGCACCGTTGACCTACCTGCGGACCGAGGACCTGGCGGGGTTCGCACCGGGCAGTCTGATCGTCGACGTCTCCTGCGACGAGGCGATGGGCTTCGAGTGGGCGAAGCCCACCACCTTCGATGACCCGATGTTCACGGTCGGCGAGGGCGTCAACTACTACGCGGTCGACCACACCCCTTCGTACCTCTGGAACTCGGCCACCTGGGAGATCAGCGAGGCGCTGCTGCCGTTCCTGCGCATCGTCATGGAGGGACCGACCGCGTGGGCGGCGAATCCGACGGTCTCGGGGGCGATCGAGATCCAAGACGGCGTGATCAGCAACCCGAGCATCCTGAGCTTCCAAGGCCGCTCCCCGGCCTATCCACACGTACGCGCCGCATAGGCGCCCAGACGCTGAAGCGGGGCTCCCAGCGAAGCCTCAGACCTCGGAGCGGGGCTCCGCCACGCCGATGTCCGCATCCGGCCGGAGCGATCCCGCCGCATGCCCCATCAGCAGCTTGGGGTAGTAGGACCAGGCGAACCACGGAGCGACGGTGGAGCTGCCGAGGGCGCGGTCGAGAACGAGACCGCCTGCGGTCAGAGCCAGCCCCAGGCTGCGCCGATGGGTCGGGGAACGTCGGATGACGGCTGTGGAGAGCATCATGTAGCCGTATTGGGACAGGGCCCAGATGGCGGCGTTGTCGCGCTCGCCGATGCGATGGTCCGCCCAGGCGACCAGGGCAGGATGTCCGTGCAGCGCAGCGAACGTGAGGTGTTCACCCTCACCCTGGCCGACACGCTCGTACCACCGGACGGATGCGCGGGTGTTGTTCACGTACGCGCCGCCGATCAGGTCCGCGGCCATCGCGGCCATGACCGTCGCCGACCCTCCGCCCGCGCCGCTGCGCCTCGCCCACATCGCGGCTCCGACGGTTCCGAGGACGGCGGACGTGAGGGCGATCGTGGTGTTCGCGCGGGTGGCCTCGGGACCCACCAGGTTCGCCCAGCCGCGCTTGACGGATTCTGTCCAGACACTCATCGGTTGCCTCCAGAGGACGTACGGATCGTCAGGGCTTGGGACATGGTGCCGAGGGGGCCGGTCTCGTCGTGGAGCACGCTGCTGGTGACCCCGAGTCCGGCCTTGCCGAAGGAGACTGAGGCGTCGAAGCCGAGCCAGTCGCCGACGGGCTCGCGCACGAGATGCGCAGTGAGGTCGAGGTTCGGGAACGCGACCTCACGCGGATCGGCCCGCACGGTCATGCCGTTGATGATGTCGAGCAGTCCGGCCGTACGTGCGACATTGCTGATCGGTTCATCGTCGAGGATGGGAACGTCCGTGCGGGCCCAGACCAGCGCGCGCCCCGGCTCGGCCTGCTCGCGGCGCACCTGCGCCGAGGCGATGAACCCGCCCGGCCAGACGGTGGTCGGGTCCCATGCGGGCACGCGGTCGGGCGGTGGCATGGTGGTGAGGCTGGTGCCGGCGACGGCCGTGGTGTCGCTGCCCTGCATGAGCCACGCACGCAGGGTCACGACAGTCCGTCCGGCATGGGTCAGCGTGGCCTCGACGAGCTCGATCGTGCGGCCGGGACGCAACACTCGGACCGAGGTCTCGACCTCGGCAAGCGGGACGGTGCCCCAGATGTCGTAGGAAAGCCTGCCGACGACGAGCCGGTCGTCGCGACGTACGTCTCGGTCCTGCTCGACGACGTGCACGAGCAAGCCAAGCGCGGGAGCGATGTGCTGCTCGTCGCTGTTCCATGCCCCGCCGACGTGCTCGGTCGGGCGAAAGACGGAAGAGCCCGTACGTTCGAAGTAGGCCATGGACACTCAGACATTGAAGCAGGACCCCAACCCCGTCGCATCACCAGGCTGTGCTGCTCGGTGCGGTCACCCTTGGGCCGCTCGAGACGGTTGGCCCGGCGGTATCCGGCGTACTTGTCCCCGAAAAGCGAACCCGCCACAGCTAGGATCTCCGCACCTGAGAGGAAGGCAGAGACATGGCAACGATCGCTGACCACGACTCCTACATCGCCGCCGCGCCCGAGGCGTTCCGCCCGGTCCTCACTCACCTGCGGGACCTCCTGAGCGAGGCCCTGCCGGAAGCAGATGAGATGACGGCGTACAACATGCCCGGGTTCAGGATCCATGGCACCGTCGTGGCGAGCTACGCGGCATTCAGCAAGCAGATCGGCCTGTACTTTCTCGCGCCCGCGCTCTCGGATCATGCCGCGGAGATTGCGGCGGCAGGCCTCAGAGCCAGCAAGACGGGCATCACCTTCCCACCGCGCAAGACGATCCCCGATGATCTCGTGACCCGGCTCGCACAAGCATCGAGAAAGCACGCCGACGACTGAGCCCCTCTGCGTAGGTTCCGATGCTCCGCAGCGGGAACTCCACGACGTCGAGGTCGATTGCTCGCGCCAGATGCACTCGGGGTCCTCGTCTCCGAAAGACCTGATCACACGCAAAGTAGGACGAAGAGAGTGAATAACGCCAGGCGTCCGACCTTGAACTCGATGACGCCCCATTCGTCGAGTAGGAGTCTCCCGTGGAGCTGAGCGTCAGCTGGCCGGCCGTGGCGGCCGCGATCGTGGTCGGAATGGCAATCGCATGGGTCTGGTACAGCGACTGGGGCCTCGTCGGCGGCACCTGGCGACAGTTGACCGGCGTGACCAAGGAGGACTCGGCGAAGGCCGGCAAAGGTCCGTTCGCAATCCTCGTGGCGTCGATCGTCGTGACCGCGCTGGCCCTCGCCGCCGCCTGCTCCATCGCGTCCGCGTTCTTCAGCAGTGATTCGCCCTGGCTCCACCTGGCCGTCGGCTTCACCGCGTGGCTCGGCTTCTCCCTGTCGACCTTGGCCCAGCACAACGGCTTCGAGCAGAAGCCCGCTCGGCTCACCATGATCAACAGCGCGTACCAGCTCGTGCTGTTCCTCGGGATGTCACTCGCCGTGGCCCTGCTGCAATAGGCGACGCGCTGCGTGCACGGATCACGCACATGCACGATTCGTGCACCCCGGTGCCTGTCGAATATGCACGGATCGAGCACGTGCACGATCGGTGCACCCGGCGGGATTGCTTCCGCACTCGGGAGCCCGTGCAGCCATCGTCGGGCAGAGCGGCACGAGCGCCGGCGTACGAAATCCGATGTGTCGGTCCGGGTCGCTACCTTGGCACCATGGGCATCTCGATCGCAGTAGCTGCATTGGTGCGCGACGGCAGGGTGCTGATGGCGCATCGCCACCCACAGCGACGGGCGTATCCCGACAGCTGGGCACTCTGCGGTGGGCACGTCGAGCCGGGAGAGTCACCGCGCCAAGCAGTCATCCGGGAATGCGGTGAAGAAATCGGCGTCCAGATCGATCAACCGCGACCAATCCCGATGACCGTCGATGATCCGACTGTCCAGATGCACGCATTTCTTGTCACGCAATGGACTGGAGAGCCGTACAACGCCGCCCCAGCAGAACACGATGATCTTCGCTGGTTCAGCGCACGCGAGCTCTTGAGCGTGAAACACGCCCATCCGGAGGCGCTGCCGGCCATATTGCGTGGCATCGAGGTCGCCACTACCGGAACCCGACCGTATTCCGCCGCCGAACAACCTCACGACGGAGATGGCAACGGCTGCTCATCTCTGACAGGTCGCCATCGCACCTAACCTCCGATTCAGCGCCGACACCTCAGGGGCGCAGGTCTGCCCGCATGGCTGGGTGTCCCGTCTCCTTGAACCCTGCCCGCTCGTACATTGCGCGGCCGTCGACGGTGGCCAGCAACTCGGCACGCTCGACCCCACTGGCCTGGGCCCAGTCCATCACCGCATCGAACGCGGCCCGTCCATGACCGCGCCCGCGAGCGCCTGGAGCGGTGCTGACATTGCTAATCAGTACGTCGCCACCTCGAGGTACCGACGGCGAGGGAGCCGCATCGCGGATCGTGCCCAGCGCACACGAGACCACGAGTCCGTCCACTTCCACGACGACGATCCGACAGCGCGGATCATCAAGCCTTTCGGCAAACCACGTACGCGCGTTGCGCTGCCACTCACCCGACTCAGCCGGAACACCCATAGCAGCGAACATCTCAGCACGCAGCGAGACGACGGTGTCCAGATCGCCCTCTTCCGCTGTACGAACGATCCGGTTCGAGTTCACGAGGCCTGACGGATCGGCTCGATCGCAGCGACCTGCCCGGCGACACGGTCCTGAGCAATCTCCAGTTCGTATCGCGTCTGCAGGTTGAGCCAGAACTGAGGGTCCATGCCGAAGTATCGCCCCAGACGCAACGCCGTGTCGGCAGTGATGGCGCGCTTGCCGTGGACAATCTCGTTGATCCGCCGCGGCGGCACACCGATCGACACCGCCAACTTGTTCTGCGTGATGCCGAACCCCGCGATGAAGTCCTCCATCAGGACCTCCCCCGGGTGGATCGGCTGGTAGAGCTTCTCAGACATCATCCCTCCTCAGTGATAGTCCACGATCTCGACGTCTTCAGCGCCAGCATCTGTCCAACGGAAGCAGATCCGCCATTGGTCATTGATGCGGATGCTGTGTTGTCCAGCCCGGTCACCCTTGAGCGCTTCCAGGCGATTGCCGGGCGGCACCCGCAGCGCCTCCAGCACCGTGGCAGCGTCCAGCAGGTGCAGCTTCCTGTTCGCTGTCTTGTGGATTCGCGGATCAAGTCGCTTCGCCGGTTCGCGACGCCATACGCGCTCGGTGTCGCGGTCAGCGAAAGATCTGATCACAAGTCCAGAGTATAACGGAGAGCGTCAATAACGCTAGACGTTAAACCGGAACTCCACGACGTCCCCGTCTGCCATGACGTAGTCCTTGCCCTCCATGCGCACCTTGCCGACATCCCTGGCCTTGGCGACGGAGCCGGAGGCGATGAGGTCGTCGTACGAGATGATCTCGGCCTTGATGAAGCCCTTCTGGAAGTCGGTGTGGATGACACCGGCGGCCTCGGGGGCGGTGGCGCCCTTGGGGATCTCCCAGGCGCGGACCTCCTTGGGCCCAGCCGTCAGGTAGGTCTGCAGGCCGAGGGTGTCGAAGCCGACGCGGGCCAGGATGTCCAGGCCGGGCTCCTCGACGCCGGCGTCGGCGAGGAACTCGCGGGCCTCGTCCTCGTCGAGCTCGACGAGCTCGGACTCGAACTTCGCGTCCAGGAAGATCGCCTCGGCAGGTGCGATCAGCTCGCGCATGGAGTCCTTCAGGGCGTCGTCGGCGAGCTCGTCGGAGTCGCAGTTGAAGACGAAGATGTACGGCTTGGCCGTGAGCAGCATCAGCTCGCGGATCAGCGCGCGGTCGATCTTGGTGGCGATGATCGGAGTGCCGGCCTCGAGGGCCTCCTTGACCTCCTGCGCGGCCGCGAGGTTGGCCTTGAGGTCGGGCTGCTTGCGCGACTCCTTCTCCAGCCGCGGGATCGCCTTCTCGACCGTCTCGAGGTCGGCGAGGATCAGCTCGGTCTGGATGGTGGAGATGTCGTTGGCGGGCTCGACCTTGCCGTCGACGTGGGTGACGTCGTCGTCGCGGAAGACCCGGGTGACCTGGCAGATCGCGTCGGACTCACGGATGTGGGAGAGGAACTTGTTGCCCAGCCCCTCGCCCTGGCTCGCACCGCGGACGATCCCGGCGATGTCGACGAACTGCACCGTGGCCGGCAGCAGCTTCTGCGACCCGTAGATCTTCGCCAGCTCCGGCAGCCGCTCGTCGGGCACCCCGACGACGCCGACGTTGGGCTCGATGGTGGCGAAGGGGTAGTTCGCCGCGAGTACGTCGTTCTTGGTCAGAGCGTTGAAGAGGGTCGACTTGCCCGCGTTGGGAAGTCCCACGATGCCGATGGTGAGTGCCACGCGCCGAGTCTATTGGCGTACGCCGCCATCCCCCGAAACGCGGACGGGGCTGGGGTCGGCCAGGCAAACTCTGCGGTGTGAGCGAGCTTCCCGGCACCACTCTCCCGACCGCCTTCCGCTTCGGCGCCAGCACCGCCGCGTACCAGATCGAAGGCGCCGCCGACGAGGACGGACGGGGCCCCTCGGTGTGGGACACCTTCTGCGCCGAACCCGGCCGGATCGTCGACAAGAGCAGCGGTGCGGTGGCGTGCGACCACTATCACCGGCTCGAGGAGGACATCGCGCTGATGGCGCGGCTCGGGCTGGATGCGTACAGGTTCTCGATCTCCTGGTCCCGAGTGCTGCCGACGGGCGCGGGCGAGGTCAACCAGCAGGGGCTCGACTTCTACGACCGGCTCGTCGACGGGCTGCTCACGAACGGCATCGCGCCGATGGCGACCCTGTTCCACTGGGACACCCCGCAGGCACTTCAGGACGCCCACGGAGGCTGGCTCGGGCGCGAGACGGCGCAGAGATTCGGAGAGTACGCAGCCGTGCTGGCCGATCGCCTCGCCGACCGCGTCGCGCACTGGTGCCCGGTGAACGAGCCGAACGTGGTGACCGTGCTCGGGCATGCCCTGGGCACTCATGCGCCTGGTCAGAGCCTGGTCTTCGACGCGCTTCCCGCCGGACACCATCTGCTGCTCGGCCACGGGCTGGCGGTCCAGGCGCTGCGCGCCGCGGGCGCGGCCAGCATCGGCACGGCCACCAACCACATGCCGGTCTGGCCGGCGACCTCCGCGGAGGCGGACGTCGCCACCGCCGGCCTGCTCGACACGCTGTGGAACCACGCGTTCGCCGACCCGGTCCTGCTCGGCAGCTATCCGGAGGACCTGGCGCCGCTGTTCCCGGTCCAGGACGGCGACCTCGACCTGATCAGCGCTCCGCTCGACTTCTACGGCCTCAACTACTACAACCCGACCGCGGCGGCTGCCGCGCCCGAGGGTGCGGCGAACCCGATCGAGCAGCCGCCGATCCCGGGATACCCGACCACAGACTTCGGCTGGCCGGTCGTCCCCGACGGGCTCCACGAGCTCCTGAGTGCGCTGCACCAGCGCTATCCGGAGCACCCGCCGTTCGTCATCACCGAGAACGGGGCCTCCTACAACACGGCGCCCGGCGAGGGCGACGCCGACCGCATCGCCTATCTCGACCTCCATCTCCGTCAGGTCGAGGAGGCCGTCGCCGACGGCATCGACATCGCCGGCTACTACTGTTGGTCGCTGATGGACAACTTCGAGTGGGCCGAGGGCTACACCCAGCGGTTCGGGCTGGTGCACGTCGACTACGACACGCTCGTCCGCACGCCGCGCGAGTCGTTCGACTGGTACTCGTCCGTAATCGCCGAGCACAAATCCCGACGGTAAAGGGCGACGACACCATATGCTCGCCAACCGTGACTGGTCCCGACGCACCGCAGCGACTGCGCGAACCCGCCCATCAGGTCTCCGAGCGAGCACCGGCCTACTGGCGTACGTCTGAGGCCATCGGCGCGGTCATCTGGCTGGCGATCGCCGTCGGAGCCGTCGTGACCGCCCTGCTGGTGCCGACCGGGTGGTGGACGTGGCTGATCTGGGTCGCGGTGGTTCTGCTGGTGCTGGCACCGGTGCCCGGACTGACCTTCGTGCCCAGGATCCGGTTCCGGATCCACCGGTGGGAGGTGACCGACATCGCCGTCCACGTACGCCACGGGTGGCTCACCGTCGTCGACGAGATCGTGCCGCTCTCCCGGGT
>NZ_JBOHDN010000185.1:0-24029 GCF_050699375.1 Nocardioides sp. | reverse complement strand
GACGCGACCGTGGTCAACGTCGTGATCAGCCTCGCCGAGCTCCGCAAAGACCTCGGCACCGCGCTGCTCGGTTTCGACGAGACCAACGGGTACACCATCAGCGCGGCGGAAGCCCGGAAGATGGCCTGCAACGCCACCATCATCCCCTGGGTGTTGGGTAGTGATGGCCGGATCCTCGACGCCGGCCGCGACAGCGGGTTCTTCCAACCCATCCAACGCAAAGCACTCCGGCTCCAGCAGAAATGCTGCCAAGCCGAAGGCTGCGACATGCCCCCGGAATGGTGCGATGCCCACCACCTCAACGCCTGGGCACTGGGCGGGAAGACCGACCTGAAGGACGGGGTCCTGTTGTGTCCCCATCACCACCGTCTGGCTCATGCTCCCGGTTACACCCACGAGCGATTGCCGGACGGCACGATCAGGTTCACCCGACGTCCCTAGACCGACACCGGCCGAGAACCACCACACCAGACACCCGCCCACGAGGTGACGCCCATGTCCCGCCACGCGCGGGCCCGTCGAGCGGGCCGCTCCACCTCGGCCGCGGTCCAGCTCGACCCGTCTACGCCGTCGCACCCACGCGGCAGCGTTCGCGGACACTCCCGTCCATGCCGGCACATCCCGCGGCAGTGCTCGCGGACGCTCCCTTCGACGGGCCCTTCGCCGCGCCTCAACCCGGCGCATGGACCTCGGAGCGGTGCCCAGCCCTTGCTCTGCGGCGCAGGTCCCCGATGGTCGACGACGCTTGAAAACGAGGCCATAGTGACGGGCGAGAACGAGGCCGCCCAGACAGATTGGATGGGTGATCTCGGTGGAGGTTTGGGCTTAGAATCGGCGGCTGGTCGCGGATGGTGTTCCGCTGCGGCAGGTCGCACGGGATCTGGGGGATCGGCCGGTCGACGGTCGATCGGGCGTTGGTCTCGGACCGGCCTCCGAAGTAGGAGCGCCCGGAGGTGTCGACGGCAGAGCCCAGGGGGTGGTCTCGACAAGCTCGACCGCCGGTGGCAGGCGCAGCTGTGGAGTGGTGCCGGCCTCGGCGCCCTGGCCTCGGCGCCCTGGTCGCCGCGCCCTGCCGACCCACAGCCGACAGCTCGGGCTCCCCGGGAGCTTGGCGCGAACCGTCGGGCATCCGATGCCGCGTCGATCCACCGCGACCGGACCCCCTGTCATAGCCGACCCCGACGCATCGTCCACGGCGTCGCAAAACGTCAGCCGCCATACCAAGCCTGTGCGCGATCAGAGGAGCTGCGCCAAACCTGGCGTAGCGGCCGGTGAAGCCGGCGACCAACGAGATCGAGCACGATGCGCCGCGTCAAGACGGCCATGCCCTACCTGCTTGACTGCGATCATGACCGAAGTCGAAGACCTGGCTACGCCGGTCAGCATGCTCTGGGAGTCCGCCGATCCGCTCGATGAGCTGACCGAACGGTTCGGGTTCGCCTCCGCGGCCGAGGCGACGGACTGGTTGATCGGTGTACTGGCCGTGCACTGGGGGCTGCGGGTGGCCACCTGCGAACGGTTGGTGATCAGCGACGCCAACTGCTTGGCGTGGATCGTCGTCGTCGACGGCCGCCGGATGATCGCCAAGTGGTCCATGCGGCCACGGCTGTTCGCACGCTTGGCGGCGATCGCCGCGCTCACGGGGTGGCTGGGGGAGCGCGGGATACCTGTGTCGACGCCGCGGACGGCTCTGGACGGCAGGCACCAGGTGGAGGTCGATGGGGTCTCGCTCGGTCTTCAGGATGTGATCGATGGCGAGCTGCTGGACGTCACCGACCCGATCCAGGTCAGGGCGGCGGGCGAGATGCTCGCACGGATGCACGCTGCGATGGCCGACTACCCGGAGCGGATCCCCGCCGATGAGCCGTCGAGGCCAGGCGCCCAGCTGGTTGGCAGCGACTTCAGATCGGCCAACATTCTATGGGCGGAGGGAAGAATTGCCGCGGTCCTGGATCTCGAGGAGACCAGGTACGGTCGCCGAGTGGACGACCTCGCTCAGGCCGCCGTCCTCCTCGGGACTCGCTATCACGACTGGCGCCCGACGCCGGCCGATGTGCGCGAGGCGTTCGTCGCGGCGTACGAGTTGGTTCTTCCGCTGTCAGAGGATGACGCCGGTGCGCTCGAGGACAACATCGAGGCGCACCTGAGGCGTATCTCGTGGCCGGGCTGATCCGTCAGTCGCCGACGGCGTCGATACCGCGCTGGACGATGAGGGGGTCGGGGGTGCCGACGATTTCGGGGTCCTTCTCGTCGTAGTCGTGGTTGGCGAGGAAGTAGCGCATCGCGTTGAGGCGGGCGCGTTTCTTGTCGTTGGAGCGGATCGTCGTCCAGGGTGCCCAGTCGGTGTCGGTGCGAAGGAACATCTCTTCCTTGGCCGCGGTGTAGGAGTCCCACTTGTCCAGTGACTGAACGTCGATCGGGGAGAGCTTCCACTGACGTACGGGGTCGATCTGGCGGATGATGAAACGCGTGCGCTGCTCCGAGCGGGCGACCGAGAACCAGAACTTCGTGAGGGTGATGCCGGAGTCGACGAGCATCTGCTCGAAGAGCGGCACCTGGTGCATGAACTGCTCGTACTGGTCGTCGGAGGCGAAGCCCATGACTCGCTCGACGCCGGCGCGGTTGTACCAGGAGCGGTCGAAGAGGACCATCTCGCCGGCGGTGGGCAGGTGCTGGACGTAGCGCTGGAAGAACCACTGCTGCGACTCGCGGTCCGACGGCTTCGACAGCGCGACCGTACGTGCGTAGCGGGGGTTGAGGTGCTCCATGAACCGCTTGATCGTGCCGCCCTTGCCGGCCGCGTCGCGGCCCTCGAAGATCAGCACGTGCTTCCCGCCGACGCGGTCGTTCCAGCGCTGGAACTTCAGCAGCTCGACCTGGAGGAGATACTTCTGCTCGTCGTAGACCTCGCGGGCGATGCGCTCGGAGTAGGGATAGTTCTCGCGCCAGGTGTCGACCGCTCTGCCGGAAGGATCCAGGAGCACCGGGTCATCGTCATGATCTTCACCGATCATGTGGCCCTCGGTGATCAGGTTGTCGATGTACTCACGGAATCCCTGCGGCATGCCTCGAAACCTAGGCAGTCGAGATGAACGTCAGGTAGCGCCGGAGGATGGACGCCCGCGGTTCGTGGGGTACGCCCGAAGCGCCGTACTCTTGGTAGACGATGAATCCCCGGACCGTCTATCTGGACCACGCCGCCACGACCCCCATGGCCCCGGCGGCGATCGAGGCGATGACCGCGGAGCTGACGCTGGTCGGCAACGCGAGCTCGCTGCACGCATCCGGGCGGCGCGCCCGCCGGGTGCTCGAGGAGTCCCGAGAACGTATCGCCGCGGCCCTCGGGTCACGGCCGGGAGAAGTGGTCTTCACCTCCGGTGGCACCGAGGCCGACAACCTGGCGCTCAAGGGCGCCTTCTGGGCCCGCCGCGGGCAGGATCCCGCGCGCACCCGTGTCCTCTCCACCACCGTCGAGCACCATGCCGTCCTCGACCCGCTGCAGTGGCTGGAGTCGACCGAGGGCGCCCAGGTCGAGCTGGTGCCGTGCGACGAGACCGGCCGCGTCGACCTCGTGGCGATGCGAGAGGCCATCGAGCGCGACCCGTCCTCCGTCGCCGTCATCTCGGTGATGTGGGCCAACAACGAGGTCGGTACGTTGCAGCCCGTCGTCGAGATCGCGGAGCTGGCCGCCGCGTACGGCATCCCTGTCCACACCGACGCCGTCCAGGCAGTGGGTGCGGTGCCCGTCGACTTCGCCAACAGTGGCGTCGACGCGCTCACGCTGACCGGCCACAAGCTCGGCGGCCCGGTGGGTGCCGGAGCGCTGGTCGTCCGGCGCGAGCTCGAGCTGACCGCGCTCGTTCACGGAGGGGGCCAGGAGAGGGACGTACGCAGCGGCACGCATGCGACTGCGGCGATCGCAGGTTTCGCGGCGGCGGTCGAGCTCGCGGTCAAGGAGCAGGAGGCGTACGCGACCCGAGTCGGTGCCCTGCGGGACCGGCTGGTCGAGCAGGTGCTGTCCCTGGTGCCGAACTCGCACCTCAACGGGCCGCCCCTGGAGCCGCTGGGTCTCAATCGGCTCCCCAACAACGCCCAGATCGCCTTCCCCGGATGTGAGGGCGACTCGTTGCTGATGCTGCTCGACGCCTCCGGGATCGAGTGCTCCACCGGCGCGGCGTGCTCGGCCGGCGTACCTCAGGCCTCTCACGTCCTCCTCGCGATGGGGCAGACCGACGAGCAGGCGCGGTCCTCGCTGCGCTTCTCGCTCGGGCACACCACGACCACCGACGACCTCGACCGGCTCGTTGCCGCGATCGGACCCGCCGTCGAACGCGGCCGCGCGGCCGGGCTGCAGCGCTGATGGGCCCCGAGATGATGGGCGCAGAGACGATGGGCGCAGAGACGATGGGCGCCGAGACGATGGGTACAGGAATGAGTACCGAGCCGATGCGAGTGGTCGCCGCCATGTCAGGGGGAGTGGACTCCGCGGTCGCAGCGGCGCGCGCCAAGGAGGCGGGCTATGACGTCACCGGCGTCCATCTGGCACTCTCGCGCAACCCCGCGTCCTACCGCTCCGGCGCACGCGGGTGCTGCACGATCGAGGACTCCAACGACGCCCGCCGCGCCGCGGACGTGATCGGGATCCCGTTCTACGTCTGGGACCTCTCCGACCGCTTCCACGAGGACGTGGTCGAGGACTTCATGTCGGAGTATGCCGAGGGACGTACGCCCAACCCGTGCCTGCGCTGCAACGAGAAGATCAAGTTCGCCGCCGTCCTGGACCGGGCGCTCGCCCTGGGGTTCGACGCCGTCGCGACCGGCCACTATGCGACCCTGCGCGAGGGCACCGACGGGCTCGTCGAGCTCCACCGCGCCGTCGATGACGGCAAGGACCAGTCGTACGTGCTCGGCGTGCTCGACCAGGACCAGCTCAAGCACTCGCTGTTCCCGCTGGGGGACACACCCAAGCCGTTGGTGCGTGAGGAGGCCGCCCGGCGCGGCCTGCTCGTGGCCGACAAGCCCGACTCCCACGACATCTGCTTCGTCGCCGACGGCGACAACGCCGGGTGGCTGCGTGAGAAGCTGGGCGATCGGGCACCGAACGAGTCCGGCCCGATCGTCGACGAGGCCGGGGAGGTCCTGGGCGAGCACCAGGGCACGTACGCCTACACCATCGGCCAGCGCAAGGGCCTGCGCCTCGGCAAGCCGGCGCCGGACGGGAAGCCGCGGTTCGTGCTCGACATCGAGCCCGTCTCCGCGACCGTGACCGTCGGGCCGCGTGAGCATCTCGCCGTCGACGGTCTCTCCGCGATCAGGCCGCGGTGGGCCGGTCGTGTGCCCGAGGGCGTCCTGGAGGGCACCGTCCAGCTGCGTGCGCACGGCACCGAGCACCGCGCGCGAGTGAGCGTGACGGACTCGACGGCGGAAGGCGTCGAGATCGAGCTGCTCGATCCCGCCTATGGGATCGCCCCAGGTCAGGCGGCGGTCATCTACGACGGCACCCGCGTGGTCGGCTCGGCCACCATCTCCGCGACCCGACGGGCGGTCCTCGCGTGAGAGCGACCGGAGTCGGCTCGCTGCCCGGGGAGGACTACGCGGAAGCCTTCCGCATCGTGCTCGGCGAGCTCACCGACCTGCCGCACCTGCCCGAGCTGCCCGCGCGTGGCGCGACCGCGAACATGACCGGCCGAGGGCTGGCGGTCCTCGACGGGCTGGACGCCGACCTGCAACCCGCTGGCTGGCGGCTGACCGGCACCGGGGGATCTCCGGGCGTCGATCATCGTCGGGCCAGGAGCCTGCTGGCCCAGGACCTCGACACCGTCGAGGAGCTGGCCCAGGACACGCCGCTGGTCTCGGGCGGTGGCACGTTCAAGATCCAGGTCGCCGGGCCGTGGACCCTCGCCGCCACCGTCGAGCGGCCGCGCGGCGACAAGCTGCTGGCCGACCACGGCGCGCGCCGGGAGCTGGCGCAGGCTCTGGCCGAGGGCGTGCGTGCCCACGTCCGCGACGTACGCCGCCGCCTCCCGGGGGTCGAGACCCTGATCGTCCAGGTCGACGAGCCCGCGCTCAGCGCCGTGCTCAACGCCCAGGTTCCGACAGCATCCGGGTTCGGCAAGCACCGCAGCATCGACCTCCCCGAGGCATCCCAGGCCCTGGAGTGGGTCCTCGGCGCCATCGCCGAGGAGGGTGCGACGCCGTGGGTCCACTCGTGCGCGGCCGGGACGCCGCTCGGCCTGGTCCGCACGGCCGGCGCGAAGGGGCTCAGCGTCGACCTGGCCCAGCTCTCCGCCGCCGACCACGACGAGCTGGCCACCTCGCTGGAGGCGGGCGACACGGTCGCGCTCGGCGTGGTCCCCGCGCTCGCGCCGGAGCGCACACCCACCGACAAGACGGTCACCGAGGCCGTGGAGCGCTGGCTCGACATGGTCGGGCTGGACGCTGCGTACGACATCGTGCTCACGCCGACCTGCGGCCTCGCCGGCGCGGACTGGCGCTGGGCTCGAGGTGTGCTGCGGATCCTCACCGAAACTGCGCGTCACCTGGCGTAGATTCCCCTCATGGGACAACGGGGGATGGGCCCACAGGGACTGGCTCTGCTGGCCGTGGCGATCCTGCTTGCCGGATGCGGCAGCAGCGCAGCGGATGACGCGACGGACGCGGGCGGCGCGTCGTCGTCGAGCCGGTCCGAGCCAACCCGGTCCGAGTCGAACCCGCCCGACCCGGCGGAACTGAGGCCGGGCAACGAGCCCGCGACGCCCGAGGCGCTGGCGGCGATCACGCTCGAGCACGTCGACGTCGACCCGGAGTCGTTCGAGGGCGGCGATCTCTACTTCGAGCAGGACGAGGTCGGCACGGTCCTCGTCTGGGGCGAGGACTCGCTGGAGGTGAAGGCCGGAGCGGTCGACGACGACCTGCTCTCGACCTGGTGCCACGAAGGGATGTCGGGCTGTGCCGAGGTGAAGGCCGCGACCGGCACCGCCACCGTCGCCTGGGATCTCGCCACCGGCGACGGCACCCCGGGTCAGCTGATGGTCTCCTACGAGTCGGACCGAGGAGAGGAGCGCCGGGCCGCCTACACCGGAGAGCGGATCACCAAGGACCCTCGCCGCCTGAGTCTGGAGGTGAGCGTGGACGACCTGGTCTCCCTGGTCACCGACCCGCGGCTCGGCACGAAGACTACCGTCGAGATGACGAAGGCGCAGGTCAACGGCTTTCCCGAGGCCGGCTCGAACGGCGACGGCGAAGTTTCGCTGACCGCGGGCGCGATCGCCGCGGGACTGACCGAGACCGACGCGTACGCCGACATCGACTCCTTCGAGAAGGCCGATGCCTCGGCGTACGGCAAAGATGCCTTCGGCGTCACCGGCACCCGCGCCGACGGCAGCAAGGTCACCGCGATCCACGCTCGAAACCTGCCCGCCGGGAAACGGAAGTGCCCCAAGGCGCTCACCTGCTCGAAGGGCGACACCGACGGCTACGACGGCTGGACCGAGGGCCGCGCCGAGATGGTCCGCTGCCACCGGGCCGAGGGTGAACGCCGCGCGTTCTGTGCCGTCGTACGCCACCAGGCGCCGGCGCCGTTCCCCGGAGACGATCTCGACCCGGTGCTCTCCGGGCTCGAGTCGGCGCTAGAAACGCTGTGGCCGACCGTGTCGGCCGAGACTGCTCGCGACGGTGAGTCGCTGCTGCCTTAGCCCAGATCGGCGGATCTGGGCTAAGGCGCACTACCGCCAGGGAGCGAACGCCTCGGCCCGCTGCTGCGGGGGAGCAAACGACTCCGGCGGCCGCGGCTGGCGATGTGCCGCCTGCTGCGGCGCCGGTTCGCGAGGCTCCTGCTGGCGGGGCTCCTGCTGGCGCGGCTCCTGCTGGCGCGGCCCCGGCTGACGTTGCAGGGGCTGGCGTTGCAAGGGCTGGCGTGGCGCGGCCTGACGCTGTCCAGGCAGACGCTGGTCCGGCTCCCGCGGGCCACCACGGTGGGACGGCTGGGGCGGTGCCGGCTGCAGGTGGGCCTGCGGGGCACGATGACGCGAGGGGTGCTCACCGGGCTGCTGGTAGGCGTACGCAGCGGGGTCGGCATAGCGCGGGGGAGCCTGGTCGTAATGCCGCTCGTCCCAGTCCTTCGAGCCGGATCTGCGGCGTCCGGAGAGCATCGCGACGGCGCCGGCGACGGCCGCGAGGCAGATCATCACGGCGACGATGAGCCAGGTCAGCCAGCCCGTCGACGGCTTGTCGCCGGCGGAGGCGGCCGAGGGTGTCTCGGAGACGGGCGTCTTGGCGCAGCCGCCCTCGGCGCACTCGCCGTCAGCGGGCGTACCCGTCACGACGAACTGGATCCCACGGTTCACCGAGCCCTGGAAGGTGAGGGTGTGCTTGCCCAGGCCGATGTCCTTGGGGAGCCTGCCGGACCACTTCGCCACACCGTGGCCGTTGGCCTTGACGCTGGTCGAGAGGACGATCGGCGAGGAGTAGACCACGACTCGGATGCCGGTCTCGTTGGGCTTGAAGCCGGACGCGGAGGCGTGGATGACGTCGTCGGCGTCGACCGAGCGCTCGTCGGCGCCCCCGAGGTCGATCCCCTTCGTCGTCGGGGGCTTCTCGGGCGCGGTCCACGGTCCCTTCTCGGCCTCCTCGTCGCCCTTCTCCTCGGACCCGCCGGACTTCCCGGAGTCTCCACCGGAGGTGCCACCCGAGGCGCCACCCGAGGTCGAGCCACCGGTCCCGCCACCCGAGGAGCCGCCGCCCTCCGAGGGTTTCCTGGGGGTGGTCGGTGACGGCTCGGGATCGGGCTGGGCGAGCTGGTCGAAGTCGAAGGGGATCTTGGCGGTCTCGGTGTCGCCGGAGGCGAGCACGTCGCGGCCGTTGTCCCGCATCGTCATCATCTGGTAGCTCGTCCCGGGGTCGAGCTGCGCGATCTGCGCGGCGTCGAGGGTGAACCGGTAGGTCCAGTCCTCGGCCCCGTCAGGGTCGTAGGAGACAGACTTGATGAACGTGCTGCGCGTGCCCGACCCCACGTAGCCGCTGGGGTTGAGCGCGATCTCGAGGCTCTCACCGCTGTATTCGGTGCCGCTGACGTCGATGACCGCTTCGTCCTTCGACTGTTTCACGAGGTCGATCTCGACCACGGCGTCGGAGAAGACGCCGCCCAGGCCAAGGGCGTGCGCCGCGCCGGCGGGAACCAGCAGGAGCGCGAGCGACGTCATCAGCGTCACCACGAGCCGAGAAAACACTGCAGACCTCACAAGACGGTCGTGTGGGGGAGGGTCGTGTCGGTCCGCCTTGCCCGACGGGGGAGCAAACTAGTCCGCTTTACCTTCCACCGTGACCCGCGTCACCCAGGTGTTGATGGGTTGCGTCGATATTGAGGGAGTTGAGTGCCGTTTGTGCTGGTTCTCGGGCGAAAACGCCGGGGTGGGTATGCGGTAGGAAAAATGTCGGCGGCACCAGGCAAGATGGCCCTGTGAACGATGACGTGACCGACGCCGCCGCGGAGCACAAGAACGAGCACCAGGAGCTCGCCGAGCAGATCGAGGACGCTCGCTACCGCTACTACGTGCTCGACGACCCGACGCTCTCCGACGCCGACTTCGACCAGAGGTGGCGGCGGATCAACGAGCTCGAGGAGCAGTTCCCCGAGCTGCGTACGCCCGACTCGCCGACCCAGAAGGTCGGCGGCACGTTCTCGACCGAGTTCACCGCGGTCGACCACCTGCGGCGGATGGAGAGCCTCGACAACGTCTTCTCCTACGAGGAGCTGGCCGGCTGGCACGCCCGGATCGCGAAGGACGGTGCCAGCGAGGCCGAGCTGCTGTGCGAGCTCAAGGTCGACGGACTGGCCATCAACCTTCTCTACGAGAAGGGCCGCCTGGTCCGCGCGCTGACCCGAGGTGACGGTCGCACGGGCGAGGACGTCACCCCCAACGTACGCACCATCACGTCGATCCCGCACCGGCTGAGCGGCACCGAGGAGTTCCCGGTGCCCGACCTGGTCGAGGTGCGCGGCGAGGTGTTCTTGTCCATCGAGGCCTTCGACAGGCTCAACGCGTCACTGGTCGACGCGGGCAAGCCGATGTTCGCCAACCCGCGCAACTCCGCTGCCGGCTCGCTGCGCCAGAAGGACCCGCGGGTGACCGCGAGCCGCGCACTCGGGATGGTCTGCCACGGCATCGGGGCCCGTGAGGGTTTCCAGCCGGTCGCCCAGTCCCATGCGTACGACGCCCTGAAGGCCTGGGGACTGCCCACCTCCAAGCGGGTCAAGGTGCTCACGAGCCTCAAGGAGGTCGAGGAGTTCATCGGCTACTTCGGTGAGCACCGCCACGACGTCACCGAGCACGAGATCGACGGTGTCGTGATCAAGGTCGACGACATCTCGCTGCAGCGGCGCCTCGGTTCGACCAGTCGCGCGCCACGGTGGGCGATCGCGTTCAAGTATCCGCCCGAGGAGGTCAACGCCAAGCTGCTCGCGATCGACGTCGGTGTCGGCCGCACCGGCCGGGTCACGCCGTTCGGCGTCATGGAGCCCACCAAGGTCGCGGGTTCGACCGTCGAGCGAGCGACGCTGCACAACGCCCACGAGGTGAAGCGGAAGGACGTACGCCCCGGCGACACCGTCATCCTCCGCAAGGCCGGGGACGTCATCCCCGAGATCCTCGGCCCGGTGCTGCCGCTGCGACCGGAGGGCCTCGCCGAGTGGGCCATGCCCACCGAGTGCCCCGCGTGCGGCACCACGCTCGCCGAGCAGAAGGAGGGCGACAAGGACCTGCGCTGCCCCAACCACCGCGGCTGCCCCGCGCAGGTGCGCGAGCGGGTCTTCTTCGCCTCCGGGCGGGGCGCCTTCGACATCGAGGGGATGGGCTACGAGGCCGCGGACGCGCTGCTGGCCGCCGAGGTGATCACCAACGAGGGCGACATCTTCTCGCTCGACGAGGCCCGGCTCGCCACCACTGCCTTCTTCACCCGGGCGGCGAAGAAGGCGGAGAAGGAGGCCGGCGCGGGTGACCGGGTGCTCAACGCCAACGCCACGGGTCTGCTCGCCAACCTGGAGGAGCGCAAGCAGGTCCCGCTGTGGCGGGTGCTGGTGGCGCTCTCGATCCGTCACGTCGGCCCGAGCGCGGCCCGGGCGCTGGCCACCGAGTTCGCCTCCCTCGACGCCGTCTGGGCAGCCTCCCAGGAGGAGCTGGCCAACACCGAGGGCGTCGGCGGGATCATCGCCGAGGCCATCGTCGAGTGGCGCCAGGTCGACTGGCACCAGGAGATCGTGGAGAAGTGGCGTACGGCCGGGGTCTCCCTCGCCGACGAGCGCGACGAGTCCGTCGCCCGGACGCTGGAGGGCCTGACCATCGTGGTGACCGGGTCGTTGGAGGACTTCTCCCGCGACGGCGCCAAGGAGGCGGTCATCGCGCGCGGTGGCAAGGCGGCCGGATCGGTCTCGAAGAAGACCGACTACGTCGTCATCGGCGAGAACGCCGGCTCGAAGGCTGCCAAGGCCGAGGAGCTCGGGCTGCCGATCCTCGACGAGGCGGGGTTCAAGGTCCTGCTGGAGAGCGGGCCGGCTGGACTCGGCTAGGAAATACCCCCCCCATAGTGTGGGGCCGCGCTCGACGCTCTTCCCCCACTCCTCACGGTCGCCGCGGTCCTGCTGGTCCCGGCGACCGTGCTGCTCTTCCTGATTCGTGCGCCGCGGGCCGGCTCGCTTTCCGGTCACCGCGATCGGGGGCGTCGTCCTCGGTGCCTCGCTGCTGGTCTGGCTGCCCGCGGCGCGGGACTGGGACGTACGTGCTCGCCCGGCGTCGCTGGCGTGGGTGGCCGACGAGGGGTGAGCACCACCCGGGCTGGCGCCACCCGTTCGAGTGGTCAGGACCCGTACGACGTCCCGCTGATCCTGCCGGCGGGCGTCTTCAGGGTGAACGGGGCCTCGGCGCAGTCTTGGCCGACCTCGTTGCAGATCTCCACCCTCGTCCCGGTCGTTCGGATCAGTTGTCCCTCAGGGGCCCAGCCGAGCAGACCAGTCAGTGCGACATCGGTCCGGGTTTCTAGGTCGACGTCGTAGAGCGGTGTCGTCGAGGTGTCGTACTTGCAGTTGTTGTTGTCGTCGCACATCGAATAGGGAAGCGCCAAGGCATGGTTGCCGTCGGATGAGAGTTTGAGCCAGAACTGCGGGTCGGGCAGGTCGGCGCCGCGAACCGTCAGGAGCACCTCGCCGGTGGACACGTCGACCACCCACTGCGTCGAGTGATTGGCGCTTTGGGTCACCGCCCGACCGTTGATCACGTCGGTGGTGTAGCTGCCCCCGAGCCCCTTGGAGGTGGTCACGTCCCCGGTGCGCCACTCGACGTCGAGCGTGCGGTCGTCGAGGGCGACGTATGCATGCTCGCCGTCGACGGCGACCGGCGGAGTCCGCCAGCCGGCCCAGGTGTACTTCCCGGAGATCGGGACGTCGGCGACCTTCTCGTCGGTGCGGAGGTCGACGACGCGCACCAGCCAGCCGTCGCCGTTCTCCAATGTCCAGGAGATATAGGGCGAGTCGACGTCGGTGCCGATCAGTCGATCGCTCACGACACCCACGTTGAGTGGGCGTACGCCCTCGGCTGTGATCAGCGAGAGGCGGGAGTTGTCCCCCGTGCTCCGGGCGAGCATGCCGACAGAGGTGTAGCGCAGGTCTTCCACGCGGGCGCCGTACGTCACGACGCTCCCGTCACCGAAGTGGACCTGGTCTCCCTCGGCGACCGCCCAGCCCCGGGGGTCTGCCTCGGCCGTGGCGATGGGGAGCTCGTCGCTGCCGATCCCCCCGTTCAGGGCGTACGCTCCAACCGCGCCGGCCATCGCCAGGGCCGCCGCGCCGGCGATCCAGGAGGCGCGCCGGCGCCGGCGGACGGAGCGCGTGCGGAGGTGGAGCTCTTCGGTGGCCAGGCGGGGCACGGTCACCTCGTCGGCGGCGTCGCGGAGCAGCGTACGCAGGTCGTTGTCGGTCACTGGGTCACCTCCAGGGTGAGAGTCGGGTCGCCGAGGATGGTGCGGAGCTTGTCGAGGGCGAAGAAGGTCTGGCTCTTCACCGTGCCCTCCGCGCACCCGAGGAGCTCGGCGGTGCGGCGTACGTCGAGATCCTCGTAGAAGCGGAGGACGACGACGGCGCGCTGGCGCGGTGGCAGTGCGGCGACCGCGTCGAGCAGCACCGAGCGGGTGGTCGGGTCGTTTTCCTGGCCGAGGTCGGGGAGGATCTCGGTCGGGTGCTCGCGGTTCCACGAGGCCTTCCGGAACCAGGTCATCGCGGTGTTGAACAGCACCTGCCGGGCGTAGGCAGGGGCGGCCTCGAGCGTGCATACCCGGCCCCAGCTGCCGAAGGTCTTCGCCAGCGCCGTCTGGACCAGGTCCTCCGCACTGGCGTGGTTCCCGACGAGCAGGTAGGCAGAGCGATAGAGCCGCGGCCAGGCGACCTGGGCGAACTCGTCGAACTGCTCCTGGGTTGGGGGTCTCGCCATCGATCTATCCGATCTCTCGAACCGATTGTCAGTGGTGAAGACGCCGCGTGGCCACCGATCGGTTGTATCTGCGCGGAACTTGCCGCCTAGGATGTGCGGCATGCCAGAAATCACCCGCGACGAGGTCGCGCACCTGGCCGACCTTGCCCGCATCGACCTGAGCGACGCCGAGCTCGATCACCTTGCCCCGCAGCTTCAGGTGATCCTCGAGTCCGTCGCCTCGATCCAGGGGCTTGCCGGCGACGACGTGCCTGCCACCTCTCACCCGCTCCCGTTGACCAACGTCTTCCGTGAGGACGTCGTGACTCCCAGCCTGACGCCGGAGCAGGCGCTCTCGGGCGCGCCGAGCGTCGAGGAGCAGCGCTTCGCGGTGCCGCAGATCCTGGGGGACGAGCAGTGAGTGACTTGATCCTCAAGACGGCCGCGGAGCTGGCCGATGCTCTGGCCGATGGCCGAACGACCTCGGTCGAGCTGACTCAGGCCCACCTCGACCGGATCGCCGCGGTCGACGGCGACGTGCACGCCTTCCTGCACATCGACGCCGAGGGCGCGCTGACCCAGGCCGCCGCCTCCGACGCGCGCCGGGCCAACGGCGACGCGCTGCACGCTCTCGACGGCGTACCGATCGCGGTCAAGGACGTGCTGACCACCACCGGGCTGCCGACGACCTGTGGCTCCAAGATGCTCGAGGGTTGGGTCCCGCCCTACGACGCGACCGTGGTCAAGAAGATCAAGGACGCCGGCCTGCCGATCCTCGGCAAGACCAACATGGACGAGTTCGCGATGGGCTCCTCCACCGAGCACTCGGCATACGGCCCGACCAAGAACCCGTGGAAGCTCGACCGGATCCCGGGTGGTTCCGGTGGAGGCTCGGCGGCTGCGGTCGCCGCCTTCGAGGCACCGCTGGCGCTCGGCACCGACACCGGTGGTTCCATCCGCCAGCCGGGCGCCGTCACCGGCACCGTCGGCGTGAAGCCGACCTACGGGTCCGTGTCCCGCTATGGGCTGGTCGCGCTGGCCAACTCGCTCGACCAGGTCGGTCCGGTGACCCGCACGGTGCTCGACTCGGCGCTGCTGCACGAGCTGATCGGCGGGCATGACCCGCTCGACTCGACCTCGACCACGACGCCGGTGACCGGACTCGTCGACGCTGCCCGGGCCGGCGCAACCGGTGATCTCAAGGGTCTCAAGGTCGGCGTCATCAAGGAGCTCGCGGGCGAGGGCTGGGCGCCCGACGTGATGGCGAAGTTCAACGAGTCGGTCGACCTGCTCACCAAGCTGGGCGCCGACGTCGTCGAGGTCTCGACGCCGAGCTTCGAGCACGCGATGGCCGCCTACTACCTGATCCTGCCGGCGGAGTGCTCCTCCAACCTGGCCAAGTTCGACGCGATGCGCTACGGCCTGCGCGTCACGCCCGACGGCAAGACCCCGTCCGCTGAGGCCGTCATGAAGGCCAGCCGCGACGCCGGGTTCGGCGACGAGGTCAAGCGCCGCATCATCCTCGGCACCTACGCGCTGAGCAGCGGCTACTACGACGCCTACTACGGCCAGGCGCAGAAGATCCGCACCCTGATCATCGAGGACTTCAAGAAGGCCTTCGAGCAGGTCGACGTGCTGGTCTCGCCGACGTCCCCGTCGACCGCGTTCCCGCTGGGCGCGAAGCTCGACGACCCGCTCGCGATGTACATGCAGGACCTGGCCACCATCCCGGCCAACCTGGCCGGCACCCCCGGCATCTCGGTCCCGGCCGGCGTCTCCGACGAGGACGGGCTGCCCGTGGGCGTACAGGTCCTTGCTCCGGTCCTGGAGGACGCCCGTCTCTACCGCGTCGGCGCAGCCCTCGAGGCCGCTGTCGGCCCGGTGCTCTCGATCGACAAGCTGGAGGTGGCCCGATGAGTGCTGCAGCTGATTCCCTGGAGCTCGTTCCGTTCGACGAGGTGCTGGAGCGCTACGACCCGGCCTTCGGGCTCGAGGTGCACGTCGAGCTCAACACCAACACCAAGATGTTCTGCGGCTGCCCGGCGACCTTCGGTGGCGAGCCCAACTCCCAGGTCTGCCCGACCTGCCTCGGCCTGCCCGGCTCGATGCCGGTCGTCAACGGCAAGGCGGTGGAGAGCGCGATCCGGATCGGGCTCGCGCTCAACGGCTCGATCGCGGAGTGGTGCCGGTTCGCCCGGAAGAACTACTTCTACCCGGACATGCCGAAGAACTTCCAGACCAGCCAGTACGACGAGCCGATCGTCTACGACGGCTACCTCGACGTCGAGGTGGAGGGGGAGACCTTCCGGGTCGACATCGAGCGCGCCCACATGGAGGAGGACACCGGCAAGACCACCCACATCGGTGGTGCGACCGGTCGTATCCATGGCGCCGACTACTCGCTGGTCGACTACAACCGCGCCGGGATCCCGCTGATCGAGATCGTCACCCGGCCGATCCTCGGCACCGGTGCCAAGGCACCGCTGGTGGCGAAGGCCTACGTCGCCGCGCTGCGCGAGATCCTGCTGGGCCTGGGTGTCTCCGACGTACGCATGGACCAGGGCTCGATGCGCTGCGACGTGAACCTGTCGCTCTCGCCCAAGGGCTCCGGCGAGCTGGGCACCCGCACAGAGACCAAGAACGTCAACTCGCTGCGCTCGGTCGAGCGGGCCGCGCGGTATGAGATGTCGCGGCACGCCGCGATCCTCGACGCGGGGGAGGCGATCTTCCAGGAGACCCGCCACTTCCACGAGGACACCGGCACCACCGCGGCCGGTCGTCCGAAGTCGGACGCGGACGACTACCGCTACTTCCCCGAGCCGGACCTGGTCCCGGTCGCGCCCTCGCGTGAGTGGGTCGAGGAGCTCCGAGGCACACTGCCCGAGCCGCCGTCCGAGAAGCGGGCCCGGCTGCAGGCCGACTGGGGTTACTCCGACCTCGAGATGCGTGATGTCTGGGCCGCCGGCGCGATGGTGCTGATCGAGGAGACGGTCGCCGCCGGAGCCTCCGCACAGGCAGCGCGCAAGTGGTGGATGGCCGAGCTCTCGCGCTCCGCCAACGACCGCGGCGTCGAGCTGGCGGGCCTTGGTGTCACCCCGGTTCAGGTCGCCGAGGTACAGAAGCTGGTGGAGGCGAAGACGCTGACCGACAAGCTGGCGCGCCAGGTCTTCGAGGGGCTGGTGGCCGGAGAAGGCACCGTCTCGGAGATCATCGACGCCCGTGGGCTCGCGGTCGTCTCCGACGACGGCGCCCTGGGCTCCGCCGTCGATGACGCCATCGCCGCCCAGCCCGCGGTCGCCGACAAGATCCGCGGCGGCAACCAGGCCGCGGCCGGCGCGCTGATCGGCGCGGTCATGAAGGCGACCGGCGGCAAGGCCGACGCCAAGCGCGTGCGCGAGCTGATCCTGGAGAAGCTCGCCTGACGTACATCCTCGCCCGCACTTTCCCGCCATGGTGGGAAAGTGCGGGCGTTTCGCGTCTCCGAGCGGCGCACAATCCCGCCATGGTGGGAAAGTGCAGCCCACCAGCTGCCGCCGCGACTGGCAGACTGTCCGGCGTGACCGAGCCCTTCCGCATCGCACTGCTCATCGACGCCGACAACGCACCCGCTTCGAAGATCGACGCGATCTTGAACGACCTGGCCGAGTATGGCGAGGTGACGATCCGCCGGGCGTACGGCAACTGGACCAAGTCCGAGCTCAAGGGCTGGATCGGTGAGCTGCACGATGCCGCGATCAGGCCGATGCAGCAGTTCGACCTGACCGCGCACAAGAACGCCTCCGACATGGCGCTGGCCATCGACGCGGTCGAGCTGCTGCATGCGGCCACTCCGGACGCGTTCGCGCTGGTCTCCTCCGACTCCGACTTCACGCCCTTGGTGCACTACCTGCGCGAGAAGGGGCGTGCGGTCTACGGCTACGGCCGGGAGAAGACGCCGGCGCCGTTCAAGAGTGCTTGCACCCGGTTCACCGTCGTGGAGAAGCTCGGCGGCGACACCGAGGAGGAGACCGAGTCCGACAACGGTGCCCCGCGCACCCGCAAGTCGTCCTCCTCCGCGACGACGGGGCAGCTGCTCAAGCGCAACGCCCGGCTGATCCAGCTGCTGCGCAACTCCATCGACGCGGCCGCCGACGACGACGGCTGGGCCCTGGTCGGCACCGTGGTCTCCCGCATCCGCAACCAGTCCTCCGAGGACCCGCGAAACTACGGATACTCCACCTGGACCAAGCTCATCAAGGCGATCGATCTCTTCGAGCTGAAGGACGAGGGCACCTCGGCGATCGCGGTCGGCGACCGTCGCAACGTCAAGCGGTGACGTACGTCTAGCGCCCGGTCGCGGTCGGGCGGGCACACCTGATCCCCTTGGGCACCGACCCGTCGAGGTGCTTCAGCGCGGCCTTGAAGTCGCGGCAGCGCTCGGCGTCCTCGGCCCGGTTGCGGGGATAGCCGATCGCCGCATTGACCCGGCCCATGTCGAGGGCGTCGGCGAAGGGGTTGATGTCGCGCGCGACGGTCCAGTACCACCGCGAGATCGGCGCGCTGTAGTCCAGCGACCTGGCCAGCTCGGGGCGGCGTCGCAGGTCGATCCCGAAGTACGCCCCGGCGTCGGCGTAGTTGGCCTCGCCGGTCAGCTGGATGTAGCCACGGCCGGTGAACCTCCGCCGGTCGCCTCCCTTGGCGTCGTAGCGGAAGGCGCTCTCGTTGGCGAGCGTGGCCAGGTAGGCCGAGCGTCGATAGGCCGTGGTGATCCCGGCGTCGGTCATGGCGCGCTCGAGGCTCGGGAGGCCTGCCTCGACGGTCCTGCGGTCGCCGACCTTCTCGCCGAACATCGCGACCAGGTCGGCGTACGTGACGGACCGCCGTGCCGGCTCCGCGCCGGCGGTCGTGGCCGGGCAGAGGGCGAGAAGGCCGGCCGACATCAGCACCGCGACAAGGCCGAGAATCCTGTGGCGCATGGGGACAGAGTGACCCCTCGGCGGCGATCCCGCAAGAGGACCCCACCGGGCATAGGATTGGCCCGAAAAACAACAGAGCTCAATCCATGCACGCCGTGGTGGGGGAAGCCGGTCGAATCCCGGCGCTGACCCGCAACCGTAGGCCCGGGGCACCCAGAGTGTCCTGAGCGAGCCGGAGCACCTGCCGCGGCCGTGTCTGACCAGTCGCTGTCGTGGAACGCAGCGGGTCGGCCCCGCGCCTCCCGCCCTGCAGCGGGAAGGAACCATGAAGAAGACCATCCGGGGCGGCATCGCCCCCCTCGCCCTCGTGCTGCTGGGCGCGATGTCGCTCGCCGCCTGTGGCGGCGAGGCCGCCGATGACACCGACGAGAAGGCGTACGACACCAAGACGGCCACCCAGGTGGCCGACTGGCTCGTCGCACAGGCTCCGAAGGGTGTCGCCCGCAACGCTCAGTACGGCACCGACGACTTCGGGCTCAGCGCTGACATCGGGATCGCGCTCGCCCAGCTCGACGGCCACGACGCCGAGGTCGAGACGATCGCGAAGGCCGTCACGACCAACCAGAAGGCCTACACCAGCCCTGGCTTCGGCACCCTCACCTCGGCGGGCTCGACCGCGAAGGCACTGGTGCTCCAGCAGGAGGCCGACCTGCCCGACTCAGGGCTGCTCGAGCAGCTCGAGACGACCGTCGCCGACTCCGGTCGCATCGCCGATGTGCTCGAGCCCAAGAACAAGGAGGCGGCCGACTACTCCAACACCATCGGCCAGTCGTACGCCGTGATGGCGCTGACCGAGGCCGAGTCGGGCAAGGCGGAGGCCGCTGCCGCCTTCCTCGCCGGGCAGCAGTGTGCCGATGGTTGGTTCCGGGTCACGTTCGCTGCCGACCCGGAGGCCGCTGACCAGACCTGCGAGGCCGACCCGAAGGCGGTCGCGGATGCCGACGCCACCGCGTTCGCCGTGCTCGCCCTCCAGGAGGTCGACTCGGCCGAGGCCGAGAAGGCCGCGACGGCCGGCGTGGAATGGCTGAAGTCGACCCAGGCGAAGGACGGTTCCTTCAGCTCGGCGACGGGCAACGTGGCCAACTCGAACACCACCGGCCTGGCCGGGTGGGCGCTCGGCGAGGCCGATGAGGACAAGGCAGCCGAGAAGGCGGCCACCTGGGTCGCCGAGCAAGTGGTGACCTGCGGTGACGCCGCCGGCGCGGTCGCCTTCGACGACGCCGCGCTGGCCGATGGCAACGAGAAGGGACTGACCAAGGAGACCGAGGGGATGTACCGTCTCGCGGCGGCGCAGGCCCTTCCCTCCCTCGAGTGGCTGCCCAAGGGCGCCGCACCCGAGAAGAGCACGTGCTGAGCCTCGTTCCTCTCACGGTGGCTCCGGCGGTCCTCGCCGGTGCCGCCGCGTTCGGTGCGTTCCCGGTGGCCGAGCCTGTCGAGAGCGCCGGGGAGTGTGACGGCGTCACGGTGGTCCTCGAGCCCAACGCGCTCGGTGGGCAGCCGGAGGTCGATTGCGTCCGGCCCGAGGACGGCGACACCGGCGCCGACGTGTTCGAGAAGGCGGGGCATCCCCTCACCTTCGTGACCTCGATGCCCAGCGTCGTGTGCCGCGTCGAGGACCGGCCGAAGGCGGCCGGTTGCGCCCAGATGCCGCCCGCCGACGCGTACTGGTCGCTGTGGGTCACCGACGATTCGGGGGCCTGGAGCTACGCATCCAGAAATGTTACCGAAATCAGCGTGACCTCAGGGCAGGGTGTTGCGTTCACGTGGATAGACGACAATGTCGTTACCGCTCCGGCGACGGAGCTTGGGGATGCTGTGGGGGCGCCCTCAAGCCCGTCGCCGGAGTTATTTCCACCGGGCTCGGCAGACTCGACGAGATCGACCACCGAGTCCGACTCGGGAACGGGCCCAGATCGTCTCCCCGCGTGGGTAGCCCCGGCCGGGATCCTCGCGCTGTTCGCCGGCTCCGGTGTCGTGTGGTGGCGTCGACGGTGAACAAGCTGCTCCGGACCGCTGCGGTCGCCCGCCTGCCCCGTGATCTGCACCCCGTCGCCTGGTGGGTGTGGGCGATCGGCCTGGCGGCGTACGCCTCCTTCACCACCAACCCGTTGCTGCTCCTGCTGCTCGTCGGAGTGGTGACGCTCGTGGTCGTGGCCCGTCGCGGGGAGCAGCCGTGGGCGAAGGCGTTCCGCCTCTACCTCGGGTTCGCCCTGTTCATCGTCGTGACCCGGGTGTTCTTCAGGGTGCTGCTGGGTGCCGTGCCGGGTCACGTGCTCATCGACCTGCCCGAGATCCCGCTGCCCGAGTGGGTGCTGGGGATCCGGCTGCTCGGCCCCCTGACACGCGAGGCGCTGCTGGCCGGCCTCTACGACGGGATGCGGCTGGGCGTGATCGTGGTCTGCGTCGGCGCGGCCAACGCGCTGGCGAACCCGAAGCGGCTGCTGCGGTCGCTGCCACCCGCGCTCTACGAGATCGGGACCGCTGTCGTGGTGGCCGTGACGGTGCTGCCGCAGCTGGCCGAGTCGGTGCAGCGGGTGCGTGCCGCGCAGCGGCTGCGCGCCGGAGCGACGTCCCGGGTCAGGCGGCTGCGCCGCTTCCTGGTACCGGTGCTCGAAGATGCGCTGGAGCGGTCCATGGCGCTCGCGGCCGGGATGGACACGCGCGGCTACGGGCGTACGGCAGGGGTCGCCGCTGGAACACGGCGGGTCACCTCGGGGCTCATGCTCGCCTCGCTCGTCGGTCTCTGCGTCGGCGTCTACGCGGTGCTGGACGGCACCACGCCCGGCTGGCTCGCGGCCACGATGGTCGTGCTGGGCGTCGCCGCGGCGGTCGGAGGGCTCATCCTGGCGGGCCGCCGGGTGACCCGGACCGTCTACCGGCCCGACCGCTGGCGCTGGCCGGAGGTCGTGGTCGCGGTGAGCGGACTGCTGGTCGTGGCCGGAGGCTGGTGGGTCTCCCGCTACCAGGTCCCGATCGCCTACCCGGGGGTGAGTACGGCTCCGGCGGTCTCGCTGGCCGCCATGGCCGGGGTGCTGGCCGGCCTGATCCCCGCCATCGCCGCGCCCGCCCCGGCAGCAACCGGACAGACCGCCACCGCGCCGACGGCGTCGGCTCGTGAGGAGGCAGTCGCATGATCGAGCTGCGAGGGATCACGTTCACGCCGCCCGACTCCTCCGAGCACGTGCTCAAGGACGTCGACCTGACCATCGAGGAGGGCGAGCTGCTGGTCGTCTCCGGTCCGACCGGATCCGGCAAGTCGACGCTGCTCGGCGTGATCTCGGGCCTGGTGCCGCGTTTCTCCGGCGGCGTCCTCGACGGCGATCTTCTGCTGGACGGCGCCTCGATCATCCGTACGCCGCCACGCGAGCGCGCGGGAACGATCGGCTACGTCGGGCAGGACCCGGTCGCCGGCTTCGTCACGGACACCGTCGAGGAGGAGCTCGCCTACGGTATGGAACAGCTCGGGCTTCCGCCCGCGACGATGCGCCGCCGGGTGGAGGAGACGCTCGACCTGCTCGGCATAGCCGAGCTGCGGCAGCGCTCGCTGCGTACTCTCTCGGGCGGACAGCAGCAACGCGTCGCGATCGGCTCGGTGCTGAGCACCCACCCCCGCGTCGTCGTGCTCGACGAGCCGACCTCCGCCCTCGACCCCACCGCCGCGGAGGACGTGCTCGCCACCATCACCCGGCTGGTGCACGACCTCGGCACCTCCGTCGTGATCGCCGAGCACCGTCTCGAGCGGGTCGTGCCGTTCGCGGACCGGATGGCGCTGCTGGTCGGCGACGGCTCCGTCGCCGTCGGAGACCCCGCCGAGATCCTGGAGACCTCGCCCATCGCGCCGCCCATCGTCGAGCTGGGCCGGTCGCTGGGCTGGTCGCCGCTGCCGTTGACTGTGCGCGATGCGAGGCGGCGGGCAAGGGGGTCGGACTACCCGGCTGACCGGGCCGATACCAACTCAGATGGCCGGAACTTGTCAGGGGTTGCCATGCCCGACAAGTTCCGTCAGGGCTTGTCGGGGATGGCCCTGACAAGCTCGGGCCTCACGGTCACCCGAGGACGTACGCCGGTGCTGCACGACGTCTCGATCGAGCTGCCCGCGGGGCGGGTGACGGCGCTGATGGGGCGCAACGGGTCGGGCAAGTCGACGCTGCTGTGGACACTGCAGGGCACCCAGAAGCGGCTCGCGGGGTCGCTGAGCGTCGCGGGCAAGGACCCGGCGGCGCTGGATCCCGAAGCCAGACGTACGCTCGTCGGGCTGCTGCCGCAGACGGCGGCCGACCTGCTCTACCTGGAGACGGTGGCCGAGGAGTGCGAGGCGGGCGGCCCGCGGACCAGGGAGATCCTGGACAGCCTCGTCCCCGGCATCCCCGACGGCCAGCATCCCCGCGACCTCTCCGAGGGTCAGCGGCTCGCGCTGGCGCTGGCGCTGATCCTGAGCGCCGACCCGCCGGTCCTGCTCCTCGACGAGCCGACCCGCGGGCTCGACTACGCGGCCAAGCGCGCTCTGTCCGAGATCCTCCGCGACCTCACCGATGCGGGCAAGGCGGTCCTGGTGGCGACCCACGACGTGGAGTTCGTCGCCGAGGCCGCCGACGACGTGGTGGTGCTCGCCGACGGCGAGGTGGTCTCCGCCGGCGACGTACGCAGCGTGACTGCCGAGTCACCGGCCTTCGCGCCCCAGGTGAGCAAGGTCTTCGGTCCCGGCTGGCTGAAGGTGCGCGAGATCGTCGAGGCGGTGACCGGGCAATGATCAGATTCTCGCCGCGCACCGCCGTGCTGCTCGCGATCATCTCCGTGGCCGGACTGATGATGTTCGCCTGGCCGCTGCTGCTGCACGGCTATGAGCGCGTGCAGCCTCCCTTCATCTTCCTCGCGCTGCTGCCGCTGATGCTGGTCGTGCTGCTGAGCGAGCTCTCCGCCGGCGGGATCGACACCCGGACGATCGCGCTCCTCGGCGTACTCAGTGCGATCGAGGCCGTCCTGCGTGCCGTCTCCGCGGGCACCGGCGGGGTGGAGCTGGTCTTCTTCATGCTCGTCCTCGGCGGCCGGGTCTTCGGGCCGGCTTTCGGCTTCGTCCTGGGCTGTACGAGCCTGTTCGTCGCGGCGCTCGTCACCGCCGGCGTCGGCCCCTGGTTGCCCTACCAGATGCTCGGTGCGGCCTGGGTGGCCATGGGAGCCGGGCTCCTGCCACAGGCGAACGGCCGTCTGGAGATCGCGATGCTCGCTGCGTACGGGATCTTCGCCTCCTACGCCTATGGGCTGCTGCTCAACCTGCAGGGTTGGCCGCTGCTCACCGGGGTCACGGTCCCCGGCGCGAGCGGCAACCTCTCCTACGACCCGGGTGGCGGGCTCGTCGAGAACCTGACGACGTTCCTGCGCTACACCCTGGTCACCTCGACCAGCAGCTGGGACACCATGCGCGCGATCACCACCGCCGTCGCCATCGCCCTCCTCGGCGCCGCCGTGCTCGCCACCCTCCGCCGCGCCGCCCGTCGCGCCCGGATCACCACCCCAACCCGAGTCACCACCCCCGCCGAAGCGTCACCTTTGCAGGCCGAATAGTCACTTCTGCAGGCCGAGAGGTCACCGCGTGCCTTCTCGGCCTGCAGAAGTGACCTCT
>NZ_JBOHDN010000184.1:0-2942 GCF_050699375.1 Nocardioides sp. | reverse complement strand
TGTCCCGCGCCGAGAGTCCGTGCCATAAGTCGTGCGATGCGTGCGTGCATCGCAAGGCGGCGTCGCGACGGCATACCGGGTGTCTTCCGAGCGATGCCAACGCAGCGAGGTGCGTGCGCAGCGTGCGACTTATGGTGCGGAATTGAGGTGCGGGGCACTAGCCGAGCTGGTCGTAGCCGCGGATGATGCCCATCTGTGTCTTCCGGTCCCAGCCGCCGCCTTGATTGTGCTCGTAGCCGAACCACATTCCGTCGGCCTTGCGACGCAGCAGCAGGTCGCCCCCGGTGGAGGCGCCACGCAGGTCCTTGGTCGCGAGGATGAAGTCGAAGGCGCTGGTGTCGATGCCGGCGTCGGAATACGTGGTCAGGCCACCGGGGCCGTTCGTACGGAAGATCAGCAGCTTGTCGGAGACCTTGAAGATCGCCTCGGGCGAGCCGTCATCGGCATAGAACCGACCGGCACCGATGACCTGGCTCCCGCCGCTCACCCCGCTGCGCATCCGGTAGGACGCACCCAGCGCGCTGGTCCCGCGACCGGGCCAGACCCGGATCTCACCGTTGGGATGCCTGCCCAGGAGGTCCGGCCAGCCGTCCCCGGTGAGGTCGCTGACCACGTCGATGACGGGGACGGTCCCGAAGCCGGAGCCGATGACCACCCCCGGCGCGAAGGTCTGGGTGCCGTTGCCCCGGTTGACCCGGATCGTGCCGTCGGCGTGCCGGATCAGGATGTCTCCGTCGCCGTCGCGATCCCAGTCGCCACCGTTCATCAGGGTGGTCGAGGACGCGGCGGTCAGGTTGGTCGCCAACGGCGTCCCGAATCGCGCCTCGCCGTTCGTACGCAGCACGAAGATGCGCTTGTCGCTCGCCCGACGAGCGACCAGGTCCGGGTAGGCGGCGCCGGAGATCTGCGACTGCAGCTCACGGGCCGCCCAGCCCTGCTGCTTGGAGCCCGCCTGCGAGCGGATCGTGCTCATCCTGGCGTAGAGGTATCGGCCCGGACACACGGTGGACCCCGCGTCACGATGGCCCATGATCGCGTGCGAGAAGGTGCGGTCGCCGATCCGGGTGCTGCCCTTGTTGCCACGGACACCGTGCAACGAGAGCTTCCACGCGAACAGCGTGCCGAAGGCGTTCACCAGCGCGGTCGGCGGCGAGACCTTGTCGAAGTTTCCGATCGCCGAGGCGCCGAAGCCGTTGCTGTTGTAGCCCGCCGTGTGCGCACCGACGACGGGACGGTCCACGCCACCGTAGCGGCCCTCCCAGATGCGGCCGAACCTGTCGAGCAGGAAGTTGTAGCCGATGTCGCGCCAGCCCCGGCTCCGCACGTGGTAGGCGTAGATGCTCCGGATGATCCCCGGCACCTGCGCCCGGGAGTAGGAGTTGGTGTTCACGGTGTGGTGCACGAACCCACCGTGGACCTCGTGGTAGTCGGGCGGCCCGGCCTCTCGTACGCCCTCGTCGGCACCCCATTGGCGACGGCTGTAGATGCTGGGCCTGGGGGTGTACGCAGCCGCCGACAGCTCCGCCGCGCCTTCCCCTTCGTCAGCCCTGGCCTCGCCAGTGCCCTCCGCCGGAGCCGGCGCCGCTGAGCCCGCTTCGCCCGCCTCGGTCTCGATCTCCGGTGACTCGCTGCGGGTCGCGCCCGCCTCTCCGGGAGTGATCACCGCGAGACTGAGGTCGGCCGGCACCTGGGCGTCTGTCAGCCTCAGCCGCGCCTGCACCTGGTCGACCTCGCCGATGATCGCCTCCATCGTGCCCGGCCGCGACCCGTCGGCCTCCGCCGAGCCCGGGTCAGGAGCATGGTCGTCGAGATGGACATCCAGCGCGTACCAGTCGCTCCAGGTCCCGTCCTCCAGCGTTCGTACGTCGGCCACGACCGCCTCCTCGGGAACGACCGCTCCGGGCGTCCAGGTCAGTCCGACCGTCCCGAACCCGTCCACCGTCTGCGGGTCGCTGAGAACGGTCGTCACCGCCCCTGAGGCGGACTTCCTCGCCTCGGCGGTGAGCCGACCGGGCCCACCGGGCCGGGACCCGCGGCCCTTGGCCAGGGGCGCGGTCAGCGAGATCTCCTCGACGTGCGCCTCGACCGCGCCCGCCGGCACCTGCGCCGAGGACGGCACGACCGCCCCGGCCCCGGCGGCCGGGACGTCCGCGGGCCGGACGACCTTCAGGTCGACGATCGCGCTCGCCGGGACCAGCGCGGCCATGACGACCCCCAGCACGAGAAGCTGCTGGGTCGAGGCGACGTAGCGGGACCGGGCGCGCTGAACGCTCGGTTCCTGTTGCCCGGCCTGCTGCGAAGACATGCGTGGATCCCCCTGGTTCCGTAACACCAGGGATCATCTTTCACATCAGTCACAGGCTGCGGAAGGGTTACCGAGTAACTACAAAACTGTAATTCGCGTTGTGCCCCCTGCGACAGCGTCGCAGGGGACACAAGGCTCAGACTTCCGCGCCGAGAGCGCTGTCGGCGGCGTCGAGCCTCTTCTGCGCGACCGAGCCCTTGGCGTCGTCGTCACCGTAGTGGAGATACTCGATGCCCTCGTCGACGTCACCGTCGAAGACCAGGCGGCCCTTCTCCAGGCAGATGACGCGGTCGCACATCCGCTTGACGGAGCCCGCGGCGTGGCTGACGTAGACGATGGTGCGGCCGCTGTCGCGGATCTCCTCCATCTTCTCCATGCACTTCTTCTTGAAGGGCTTGTCGCCGACGGCGAGGACCTCGTCGGCGAGGAAGATGTCGGAGTCGATGTGGACGGCGACCGAGAAACCGAGGCGGGAGTACTGCCCCGAGGAGTAGTTGCCGACCGGCGAGTTGAGGTGGTCGCCCAGCTCGGCGAACTTCACCACGTCCTCGTAGATCTCGGCGGTCTCCTCGGCGGAGAGCCCATAGATCGCGGCGTTGAGGAAGATGTTCTCCCGGCCGGACAGCTGCGGGTGGAA
>NZ_JBOHDN010000183.1:0-4417 GCF_050699375.1 Nocardioides sp. | reverse complement strand
GCCCGGAGGTCCTCGAGCGCCTGGTGGGCGCCGTCGCGGATGGTGCCCACCTCGCCCCGCACCTGGTCGGCGGAGAGGTCCTCGCGGAAGGCGAGCGCGCCGGCCTGCATGGAGATGTGGGAGATGCGGTGGGCGAGCACGTCGTGCATCTCGCGGGCGATGCGCCGGCGCTCGGTCTCGCGGGCCTGGGAGACACGCAGCGTCTGCTCGGCCTCGGCCGTCTCGGCGCGCTGGCGCAGGGTGGTGATCAGCTCGCGGCGCGAGCCGATGTACATGCCCCAGGCGACCATCGCGGCGATGATCACGACGCTGAGACCGATGTTGAGACCCCACATCGCGAAGGCCGAGGGCCCCACCGAAGGTGTCGCGGTGTCCATCACGGCGAACCAGAACATGCCGGCCACGAAGCTGATCAGCGAGACCGGGATGATCTCGCGCCAACGGCGTCGGGTCGCCAGCGAGACCAGGGCCAGCGCGGACGCGCCCGCGGCGAGGATCGAGAACGCACTGGCGATGGTGATGACCGTCGCGATGGTGACGGGCCAGCGGCGCCGCCAGAAGACCAGGACCAGGCTGGTCACGCCGAGGAGGAGGTCGAGGGCGAGACGCCAGTCGGGCCAGCCGCCGACGCTGCTGGTCAGTCCCAGCGCACTGATCCCCAGCGCGACGAGATAGCGCCAGACGTGCCCCCACAGGGTCAGGCGTGGCTGGGTGGCCTCGGGCGCGGGTTGCTGCACGGCGTACACGTTAATGAACCGAAGGCGGGCAAACAGGCTGCTGGGGTCTCGACCGGCCCCATACTTTTGTCGGGTCGGGGGTCATCCGTATGTCCGATGCAGTCTCCGCCGGAGGCACGGCAAGATGTACGTCATGATCAAAGTCGAAGGACTGACGAGGGTCTACGGGACCTTCACCGCGGTCGACGACGTGTCGTTCACCGCCGAGCCGGGCAAAGTCACCGGATTCCTCGGGCCGAACGGCGCGGGCAAGTCGACCTCCATGCGCATCATGGTTGGACTGACCAACCCCACCAAGGGCCGGGCGACGATCGACGGCTCCCTCTACTCCGAGCTTCCCAACCCCGGCCGCCACGTCGGCGTGCTGCTCGACGCCAGTGCCCAGCACGACGGCCGCACCGGCCGTGAGGTGCTCACGCTCGCCGCGATGACGATGGGCCTGCCCAAGGCTCGCGTGGACGAGATGCTCGAGCTGGTCTCGCTGACTCCCTCGGAGTCGAAGCGCCGGATCAAGAACTACTCGCTGGGTATGAAGCAGCGGCTCGGCATCGCGAGCGCTCTGATCGGTGACCCGAAGGTGCTCATCCTCGATGAGCCGGCCAACGGTCTCGACCCGGCGGGCATCCGCTGGATGCGTGGGCTCCTGAAGGAGTACGCCGACCGTGGCGGCACCGTGCTGCTCTCCTCCCACCTGCTGCACGAGGTGGAGCAGATCGCCGACGAGCTGATCCTCATCGGCAACGGCCGCATCGTGGCCCAGGGCACCAAGGAGACCATCCTCGCCGGGGACGGCGCCGGCGGTCAGTCGCTGGTCACCTCCCTCGACAACGAGGCGCTCACGGTCGCGCTCAAGGGCAAGGGCTACAGCGTCGAGCCGGTCGGCACCGGCATGCGGGTCTCCGCTGCGCCGGCCGAGGTCGGCAAGGCAGCTCTGGAGTCCAACGTCGTGATCACCGACCTGCGTGACGGTGGCGTCGGCCTCGAGGACATCTTCCTGCAGCTCACCGCAGAAACCCAGCGCGAGAACACCGCGCAGATCCACGCCGAAGGAGTCTCCGCATGAGCGCCGTATCCGTAGCGCCCTCCACCCCGCTCCCGACGGCGGCGAAGGTGCCCTTCAGCCGTCTGGTGCTGGTCGAGTGGCGCAAGATGACCGACACGCGCGCCGGCCGGGTCATGCTGATGATCACCGGCGGGCTGATCGCGCTGGTCGCGCTCGTCATCCTGCTCATCACGGCGCTGGCCGACATGTCCGCGCTGCCGGCATCGACCTGGATGAGCGCTCTGTCGTTCCCGGTCTCGCTGCTGGTGCCTGTGCTGGCGATCATGATCGTGACCCAGGAGTGGGGTCAGCGCACGCACATGGTCACCTTCACCCTCGAGCCCAGCCGGTTGAAGGTCGTGCTCGCAAAGCTCCTGGCTGTCTTCGTCCTCGGTGTCGTCACCATGGCCATCGCGGTCGGCGTCGGCGCGCTCGGAACGCTTGGCGGCGCGGCGATCGCCGGGTCCGAGGCGAGCTGGAACGTGACCGGTGAGGCGCTCGCGTGGACCCTGGCAACGCAGATCCTCTACCTGCTCATGGGCTTCGGGTTCGCGATGCTGCTGCTCAACACCCCGGCCGCGCTGGTCATCTACTACGGCTACACGCTGATCCTGGAGGCATCCGTCTTCAGCGCTCTCTACTTCGTCTTCGACTGGGCTCAGAACATCTTCCCGTGGATCTCCATGCAGGTCGCGATGATGCCCTACATCGCGGGGAACGAGATGCAGGCGGCCGGAGTCGCCGTCGAGGACGGAGCCCTCGGGTACGCCCGGCTGTTCACCTCGATCGCACTGTGGGTCGGGCTGCCGCTGGTGCTCGGCACCATGCGGGTCCTCAAGTCCGAGCTGAAGTAGTTCATCGGACTGTTCGCGACACGACACGCGGGGGTGGGTGCTTCGGCACCCACCCCCGTCATCGTCGTGAGCCGTGGGCACCTACCTGCGTTACGCGGCGCTGGGCGACAGCGCCACTGTTGGCCTCGGGGACCCGGTCCCCGACGGTTGGCGTGGATGGGCCCGGCTTCTCGCCGAGGCTCTGGGACAGACGTACGACATCTCCTTCTGCAACACCGCGAGCATCGGCGGGACCGCTGCCGTCGTCGTCGCCGATCAGCTGGATGATGCGGTCGCGCACCGGCCCGATCTGGCCTCGCTGATCGTCGGGCTCAACGACCTGATGCGCTCCACCTGGGACCCGGTGCGGCTGCGCCAGGACGTGATGACCTGCGCGGACGCGCTCTCGGGCCAGGGCGCGCTGCTGATGACCCCGCGCTTCCACGACCATTCGCTGCTGTGGCCGCTGCCCGGCTGGATGCGGAGGTCGCTGCGGCGGCGTACGGCCGATCTCAACGCGGTGTGGGACGAGGCGTATGCGACCTATGGCGGCCTGCGGATCGACTTCGGGGCCGTCCCGGAGGTGCACGAGCGCAGGTACTGGTCCACGGACCGGCTGCATCCCTCCGAGCTCGGCCACCGCAGGCTCGCCCGCGAGCTGGCCGATCAGCTGGCTGCGTACGGCTTCTCGTTCGAGCCTCCCTCGCTGGAGCCGGCCGGTGGGCTGGAGACCGGATGGGCGCAGGACCTGGCCTGGATGGCCGGCGAGGGGGTGCCTTGGGTGGGGCGGCGGGCGCGTGACCTCGGGCCGTGGCTGGTGTCGCGTGCGATGCGGACCGAAACCGTTACGCCTGTGAAGGATGAGGCGCCTCAGGCGTCACAGGCGTAACCATTACGGTCCGCTCGACCCGGTCCCCTAGGGTGGTCGGCGTGACGAATCGAGCTGACGGGCGCGCCGACGACGAGCTGCGCCCCATCAAGATCACCCGCAACTGGCTGGACCACGCAGCCGGCTCCGTCCTCATCGAGTTCGGCAAGACCCGCGTCCTGTGCGCCGCCTCGGCCTCCGAGGGCGTGCCGCGCTGGCGCAAGGGTTCAGGGCTGGGCTGGGTGACGGCGGAGTACGCCATGCTGCCGGCCGCCACCCACGAGCGCTCCTCGCGCGAGTCGGTGAAGGGCAAGATCGGCGGACGTACGCACGAGATCTCCCGCCTGGTCGGGCGCTCGCTGCGCGCGGTCATCGACTACAAGGCTCTCGGCGAGAACACCATCAACATCGACTGCGACGTGCTGCAGGCCGACGGCGGGACGCGTACGGCCGCCATCACCGGTGCCTATGTGGCGCTGGCCGACGCGGTCGCCTCGCTGGGTGTATCGAAGGCCCTGACCGGCTCCGTCGCCGCGATCTCGGTCGGCATCATCGACGGCGTGCCGCGCCTGGACCTGCCTTACGAGGAGGACGTCCGCGCCGAGACCGACATGAACATCGTGATGACCGGCGAGGGCAAGTTCGTCGAGGTGCAGGGCACGGCCGAGGGCGCTGCCTTCGACCGCTCCGAGCTCGACTCGATCCTGGCACTGGGTGAGAAGGGCTGCGCCGACCTCACCAAGCTGCAGGAGGCCGCACTTGCCGGCTGAGCCGAAGATCCACGTCGCCTCGCGCAACGCCAAGAAGCTGGGCGAGATGTTCCGGATCCTCTCGCCGCTGGTGCCCGGCGTCTCGGTCGTCGGCCTCGACGACGTCGCGCAGTATGACGAGCCGGTCGAGGACGCGCCGACGTTCGAGGGCAATGCTCTGATCAAGG
>NZ_JBOHDN010000182.1:0-30481 GCF_050699375.1 Nocardioides sp. | reverse complement strand
ATCCAATAGGGCGAGTAGTCCTACGAACGACGTGTTACATGTCGCTTCGGCGGCGTGGCGCTGCGGCTGCGTGCTCACCTTCAGGTCTCGGGGTCGTCGATCGGGATGAAGACCAGTTGGACGCAGTCGTTCACCGTGACCCGCTCGACGTGGACCCCGTAGACCCGGCGCAGCGTCTCGGGGGTGAGTACGTCCTCCGGCGCTCCGGTGGCCACGACCCGGCCGCGGTCGAGCAGCACGAGGCTCGTGCAGTAGCGGGCGGCGAGGTTGAGGTCGTGCAGGACGACGACGGAGGTGACCCCGAGCCGTCCGACCAGCCGCAGCAGCTCGTGCTGGTAGCGGATGTCGAGGTGGTTGGTCGGCTCGTCGAGGAGGAGATGGTCGGCCTGCTGGGCCAGCGTCCGGGCGACCAGCACGCGCTGCTTCTCCCCGCCGGAGAGCGTGGCGTAGCGACGGTCGGCGAGGTGCCGGGCACCGACGCGAGCCAGCGCGGCCGCCACCGCCCGGTGGTCGTTCCGGGTGAACGCGGCCAGTGCCCGGCGATGCGGGGTCCGGCCCAGCAGCACCATGTCCGCGACGGTGACGGGCAGGTCCGTCGGGGTCTCCTGGGCGACCACGGCGACATGCCGGGCGAGCTCGGGCCCGCGCAGGGACGTGACCGGCTGCTCGTCGATGGTGACGAGCCCCGCGCGAGGGCGCAGCGCTGCGTACAGGGTCCGTAGGAAGGTGGTCTTGCCGCTGCCGTTCGGACCGATCAGCCCGACCACGTCGCCTGGTGCGGCGTGCAGGTCGACCCCTTCGATCACCAGATTGGCGTCGTAGCCGACAGAGACGTCGGTCGCTGTGATCATGTCAGCGGCTCCTTGCGTGGTTGGGGGTCATTCGGTCGGGTTGAGCCGGCGTACGAGCAGGAACAGCAACGGTGCTCCGACCAGCGCCGTGACGATGCCCAGGGGAAGCTCCTGGGGCATGAGGGCCGTACGTGCGAGCACGTCGGCCCACACGAGGAAGATCGCGCCCAGCAGCGCCGCGACCGGGAGCAGCCGGCGGTGTGCGGTCCCGACGCACATCCGGGCGACGTGCGGGATGATCAGACCGACGAACCCGATGCCGCCCGACGCCGCGACCACCGCGCCCACGCAGAGCGCGATCGCCACCATGACCACCGCACGGAACCTGGTCGGCGAGATCCCGAACGTCTGCGCGGTGTTGTCGCCGATCGAGAGCGCGTCCAGGCGCCGGGCCCAGAAGAGCAGCAGCGCCAACGTGGCCAGCACCACCGCCCAGGTGACGAGCGCGGACTGGCCCGTCGCCAGCGTCAGCGACCCCAGCGTCCAGAACAGCACGGAGCGGCCGGCGTCGGGATCGTCGGAGGCGAAGATCAGGAACGAGGTGAGCGCGTGCAGCACGTAGCCGACCGAGACCCCGGCCAGCACGAGCCGGGTCGAGGTCATCTGCCCACCGACCCGGCCGAGCAGGTAGACCACCACGCCCGCCGCCAGCGCCCCTACGAACGCGCTGCCGGTGAGTGATGCCGACCCGATCCCGGCCCCGATCCCGAAGAGGATCGTCGCCGCGGCGAGGCTCGACGCGCCGGAGGTCACGCCCAGCAGATAGGGCTCGGCCAGGATGTTGCGCGTCAGAGCCTGCAGGCCGACCCCGGCGATCGCCAGGCCTGCACCCACCGCGGCACCCAGCAGGACGCGGGGCACCCGCAGGAGCCAGACGATGGACTCCTGAGCCGGAGTCCAAGTGATCTCCGCCGGGACGCCGAGCACATGGCGGCCCACGATCTGGGCCACGGTGTCCAATGGCACGTACGCCGGCCCGAGCCCCACCGCGGCGGGCACCGTGATGATCAGGCCCACGATGAGTCCGCCGACCCAGAGCGCGGTATGACGCCTCCGCCGGTCGTGATCGAGGTCGTCGTCCTCGACCAGCTGTTCCACCGGGTCCGCCAGTTCCACCTGGTCCACCGGGTCCACCGGGTCGATCGCGCGGTCGAGGGAGACCATTCCTGCCTCTCTTTCGTACGTCATCGGACGCGGGGTCGCAGGGTCAGCGCGGCGGCCAGGGAGACCAGGGTGAGCCCGCCGAGGACCACCGCGGCGCCGTGGTATCCGGCCACCGCCAGCCCGGCTCCCGCGGCCGCGGTGCCGAGGAAGAGTCCCAGGCTCATGCCGGCGGAGCTCAGGCTCAGAGCCGTTCCGCGCACGTCCGCGCAACGGCGTACGAGCAGGGTGACCACCGCGGCAGCGACCACCGCATGGCTGGCCGACAGCACCGCGGTGGCGGCCAGTGCCAGTGGCAGGGCGGGGGCCGCGTACACCCCGATCAGGGCGGCAAGTCCGGTCAGCAGGGAGAGGATCATCACCTGGTGGGCGCGGTCGTCGGAACCGTCGGCGTTCAGCAACCGGCCGGCGACGAGGTGGCCGACGAAGAACGATCCCCCGCTGAGACCCCAGACGAAGGCGAACGTGGTCGGTGCCAGGCCGAACCGGTCGTCGTAGAGGGGAGCCAGGAACGCCAGGTGACCCATGAACGCCCCGGCGCGCGCGAAGGCGACCAGGAGCAGGGAGATGGCACCAGGAACACCGGCGAGCGTGCGGAAAGCGGCTACGTAGCCGAGCCGCCGGGTCTGGTTCGCGGCGTGCTCCTCGCGGCCGTAGCGGAACAGCAGCGGAGCCAGGGCGAGGGCCAGCACGGCCACCGCGATCAGGTCGCCCCGCCAGCCCCACCACAGGGTCGGCAGCACGATCAACGGCGCACCCAGCGTGGACGCCAGGGTCTGGGAGGTCATCACCAGGGTCGCGGCGCGGCCCGATGCCGGTCCGGAGCCGAAGCGGTCCGCTGCCGCCGTCGACAGGGCCGGGTAGAGCAGCGCGTTCGAGACACCCGTCAGGAGACAGAACGCGATCAGGGCCGGCAGCCAGGAGAAGGTCCCGACGAAGGACGCCACGGCGAGCAGGATCAGCGCGAGCCCGGCCACCCGCCCCGGGGCGATCCGGCCGATCAGGGGAGCCAGGACGACGCCGACGACGACGGCGCCGATCCCGCCGAGACCGCGAAGCGATCCGACGGCGGCCTCGCCGTTCCCGGTCGCACCGGCGATCGAGACGAGGAACGTGCTGAAGACGGTGAACGGCAGCAGGCCGACGGCTGAGGCGAGCAGGGTCGGCCAGATCGCCGCGATGATCCGTCGCTCGGTGGGAAGGGCCTCGGTCGGGCTCACGTCGACGCTGCTCATCGTGCCGCCGGGATCGAGGCCGAGATCGAGGCGCAGATCAGGTCCAGGTCCGAACCGAAGTCGCTGACGGTGAAAGCCTCCGACAGGCGGTCACCTACGCGTGCCTTGGCCGACTTCTCGAGCTCCCCCTCGTACGTGGCCAGGAGCCCGTCGATGGTCGGGCACTCCACGTCGAGGTGCCGGGCCACGCCCTGGATGACCTTGGTGCGGTAGTAGTCCTCCTTCGGCATCCGCGGCACGTCCCACTCGCCGGCGCCGTTGCGGAAGACCGGCCGGATCGGGATGGCGGAGAAGTCGAAGTACCTCCCGTCGCCGTCGGGTTCTGAGAACGGGTCGATGAGCAGGGACGCGTAGCGCACGTAGACGAGATACTCCTGATGGATGGTTGGCAGCCCTTCGAAGGCGGCGATGTCGGCCGGGCTGATGCTTTCGGGACGTACGGGATAGCTGTCCTCGAGCATGAACGCCAGCAGATTGACGCCCGAGCCGCCCAGCGCGGTGACGATCGCGGTGAGCTCCCGCCACTGCGCGACCATGGTGCGGATCAACGACGGGGTGATCGGACCCTCGGGGAACAGCTTGTAGACGTACTTCGTGGGCTCCGGTTTCGTCGGCTCCGGCTCCATGAAGACCGCACCCAGGGTGACCTCGTTCATGAACAGGGGTGGGTGCACGTAGAGGGAGATGTTCCTGGACTCGGCCTCGACCGGCTGGCCGAGGAGCTCGACAGTCATCCCCACCGACTCGTGCAGGTCGCGCAGCAGGCCGAGGGCCGCCGAGGACCTCGTGGTCGAGCCGGCGTAGATGCGCCGTTTGACGCCCGCGGTGAGCGCGGATCCGCCCGGTGCGCCGCCCGGCCACCGGGTATCGCCCAGATAGCTGGAGAAGCTGATCACCTCCGGGTCGGCGCCCTGCTGCCGAGCGAGCTCACGGACGAGGGAGCTCGAGCCGAGGGTCGGGGACATCAGCACGATCCGGTCGATCTGCCGGAGCACTCGCCGGTCGAGCTGCTTCAGGATCGGGACGTACGCGTCCGCGGTGACGGTGAGGACCAGGGTGTCCCACTCGCCCTCGACGCTCTGGTAGCCGCGGAACCACTGCTCGACCTGGCATTCGCCGGCGAGCGCACGGTGCCGGTCGCTCTGGACGTCGATCCGTAGGGTGTCGCCGCTCTCTGAGAGTGCCGCGAAGAACGTCTCCGACCGCTCCGACTCCCGCCCGGCGATCCCGACCGGGCCCCCGAGCCGGCCGATGAGCACGGCCATCTGCACGGCGGTCGGGCCGGTCCCGGCGATGAGCACCTTTCCGAGGTCTTCCATCTGCTATCCGTCCTCTCGGTCGGGGCTTTGCTTGGCGTAGAGCGCGATATCGAAGACCTGGTCCGGGCGGCGGATCGTCTCGACCAGGCGCCACCGGTCGCGGTCGACGTCCCGCATCGGGTAGTTGAAGAGCGACTTCAGTCCGTCGCCGAACCGCATCGCCACGACGACGTCGTCGCGGGTGACGGCGTGCAGCCGGTGCAGGATGTCGTACTTCGTCTCGACCGTGGAGCTGATCACGATGTGGGTCGCGCCTGGGGTGAACCGAAGCTCCTCGGCCGGGAGGTCCTCCAGAGCGATGTCCAGATCGCCGCCCAGGTCGCTGCTGAGGTCGCTGCCCAGGAGCTCCACGACCCGGCGCCCGAGGGCGACGGCTTCGGGGTCGATGTCGACCCCGGCCGTGGCGGCCCCGGTACGCGCCGCGACGTTCAGCAGCGTCATCGGGAACGATCCCGATCCGACGAGCAGCACCCGCGAGTCCCGGGTCGGTCCGACCGCCCCGAACTCCTCCTCGATGCACGACTCGACGTTGGCGAAGTAGCCGACAGATCCGGCGCGACCCTCGAGCAGCCGCAGCGCACGGTACTTCTCCATCACCGCTGCGCACCGTGCCGACTGTGCGCGCAGGTCAGCGACGAGGGCGGCCGTGTCGCCGGGCATCGTCCGGCTGAGCTCGGCGAACGGCGCGACGTTGCGTTCGTCGGTCACGTACGTGGAGTAGTCGGCCATGACCATCTCGAGATCGGAGGCACGCTCGGTCGAGGCGTCGTACGCGTCCGCGGCCGCGGTGAACCGTCGCCGGTAGTCGCGCAGCGAGGCGAGCATGTCGTCGGCCTCCGGCGAGAGCGCCGGCGAGGGGACGGAGAAGATCTCAGACATGGACGTACGCCGTCCCCTCGGCCACGATGCGGACGTGTCCGCCGATGCGGAGCCCGGTCACCCCATCGCTCCCGTGATCGGCCTCGACCTGCATGCTGCCGCCGGGCTGGTGGACGCTCGTGCGTACCGGACCTCCGGACCTCGCGGACAGGTAGGCGCCGAGCGCGGCGGTTCCCGAGCCGCAGCTGCGCTCCCACACCATGCTGTTCAGGGAGGGCACGTTGATGAACGGGGCCAGGTCACCGCGGACGGGGTCGTAGAGCATGACGCCGACCACGGGCACGCCCTCGGTCGCTCCGAGATGGGCGGCCGTCTCTTGCGCGCGGTCCCTCACGACTTGGTCGTGCTCCGCACACTCGACGACGAGGTGGACCGCATCCGGATACCGGACCAGGGCCGAGCGGCCGGCCGGGACACCCGGGAACGGGTACGCCTCGACGCGGCTCGGCCGCGGCATCGTGAGACGGCAGTAGTAGCCGGAGTCCTGGTGCTCGACCTGGCAGGTCACCGCTGAGTCGGTGCCCGATGCGTCTACGACGATCTCGGTCCGGGCGCCGATGCCCAGGCCGAGCTGCCCGGCGCTCAGTGCGGCCAGTGCCATGCACGCGTTGCCACAGAACTCGTCTCCGGCCATGTGCAGGCGGACCTGCGCCCGGGGCGACGTCGGTGCCGTGACGAACCCGACCTGCTCGGCGTGCACATGTCCTGCAGAGAGGAGCTGGGTCGCGATGGACCGGTAGTCACCGACGGCATGCCGGCTCGTGACCAGCACGGTCATGTTCCGCGTCGGGCTCAGCTTCACGAAGTCGACCTCGGTGGTGTCTCGCGCCACCGCGTGGCGGGGCCTGCTCCGACCCGGGCCGACGGGCCGGTGCCTGTCGGGGCGACTGCGCCGATGGAGCTCTGCCGGCCGGCTCACGAGGCGGCCAGTCGGTCGGCGAGCAGCTCGAGTCCGTCGACGGCCAGCGGGCCGGGGGAGGCGTAGTAGTAGTTCAGAGGAAGCACCGCAGCCTTCTCGTCGACCGCCTCGAGGCCGGCCAGATCAGGCCGGCCGCGAAGCGCGTCGACCACGTCCTGGTCGGACTCCAGGCTCGACGATCCGGTGGGCAGGTACATCGCGAAGACCAGGTCTGGTGCGCTGTCGACCAGCTCCTCGGTCGACGGCTCGAAGTAGCGCTTGCCCACGTCGGCGAAGACGTTGTCCAGGCCCAGCAACGTCATCTGCTCCGAGACCAGCGACTGCCCGCCGTAGGAGCCGAGGGTGCCTTCGGTCGGCACGTACAGGGGCACCGCGGTACGGCGCGCCCCCTCCACCCGGTCCGCGACCGAGTCGACCCGGTCCTTCAGGTCCCGCACGCCGCGGGCTGCTGCCTGCTCGGTGCCGAACAGACGACCATAGGTCTCGACATCGTGGTAGATCAGGTCGAACCCGCTCATGCCACCCGTGGAACGACCGTCGATTCCGGCGCAGTAGCCGCTGACGGTCAGCATCTGCACCCCGGCCCGGTCCAGGCGCTCCGCGAGAGCGTCGATATCGACGCCCGAGGTGATGTCGGTGCCGATCACGGTGTCGACGCCCGAGCTGACGATCATCTCGAACGAGACGTCGTGGGAGTCCTCGGTGACCCGCTCGGCACCCTCGACCGTCTCCTTCGTCGCCCGGTCGAAGGGCACCTCCCGGCTACCGGCGTAGTGGGTGACCTTGTCGCCCGCTCCGGCGGCGGTCAGCAACGAGGGAGCCTCCGAACCGATCGCCATCACCCGCTGAGGTGGTGAGTCGAACTCGACCTCGCGACCGCAGCTGTCCACGGTGACCGGCTCCGAGCCGCCGGCGGCGCCGCTGCTGGAGTCGGCTGGAGCGCCGCAACCAGTGGTCACCACGATCAACAGTGCGGGTAAGGCAGCGCTCCAGGGGCTGAGACTTCGCATCGGTCGGTCACTCCGTTTCTCCTCGGCGCTCGAACCCTCGTTCAGCGCTGACTGTGCGAGCGGGCGTGGGGTCACTCCGCTCGGTGCCTGGTCGAGGAGGTGTCTCCAGCGAGCAAGCCGGCCAGACGTTAATGAGAATCATTCCCAATGTCAACTGGAATGGGTGTGGGATCCGACTGGCGCCCGGCCCCAGCGACGGGCGGGGCATCTCGGCTAGAGTGCTCGCAACGGACACGAGGAAGCCGGTGGAACTCCGGCACAGTCGCGCTACTGTGACATCGCTTCGCGGCGGTGGAGTCAGACCCGAATGTCCGTCCAACCCAACGAACAGGGACGCAGATATCCCTGAGGAGGACATATGTCGCAGCACGCTGTGGCGCCCGTCGCCGGCGCCGCCATGCCGATCAACCCCGTGCCCACCATCTCGCTCCGTGAGCTGGCCCCCTGGGCGCTCTTCTTCGGACTGCTCGGGCTCCTGGTGATCTTCTTCATCAGTGCCGACCAGGGTGCGATCTCGATCCCGTCGGGCACGCTCGTCCACGAGTGGGTCCACGACGGTCGTCACCTCCTCGGCTACCCCTGCCACTGATGAGCCCGCGTGCATTTCTCGTACGCGGCCTGCTAGCTGGACTCCTCGCCGGCGTCGTCACCTTCCTGGTGGCGTACGCCGTCGGTGAGCCGCAGGTCGGCGCTGCCATCGCGCTGGAGGAGTCGGCCGGCGCCGACGGGCACTCGCACTCGCACGGCGAGGGTGGCGAGGAAGCCCCTGAGGTCTCCCGCGCCAACCAGAGCACCTGGGGGCTGCTGACCGGGACGCTGGCGATCGGCGTCGCGCTCGGCGGAATCCTCGCTCTGGTCGCCGCCGCTGCGCTCGGACGGATGGGGCGGCTCCCACCGGGGCAGTCGACCGCGCTGGTCACGTTGATCGGGTTCGTCGCCTTCGCGCTGGTGCCGTTCCTCAAATACCCAGCCACCCCGCCCGCCGTCGGCAGCGGAGACACCATCGGGCTGCGTACGTCGGTCTACTTCGGCTACCTGCTCGTCTCCGTCGTCGCGGCCGCGCTCGCCACCTATGGCGCGGTGCGGCTGCGGGAACGGGTCGGGACCTACGGGGTCGTCGTCGGTGGGGCTCTCGCCTATCTGGCGGTGGTGGTCGTCGCGGGTCGGCTCTTCGTCACCGTCAACGAGGTCGGCGACTTCCCAGCGGACACCCTGTGGTCCTTCCGGCTCGCGTCGCTGATCACGCTCGCCACGATGTGGGGAGTGCTCGGGGTCGCGCTCACCGGGCTGGTCGGTCGGCTGTACGCCCAGGAGCAGGCCGTCGCCGAGCGCAAGGCGCTCGCGGCCAGCTTGTGAGGTTCTTCGGAGGTCTCGACAAGCTCGAGCATCGGGCTTGGCGGAACGCCAACGGCTTCCGGACTCAGCCGTGCTCGGTCCAGCAGGCCAGGACGCTGGTGGCCACGGCGTAGGCGATCTCGGCGCGGGTCATGTCCTTCTGCACGCCCAGCTTCCCGGTCAGGTCGCTGGCGTCGACCTCGAGGGTCTTTCCGTCCTTGACGAAGGCGACCGTGCCGTCGGCCGTCTCGTAGGCCGGCAGGCCGAGGCTGTAGACGCCCCTGATCGGTTCGGCGTCGGCGTGGGAGGCCTGCATCGTGCGGAAGTGCTGCTGGCCGTCGGGCACGTCGGTCGCGTCGTGCACCGAGAGAACCAGGGGCCCGGCATCCAGATCGAATGTGCACGTGAACTCTGGCTTCTTCCACGACGACATCGGCTCGGCCGGGGTGGCGAGGCCCATGATCCGGGTGACGTCGTCGACCACCTGACCGGTGCAGACCATGCGTGCGGCCTGGGAGGGTCCGACGGCCTGGCCGGGTTCGTCCTCGTCCTCCTCGCCGTGCGAGTGGCTGTCGTCGTGCACGTGGGTTGGGCCCTTCATCACGGTGCCGTCGGGCATCGTGTGCTTCTCCGAGGGCCGTTGTGCGTTCGAGTCGCCGGTCGAGGCGCACCCTCCGAGCAGGAACAGGGCGGCGACGAGCGCCGTCCATGGGCGGAGCTTGACCTTCATCGAAATCCTCCCGGGCTCATCGATGTCGCGCGGTTCGGCGTCTCTCACCAGTCTTTCGCAGCAGCCCTTTGTGCGGATTGGACCAATCCGCTGCCGCTGCCAGCCCGAAGCCCGTGGAGGAGGCGTTCGTCTCAAGAACCCCGACGGGTGCGATCGCCACACACGGGAAGAAGTGAAGTCTCATGAGTAAGCCGATGAAGATGCTGGTGCCGCTGGCAGCAGCCGCGGTGGCGGTCGTGATGGCACCGACCGCAGCATTCGCAGACGACGCCAACGGGACCTACCAGACGACTCTCGACCCGCTGAACGGGTCGTCGGGCTCCGGCATGGCCACGATCAGCGTCGAGGGTGACCAGGCTCAGGTGGACCTCAGCTGGAGCGGTCTGCCCGAGACGTTCATGGACGCGCCCTACCCGCACGTCCAGCACATCCACATCGGAGCCCGGGGCGAGTGCCCGACGAAGGACGCCGACGCCAACGGCGACGGCATCGTCGACACCGTCGAGGGCCAGCCGGCGTACGGCGAGATCGGTACCACGCTGTCGACGAAGGGCGACACCAGCGCCAAGGCCGGCACGAACATCAAGATCGCACCCGGCGGCAGCAGCGTCGACTACAGCCGCACGATCAAGCTCGACCAGGCCACCCAGGACTCTCTCGCGGACGGCACGGGCGTGATCGTCGTGCACGGTCTCGACCCGGCCACGCTCACCGAGGAGGCCGCCAAGGCCAAGAGCAACCTGGTGCCCGAGCTCCCGCTCGCCGCCACGTCGCCGGCTCTGTGCGGTTCCCTCTCGAGCATGCCCGGTGGTGGCGTCGACACCGGCAGCGGCTCGACGGCAGGTGTCGAGAACCTCGGCCTGATCGCCGCGGGTGGCGGACTGCTCGCCGCCGCAGCGGTTGTGGGCGTGGCCTCGCGCCGTCGCCGTACCGCCGAGATCGGCCGCTGACGCCGCGCGATCGCGCGACGCAACTACGATGACCGAGGGTCGCACCGCGCACGGCGGACACAGGGGAAGGCTTGCACTGCTCGCCCTGGTGGCCGCCGTCGCCGGCGCGATCCTCGTCGTCGTGGCGGTCGTGTCGCAGGATCCCGCACCCCCCTCCCTCGACGAGCCCGTCGGCACGCTCGAGAGCTCGCCGCCGGCCTCCTCGAACGGGCCCCCACAGGTGAGGCCGGCTAAGGAGGTGCCGTTGGGGCCGTCGAAGCCGGTGTCGATCTCGATCCCGGCGATCGGCGTACGCTCCTCGGTCTTCCCCCTCGGCAAGACCGACGACGGCCGCCTCGCCGTCCCGCAGCCAGGGCCGAACCTCGACAAGGCGGCCTGGTTCGAGAACTCCCCCACCCCGGGCCAACCCGGTCCCTCGATCATCGAGGGGCACGTGGCGACCGAGGAGCGCGGCCCGTCGATCTTCTTCGACCTCGCCGAGCTCCGGCCGGGGGACACCATCTCGGTACGGCGCGCGGACGGCCGGACCGCGGTCTTCACCGTCGACGCACTGCGCGAGTTCCCCAAGGACGAGTTCCCGACGAAGCTGATCTACGGCGGTGACCTGGGCGAGCCCACGCTCCGGCTGATCACCTGCAGCAACTTCGACCCGTCGGTGGGCTCGCACACCGGCAACCTGATCGCATTCTCCCGACTGACCAGCGTCGTCGAGAGCTGAAGGTCCTCCCGCGGGCCCGGCTCACGCTGACGGGATTGGGCTCAGCGGGGGAGGCGGTTCGCCTCCACAGGACGGCCGGCGGTGAGGTGGTCATGGACGATCGCCCGGGCGGCGGCCGCATCCACGGCGCCGTACCAGACGTCGTCGGGCTGGACGCTGAGCACCGGCGCCTGGTTGCACGGGAACTGACAGCCGGTGTGGGTGATCAGCAGGTCGTCGTCGCCCAGCCCGGCCTCCATCGCCTCCAGGATGACCGCCTTCGCGGTCTCCTCGGCGTCCTTCGCGGTGCAGCGTGGACCGCGGCAGATCAGGACCTGGCGTACGTGGCTCGGCACCTGCTCCCACGCGGGTGAGGTGAGTCCGGGCTCGGTGCCGGTGATCGGGCGGGTCTCGTCCATCACCTCGGGGAGCTCGTCGCGCGTGGTCGCCAGGCGGGTCGCGACGTGAATCTCCGGGCGGTGACCGGTGCGTTCGCGCCACCAGTGGGCGGCGATCCGGCGCAGCCAGGACTGCCCCGGTGCGATCGGGCCGAGGCTGACGCCGGCCAGCGTGATCGTCTGGGCGCCTTCGTCGGCTGCGCGGGTCAGCTCGGCCGCCAGCGACGGGTCGCCCATCTGCAGGAACGCGACGCTCGCGCCGTGGTCGTGCGCCCAGGCGAGCAGGTCGTCGCGCCGGTCGACGTCGGTGACCGACATCCCGACGAGAACCCGCGCCGTCACCCGAGTCCCTTCACCCAGGTGACGGCATCGGCGACATCGTTGACCGCCGCTACGCCGTCGGGGCCGGCCGGGCGACGGACGACGACCACCTGCACGCCGAGCGCGTCGGCGGCCTGCATCTTCGGCCAGGTGTAGGTGCCGCCGGAGTTCTTCGTGATCAGCACGTCGCTCTGGTGCTCCCGCATCAGTGCGAGCTCGCCGCCGAGGTCGTACGGCCCGCGACTGGTGATCAGCTCCCAGGCGGTGGGAAGCTCGAGATCGGGTACGTCGACGACCCGGGCCAGTGCGTGACGCTCGCCCAGGGCGGGCACGAAGCGAGCCAGCTCCTGGCGCCCGACCGTGAGGAAGGGCCGCTCGCCGATCTCGGCCGCGAGCTCAGCGGCGGCCTCGTGGGTGTCGACGTAGCGCCATGCCGCATCCGGCTCCCAGCCCGGCCGCTCGAGGCGGATCAGAGGTAGCTCGGTGCAGGCCGCGGCCGCATTTCGGGTCATCCCGAGCGCGAACGGATGGGTGGCATCGACGACCGCGTCGTACTCCTCGAGAGCCGCCCGGAGCCCCTCCACCCCACCGAACCCGCCGATCCGCACCTTCCCGACCGGCAGCCGCGGACGCGCCACCCGGCCGGCGAGCGAGGACGTCACGTCGATGCCGGCGTCGACCAGGCGTGCGGCGAGCTCGCGGGCCTCGCTCGTCCCGCCCAGGATCAGGAGTCTCATCTGGTTCCCCTTCGGGCGTTCGCCGGGCCACTCCTGGCGAGGTCGAGGAGCGCGTCGACGTCGAGATGCTCCTCGACGAGGTCACCGATCAGGTCCATACGCCGCTCACGGGCCTCGGGGAAGCTGACGTCGGATGGTTCGCGGCCCAGCGCGACCCGGAGGAGCGCGCCTCGCAGCGCGTCGCCCTCCAGGCTGCCGTGCCACATCGTCCCGAAGACGTTGCCGGCCCGTGCACCGCCCAGGAACTCGGAGGCTCCGTCGCCGAGGGTGATCCGGCCGTGGTGGATCTCGTAGCCGCTCGCCTCGACCCCGAACGCCGACCCTGTGGGCAGTCGTAGGTTCTTGGCGGGGGCGAAGTCGGTGCGTACGTCGAGCAGCCCCAGCCCCTCGACCTCCGCCACGGCCCCCTCGACCCCCTGCGAATCGGCGATCACGCGGCCGAGCATCTGGAACCCACCGCAGATCCCGAGCAGCGGCCGGCCGCGGCGTACGTGCTCGGTGATGGCCACGTCGAGGCCTCGCGAGCGGAGCCAGGCGAGATCGTTGATGGTCGAGCGGGTGCCGGGGAGCACGACGAGGTCGGCGTCGGAGAGGTCGGCGGGTGAGGAGGCGAAGACGACATCGAGGTCAGGCTCCAGCCCGAGCGCGTCGACATCGGTGAAGTTGGAGATCCGGGGGAGACGTACGACCGCGATCTTGTGCCGTGTCCCGGCGCCGGAGCGACGCCCCTCCAGGTCGAGCGCGTCCTCGGAGTCCAGCCACAGCGAAGGATCCCAGGGGAGCACCCCGAAGACGGGGCGCTTGGTGAGCGACTCCAGCGAGTCGAGCCCGGGCTTGAGCAGTCCGGCGTCGCCACGGAACTTGTTGATCACGAAACCGCTGATCAGAGCCTGGTCCTCGGGCTCCAGGAGGGCGAGGGTGCCATACATCGCCGCGAACACCCCGCCCCGGTCGATGTCACCCACGACCACGGTCGCCAGCCCGGCATGCCGGGCCAGCCCCATGTTGACGTAGTCGCCCGCACGGAGGTTGATCTCGGCCGGACTCCCCGCACCCTCGGCGACGATCACGTCGAAACGGGAGGAGAGATCGTCGTACGCCTCATGAGCCGCGGTCGCCAGATGCCGGCGCCCCGCCTCCCAGTCACGCGAGGACACCTCGCCCGCGGGATGCCCCATCAGCACCACATGGCTGCGACGCTCGGAGCCCGGCTTGAGCAGCACCGGGTTCATCGCCGGCTCCGGGGTGACCCGCGCCGCCAGCGCCTGCACCCACTGTGCCCGGCCGATCTCGGCGGTCGTCCCGTCGGCCCCGGTGGTCGAGCCCTCACCGGTGGTCGAGCCCTCACCGGTGGTCGAGCCTGTCGAGACCACCATCGAGTTGTTGGACATGTTCTGGGCCTTGTAGGGCGCCACCTTGACGCCGCGGCGGGCGAAGGCCCGGCACAGCCCGGTCGTGACGACCGACTTGCCCGCATCCGAGGTCGTGCCGGCGACCAGCAGACCGCTCATGGTCGCTCGCTCATGCTCGCGGAGCCCGCAGGAGGTAGATGTCCATCACCCAGCCGGCGGTCTCGCGCAGCCGGGTCCGGGCCTCGTCGATCGCCGGGAGCACCTCCCCGACGGTGCCCGCGACCAGCTCCTCGTCAGCCGTGCCGAGGTTGCCGCCCCACCAGATCCGCCAGTCCGCCAGGCCGGGCAGGTCGACGACGCGGTTGAGCATCACCACGATGTTGTCGTGTCCGGCGGCGACCGCGTCGGTGACCGCGCGGCCGGTGGTGACGTAGAGCGGACGAGCGACCTCATGGAGCACCAGGCGGTGACGGGCGGCGAGCAGCTGCACCGAGGAGATCCCGGGGATGACGTCGACCTCGACGTCGAGCAGCGAAGCGATCTGGTCGACGACCCGGATCGTGGAGTCGTAGAAGGCCGGGTCGCCCCAGACCAGGAAGCCGGCGTCGCCAGGGTTCTCGGCCAGCACGGCGAGATACTTCTCGACCCGGGCGCGGTGCCAGTCGGCGACCGCGGCCCGATACTCCGCATCGGTCCCGGTGAACTCCTCACGCCGCTCGCGGGGCGCGTCGGCGACCTTGACCACCCGGGCGTCCTGGTCGAGGTGGCGGTCGAGCAGCTCCTCGCGCGCCCGCACCAGCGGATCTGGCATCCCCTGCTTGACCGTGCCCGACTTGTCGGTGACCAGGAAGTAGTCCACCGACCGCATCGCGGCCACGGCCTCCAGGGTGACCTGGTCCGGGTCACCGGGGCCGACGCCGATGATCCAGATCCTGCGCTTGCTCGAGTCGCTCATTCCTCTTCCAGATCGCCTTCGATGTCGAGATAGATCTCCTGCATCGCGGCCACCACGTCCGGATCGGGCGTCTCCCACAACCCGCGCTCGGCGGCCTCGTGCAGGCGCTCCACGATCCCACGGAGCGCCCATGGGTTCGAGGCTCGCATGAACTCCTGGTTGGTCTCGTCCAGGACGTACTCGCGGGCGAGCTTCTCGTACATCCAGTCCTGCACCACGCCCGCGGTCGCATCGAAGCCGAAGAGGTAGTCGACGGTCGCGGCCAGCTCGAAGGCGCCCTTGTAGCCGTGCCGCTGCATCGCCGAGATCCAGCGTGGGTTGACCACCCGGGCCCGGAAGACGCGGTTGGTCTCCTCCTGCAGCGTGCGGGTCTTGATGGCGTCGGGGGATGTGGAGTCACCGACGTACGCCTTCGGGTCCGAGCCCGTCAGCGCGCGGACGGTCGCGACCATGCCGCCGTGATACTGGAAGTAGTCGTCGGAGTCGGCGATGTCGTGCTCGGCGGAGTCGACGTTCTTCGCGGCCACCTTGATCCGGCGGTAGTTCGCGCGCATGTCGTCAGCCGCAGGCGCGCCGTCGAGGTCGCGGCCGTACGCGAAGCCGCCCCAGGCCGCATAGACCTCGGCGAGGTCCTGGTCCGAGCGCCAGTTGCCCGACTCGATCGCCTGCAGGATCCCGGCACCGTACGAACCGGGCTTGGAGCCGAAGATCCGAGACGTCGCGCGGCGCTGGTCGCCGTGCTCGGCGAGGTCGGCGAGCGTGTGCGCGCGGACGAAGTTTTCCTCGGCGGGCTCGTCGAGGTCGGCGACGAGGCGCACCGCGTCGTCGAGCATCGAGACCACGTGCGGGAACGCGTCGCGGAAGAAGCCGGAGATGCGTACGGTCACGTCGATCCGGGGTCGGCCCAGCTCCTCGAGCGGGATGATGTCGAGGTGGGTGATGCGCCGGGAGGCCTCGTCCCACTCCGGGCGTACGCCGAGCAGCGCGAGCACCTCGGCGATGTCGTCGCCGGCCGTACGCATCGCGCTCGTGCCCCACACCGACAGCCCGACGCTGGTCGGGTAGTCCCCGGTCTCGTCGAGGTAGCGCTGCAGCAGCGAGTCGGCCATCGCCTGGCCGGTCTGCCAGGCGAGCCGGGACGGCACCGCGCGTGGGTCGACGGTGTAGAAGTTGCGGCCGGTGGGAAGTACGTTGACCAGCCCGCGCAGCGGCGAGCCCGACGGCCCGGCGGGGACGAAGCCACCGTCGAGCGCGTGCAGGACGGCGGACAGCTCGTCGGTCGTCCCGTTCAGCCGCGGCACCACCTGCTCGGCGGCGAAGACAAGCACCTGCCGTACGGCGGGGTCGTCGTGGAGCGTCTCGGCGGCCGCCGGGTCCCAGCCGGCCGCGTCCATCCGCTGCACCAGATCCTTCGCCCGGGCCTCGATCTCGTCGACCGCGCGGGTATCAGCGCCCTCCTTGAGTCCGAGCGCCGCCCGCAGCCCGGGCACGGCGCCCCCGACCCCGCCCCACACCTGCGCCGCACGCAGGATCGAGAGGACCAGGTTGACCCGCGCCTCACCTTCCGGCGCGGCACCGAGCACGTGCAGGCCGTCGCGGATCTGGGCATCCTTGATCTCGCAGAGCCAGCCGTCGATGTGGAGCATGAAGTCGTCGAAGTCGTCGTCCTCGGGCCGCTCCTCCAGGCCGAGGTCGCGGTGGAGCTCGGCGGCCTTCATCAGCTGCCAGATCTCGCCACGGATGGCCGGCAGCTTGGCCGGGTCCATCGAGGAGATCCGGTCGTACTCCTCCATCAGCCCTTCCAGCCGCGCGATGTCGCCGTAGGACTCCGCGCGTGCCATCGGCGGCACCAGGTGGTCGACGATCGTGGCGTGCGCACGGCGCTTGGCCTGGGCGCCCTCGCCGGGGTCGTTGACCAGGAACGGGTAGATCAGCGGCATGTTGCCGATCGCCGCATCCGGGCCGCAGGAAGCCGACAGCGCTGCGTTCTTGCCGGGCAGCCACTCCATCGAGCCGTGCTTGCCGAGGTGGACGACGGCGTCGGCCTCGAAGCCGTGCTCGAGCCATTTGTAAGCGCCGATGTAGTGGTGGCTCGGCGCCAGGTCCGGGTCGTGGTAGATCGCCACCGGGTTCTCCCCGAACCCGCGCGGCGGCTGGATCAGGATCACGATGTTGCCGGCCTGGAGCGTGGCCAGTACCAGCTCGTTCTCGTCGTTGACGAAGAGCTTCCCCGGCGTCGGGCCCCAGGTCTCGACCATCTGTTCGCGCAGGTCAGCCGGGAGATCGGCGGTCCACTCGTCGTAGGACGCCTTCGGGATGCGTACGTGGGCGTCGGTCAGCTGGGCGTTGGTCAGCCACTCCTCGTCCTGCCCGCCCGCCGCGATCAGGGCATGGATCAGGGCGTCGCCTGCCGCCGTGTCGTCGCCACCGGTGGTCGAGCCTGTCGAGACCTCCGCAGAGGAACCATCAAGGATCCGCGTGACCGCGTTGTCGGAACCCAGGTCATATCCCTCCTCGCGCAGCCGCCGCAGCATCCGGATCGCGGAGACCGGGGTGTCCAGGCCGACCGCGTTGCCGATGCGGGAGTGCTTGGTGGGGTAGGCGGAGAGGACGAGGGCGAGGCGCTTGTCCTGGTTGGGCGTGTGGCGCAGGCGTGCGTGGTTGACCGCGATCCTGGCGACCCGCGCGGCGCGCTCGGGGTCGGCGACGTACTGGGGGAGACCCTGCTCGTCGAGCTCCTTGAAGGAGAACGGCGCGGTGATGATCCGCCCGTCGAACTCCGGGATCGCGATCTGCGACGCCGAGTCGAGCGGCGTCACGCCGTCGTCGGAGGCCTCCCACTCCGCGCGGGAGGAGGTCAGGCAGAGCCCCTGCAGCACCGGGATGTCCAGCGCCGCCATCCGCTCCACGTCCCAAGCCTCGTCCTCGCCGCCGGCGCTGGCCGAAGCGGGCACCGAGCCGCCCGCGGCGAGCACGGTCACGATCAGCGCATCGAGCGTTCCGAGCGCCTCGTAGAGGTCGTCGGGCGCGGAGCGCAGCGAGCCCGCGAAGACGGGTACGCCGGTGGCCTGCCCGGTCGCGTCGATGGCATCGGCCAGTGCGTGGGCGAACGCGGTGTTTCCGCTGGTCTCGTGCGCGCGGTAGTAGAGCACCCCGATCCTCGGGCGCGCGGCGTCGGCCGGCTCCGGCCGCTCCGCGAACCCCCAGGCCGGCACCTGCGCCGGCGGCTCGAACCCGAAACCGGTCAGCAGCACGGTGTCGGAGAGGAACGCGTGCAGCTGGGCGAGGTTCACCGGCCCGCCCTCGGCGAGATAGCGGTGCGCCTCCGCGGCCACACCCATCGGGACGGTGGAGTGCTCCATCAGCTCGGCGCTCGGCTGCTGCTCGCCGCCGAGGACCACGACCGGTGTGCCGTTCTCCTTCACGGCCGCCAGCCCGTCCCACAGGTCGCTCGGCGAGCCGAGGAGCCGGAAGACGACCAGATCGGCGTCGGCGACGACGCGCTCGAGGTCGGTGGCCCGGGACGGGTTCGCCCAGGCGTAGTCGGCTCCGCTGGCGCGGGCCGAGAGCAGGTCGGTGTCCGAGGTGGACAGAAGAGCGATGCGTACGCGTGCAGGGTCGGCCACGGCCAGATTCCTCCTCAGGGGTTCTCGCCCCGTCGATCGGTCGGATCGCTCGTGATCAGTGTCTGGCTGTGTCCGTGCTCCAACACGGACAACACAGTGGCGGAACCGCCCCGGACTCTCACCGGGTTCCTGCTCCACGAGCGTGGTCGCAGCCTACCCCGTGGGTTTCTGTGTCCTGGGGTCGGTAGCGCCGACGGACGTTCGTTCGCGCAGAACGGTGAGCATGTCTTCGACGGATCCGGCCGGGTCGGTGATCGCGGCCTGGACGTGCCGTACGGCGCCGGCCGGGTCCAGTAGGAGCGAGACCCTCTTGAGCCGGTCAGCGCCGCCGGCACGGAAGACCGGAAGCCGGTAGGCGCTCGCGGCGATCCCGTCGGAATCGGAGGCGAGGTCGTACGGCAGGTCGACATGTTCCGCGAACGCGGCCAGCTGATCGATGCGCTGGGTGCTCACCCCGACCACGCGGGCGCCGGCGACCGCGAAGTCCGAGTCGTGCTCGGCGTACGTCTGGCACTCGAGGGTGCAGCCCCGGGTCCCGGGGATGTCGCCCCAGCCCGGGGGATAGCCGTGGCTCTTCGGCGCATAGGCGCCGGGGAAGAAGAAGGCGACGGTCCAGGTGTCCTTGGCGGCGAGCCGGAGGCGGGTGTCGCGGTGCGAGGTGAGCTCGACGGGCGGTGGCGTCGTGCCGAGCAGGTCCTCGAGGCGGCGTACTTCGTCCGCTCCGGCGGTCGCGGTCAGGGTGCCGTCGCCCATGACGTGCTGCGTGCCCCACTCCTGGAGAGCAACCAGGACGGGTAGTAGCCCGCGGCCGCGCCCGGTCAGCCGGTAGTCGTAGCGCGCCGGGCGGTCGGTGTAGGCGTGCTTGGCCAGGACACCGTCGGCGACAAGCGAGCCGAGCCGCTCGGCGAGCGCGCGGCGGCTGAGGCCGAGCTCTTGGACCAGGCCGTCGAACCGGGTCACCCCGGCGGCGCACTCGCGCACGATCAGCAGGCTCTGCCAGTCACCGATGACACCGAGCGCCTGCGCGATGCCGCAGTCGGCGTCGGCGAGGTCATCGCGGCGCATCGGCGTCTCCTTGGTCCGGTCGGGCATTTCGGGTGGCGGTCCCGACACTGACATGATTGCATAGAGTTCCAATTTGGAACTTACTTTGAGAGGGGCTCGGATGGAAGAGGTACGCCGCGTGGCGCGGTCATTCTGGCTTTACTGGTCCGCCGGCACCTTGAGTGGTGTGGGCACGGCGGTCACGTCCGTCGCGCTGCCGCTGACCGCGGTGGCGGTGCTGGACGCGAGCGCGTTCGAGATGGGGCTGCTGGCAGCGGCCGGATACCTCGCCTGGATCCTCATCGGCCTGCCCGCGGGCGCGATCGTGCAGCGGCTCCCGCTGCGCCGCGTACAGGTCCTCGCCGATCTTGCGCGCGCCGCCGCGATCCTCAGCGTTCCGCTGGTGTGGTGGTTCGGCGGACTCACGCTGATCCAGCTCCTGGTCGTCGCGCTCGCGGTCAACTTCGCCGAGGTGCTCTTCTTCGCCGCGAACACGACCTTCCTTCCGAGCGTGGTCCCGAAAGAGCAGCTGACCAGCCGGAACAGCCTGATCTCCGGCACTCACGCCGCGACCCAGCTGGGTGGCCCGTCGCTCGGCGGTCTGCTCGTGCAGGTGATCGGCGCGGTCCCCGCGCTGTTCGTCGACGCCCTCTCGTATCTCGGCTCGGCGATCCTGCTGCAACGGCTGCCCGAGCGTCGTCAGTCCCAGGGCGACACCTCGGAGTCGATCGCGTCGATGGTGGCCGAGGGGTGGCGGTTCGTGACCGGGCACCCGGTGATGGCGCCGGCGACGTGGTGGGCCTGTGTGGTCAACTTCGTGTGCGGGGTCCAGCTCGCGCTGTTCGCCTACTACCTGGTCCACGAGCTCGACACCCCGCCCGCTCTCGTCGGCATCCTGCTCGCCTCCGAGGGCGTCGGCTCGCTGGCCTTCGCCGCGATCACGCCCTGGCTGGTGCGTCGGTTCGGCTCCGCCAGGCTGCTGATGTTCGAGGGCCTGCTCGGTGTGGTCGGCGCGGCGGTGATCCCGCTCGGGAGCGGCTGGGTCGGCTGGGTCTGCTTCGCCGCGGGCAACCTGCTCTTCGCCGGCAGCGTCGTGCCGGGCAGCGTGGTCACCCGGACCTACCGGCAGGTCGCCAGCCCGCCGGAGCTGCTCTCACGCGTGATGGCGACCGTGCGGTTCGTGTCCTGGGGATGCATTCCGGTCGGCAGCCTCGTGGCCGGGGTCAGCGCGGAGCTGATCGGCCCTCGACTCACGCTCCTCGTCTCCGCTGCGGTGCTTCTGCTCGGGCCGGTCATTCTCTGGGCGAGCCCGATCCGGCACCTGCACGATCTTGAGGACTTCGACGACTTCGAGGAGCCGGGGCCTATCCGCTCAGCTCGGCCCGTGACCAGGTCTCGCGGGTGATCTCGTACTCGACCTCGCCCTCGGCGTGCTCGGCGAGCGGCTCCTTGAAGGACTCGTGGAAGGTGCGTACGAAACTCATCCCGACCGACGCCATGGTCGCGCGTGAAGCCTCGTTGACGGTCATCGTCTGGGCCATGACTCGGTCGAGGTGAAGGTCCTCGAAGGCGTGCCGGATCAGCTCACGGGAGCCCTCCTTCGCGAAGCCCTTGCGCCACGAGCGTTGGGGGATGCGATAGCCGAGCTCGCCGACGCCGGCCTGCGGTGGTTTGCCGGGCGCCTCGAGCATGAAGAGCGCGATGGGTTCGCCGGCCGCGCAGCCGATCCACTTGCCCTCCGTACCTCGCTCCTTCGCGGTCCGGATCCACCGATGCACCTGCTCCTCGGTCTCCTCGGCCCTCAGCGCGCGGGTGAAGAGATAGCGGAGCACCACCGGGTCGGAGTTGAGGTCGATGAGGAACGGCAGGTGCTCTTCGCTGAGCGGGACCAGCTCGAGGCGCTCGGTGTGCAGGTGTGCTTGCGGCATGACCGGGACGTTAGCGACCGCGACGGCGGCGGTCATCTGGTTTCCGGGGAGCTAGCCGGCGGCCAGATGGCGCAGGGCGCGGTGGGCGGCGTGATAGCCGCACATGCCGTGGACGCCGGCGCTCGGCGGGGTGGCCGCGGAGCAGAGGAACATCCCTGGGATGCCGGTGTCGTAGGCCGCGAGGGTGGGGCGGATGACGAGCTGGCGCAGGGTGTTGGCGCCGGTGCCGATGTCGCCGCCGACATAGTTGAGGTTGTACGCCGCATAGTCGGCCGGGGTGGTGACGTGGGTGTCGACGATCTGGGACCGGAACCCCGGGGCGAAGCGCTCGATCTGGTTCAGGACGGCATCGGTCGCATCGCCGTCGTAGGCGTGCGGGACCTGTGCGTAGGCCCAGACCGGGTTGAGCCCGCCGGCCGAGCGGGTCGGGTCGGCGACGTACTGCTGGCCCAGCAGCACGAACGGGCGCTCCGGCATCCGGCCCGCCACTATCTCCCGTTCGCTGGCCGCCACCTGGGCGATCGTCCCGCCGAGATGGACGGTCCCGGCGCGGCCGATCTCCGGGTCGCGCCAGGGGATCGGGCCGCGGACCGCCAGATCGAGCTTGTACGCCGCGGGGCCGTGCTGCCATCTCCGCATCGCCCGGCGTGGCCGGTCGGGCAGGTCGGCGCCGACGATGTCGGCGAAGCCTCCGGGGCTGGTGTCGAACAAGGTGGCATCGGTCTCGGGCAGATCGGCGCGACCGCGGACCGTGGTGCCGGTGACGATGGTGCCGCCGAGCTCCTCGAGGAGCGCCGCCATCGCGAGGGTGATCGCATGCGAACCGCCCTCGGCGACCGGCCAGCCGTGGCGATGCCCGCTGACCACGAGCATCGTGCCCACGGCGGCGGTGCCCGGGCGGTCCAGCGGCTGGAACGCGTGCGCGGCGCATCCCGCGAAGAGCGCCTTCGCCGGCTCCTCGCGGAACCCGCGGGCGAGCATCGTGGCCGGCGGAGCGGCCCGCATCCCGAAGGCGGCCATCCGGAACGGGTGCCGCGGGAGGCGGAACAGCGGACCGAGGACGTGGTCGATGATCGAGTCGAAGCTGCGTACGACCGGGCCGAACAGCTGCTTCCAGCGCCGTCCGTCGACACCCAGCCCGGCGGCCGTCTTCTCGACGGAGCGGTGCAGCAGCGCGGCCTCGCTCTCGTCCAGCGGGTGGGCGAGCTCGATCTCGGGAAAACGCCAGGTCAGGCCGTACTTCTCCAGGCCCAGGTCGCGCAGGAACGGCGACGCGACCCCGAGCGGATGGATCGCCGAGCAGATGTCGTGACGCAGGCCCGGAGCGGTCAGCTCGGCGGTGCGGGTGCCGCCACCGACGGTCTCCGCGGCCTCGAGCACAGTGACCTTCACCCCGTGCCGGGCGAGCACGATCGCGGCCGCCAGGCCATTGGGTCCGGCGCCGACGACGGTTGCTGTGGAGGACATGTCCACAGACTGACGCCGTGAGTTGGTCCCGGCAAGCGACTCGCGGACGTACGTAGAACTGCGTAGGTCGAGGCCGCCGTCGGCCGGACGCCGGTTCGGCGGGAGAGCGGAAGGCTCGAGTCATCCGATCCGAGCAACCGAGGAGACTCGAATGTCTACATCCACCACGTCTGCACAGGCAGACAGAGCGGTGTCCCGCTCTGCCCACTACCGGGCGATCGCGGGAGCGGCGCTCTTCCTGGTCGCCTACCTGGCGGTGAGCCCGGTGGCGGGCATGTTCGCCACCGGCGACATCCCGCTACCGACCGATCCCGGCGAGCAGATCAAGGCCTTCCTGGTCGCCAACCCGCTCGCGGCGATCTCCGGAGCGATCCTTCAAGCCGTCTCGGTCATCGGCTTCGCGGTCTTCGCCCGCGTCGTGGTGCCGATGACCGGCAGCCGTGCCCTGGGCGTGGTCGCCGGCGTCTCGGTGGCCGCGATGCTGGTGTCCTCGGTGATCACCCTGGTGTCCGCGGTGTTCGCGGCCGACCTCTCCGCCGACACCCTCGCGACGCTTCGCCTCGCTGGCTTCTACGCCGGCGGCGTGGTGAACGTGGCCACGCTGGGATTCGTGGCCTTCGTCGCCTCGCGTCGGCTCGTCCGCATCGGCGCGGTGGGGAGGGGCACCGCGATCCTCGGGTACGTCGTGGGCACGCTGTCGATGCTGTCGGTGATCTCCCTCGCCATCTACTACGCCAACCTCTTCCTGCCGCTGGGCCGGGTGGGGTCGATGGTGTGGGCGGTCGTCGCGGCGATCGTGCTGATGCGGCGTACGGGAAGGTCGGCGCGGTGAGGGGTCGGTCCGTGGCGCGGGCGTCAGTCGTTCAAGACCCGGTTGGCGACGGCGAATGCGGTGTTGGCGGCCGGCACCCCGACGTAGATCGAGGACTGCAGGAGCACCTCGATGATCTCCTCCTTCGTCAGCCCGTTGGTGAGCGCGGCGCGGAGGTGGAACTCGAGCTCCTCGAAATGGCGCCCGGCGACCAGGGCGGTGAGCACGGCGATCGAACGGTCGCGGCGGGCGAGGCCGGGGCGGGTCCAGATCGTGCCCCAGGCATAGCGCGTGATCAGGTCCTGGTAGTCACGGTTGACGTCGGTGATCGCCGCGGTGGCCCGGTCGACGTGGGCGTCGCCGAGCACCTGACGGCGTACGTTCATGCCGGCCGAGTAGGACGGATCCGAGCTGGTCACGTGGGAGGTGATCAGGCTGGCGACGGTGTGCGGTGCCTCGGCGGGAGCGAGATGGCCTACGCCGTCGAGCGTGACGAGCCTGCCGTTCCTCACCCCGACGGCGATCTCCTCCAGGGAGGCCGGCGGCGTCGGGCCGTCCTCGACGCCCGCGATCGCCAGGACCGGGGCGGCGGTCTCGGACAGCCGGCCACGGACGTCGAACGCCGCCAGCGCGTCGCAGGTCAGCGCGTAGCTCTCGGCGTCGGTGTCCCGCAGCGAGTGGAGCAGGGCGCCGCCGCGGTCGGGCGCACGCTCCAGGAAGCCGGGGGCGAACCAGCGCTGGGTCGAGCCGGCGATCTGGGAGGCGGTGCCGGCGGAGCGTACGGTCTCGGCCCGGTCGTTCCAGCCATCCGGCTCGCCGATCTTGGCTCCGGTGTTGGTCAGCACCGCGGCACTCACGCGAGTGGGTGCGTCGAGCAGGAGCTGAAGACCGACGGCCCCGCCGACCGAGTCACCGGCGTAGGCGAAGGTGCCGTGCCGGTCGCCGCGCTCGGTGAGGACCCGGTCGATGCAGGCGAGTACGCCGGCGGCGAGGTCCGCCATCGAGAATGCTGCGGTGGTGGGGGCGCCGTGACCGTGTCCCGGCAGGTCCCAGCCGATGACGTGGAACGTGTCGCCGAGCAGCTCGGAGGTGGCGGCCCAGAGCGCGGTCACCGACGTGCCCAGCGACGGGCCGACGACCAGGACCGGCTTGCTCGGGTCTCCGGCCAGCTCGACGGGGGTGATGGTCGGCGTCATGGCAGGTCCTTCCAGACTTCGTGGGCGCGGGAGATCGTGGTGTCGATGAGGGCGTCGTTGGCGCCGAGATAGTCCCCGACGCCTGCCGCGGAGTCCGATCCGGTGAGTACGTCGCCACCCACGAAGTCGGTCAGGGAACGTTGCTCGGCGAGCAGGTCGGCACCCGCGGCTTCGGCGGTGGCACGCATCCGGGCGGCGTCGACGCGGAGCCCGCCGAGGAGCTCGGTGGTCTGTGAGGCGGCGACGACGCTGCGGCGGGCGAGGGTCTGCAGGGTCTCCCACTCGGCGTGCCAGGCGCCGTCGGGTCGTTCGTCGACATAGCTCGCCGCGGCGGTGTGGAGCGTGGCGCCGAGCGGCGGAGCCGAGAGCGCGTGGCGACGGACGAGCACCGAGAGCACCGGGTTGGACTTGTGCGGCATGGTCGACGAGCCGCCGCGCCCTTCGCCGGCCGGCTCGGCGAGCTCGCCGATCTCGGGGCGGGCGAGCAGGGTGATGTCGGTGGCGATCCGGCCCCACGTGTCGGCGGCGGTGACGAGCGCGTCGGCGGCGCCGGTCAGCGGGGCACGGATGGTGTGCCACGGCGGCCGCTGGGCCAGCCCGAGCACGGTCGCCGTGGTCGCGGCCGCCGTCTCGGCGGCAGCCACGGGGTCGTTGCGACCGCGGAGCCGAGCCAGCCCGACGACCGCGGCGAGGGTCCCGGCCGCTCCACCGACCTGGGCAGGCAGCGACGTACGTGTCCGGCGCAGAACCTCGGCGGCGTCGGTGAGCCCGGAGAGCCAGGTCGCGGCCTTGAGCCCGAAGGTGGTCGGCACCGCGTGCTGGGTCAGGGTGCGGCCGGACATCACGGTGGCACGGTGCTTCCGCGCCAGACCGACCAGCGACGAAGCCTGGGCGGCGAGCTCCTCCTCGACCCGGTCGAGCACGTCGGCCAGACAGAGAACGACCGCGGTGTCGACCACGTCCTGGCTGGTCAGGCCCTTGTGGAGCCAGCGGGCGGCCTCGCCCTCGAGTCGGCCGCGGAGCAGCTTGACCAGCGCGATGACCGGGTTGCCCCCGGCCTCCGTGCTCGTGGCCAGCCCCGGGACGTCGTCGGCGGAGACGAGGCCGGCCAGCGGCGTACGCGCCTCTTCCGGAGCGATCCCGGAGGAGACGATCGCGGCCAGCCAGGCCTCCTCGACCCGCACCATCGCGGCGAGGAAGGCGGCGTCGGAGAAGAGGTCTCTGGCGCGCTCCTCGCCCGGCCACAGCAGCGACATTCGACTCCCTCAGCCGTAGGTGAGAAACGTGGTCTCGCGGTCGCCCTGGAGGTGCAGGTCGAACCGGAGGCCCGTCGGATCCTTGGTCGCTACCAGCGTCGCACGCTCGTCCTCGGACAGCGAGGCCAACAGCGGGTCGGCGGCGTTGGCGGGATCGTCGGGGAGGTAGATCCGGGTGTGCAGCTTGTCGAGCAGGCCCCGGGCGAAGAAGGTCAGTGCGAAGAACGGCGCGGCGCCCTCCTCCGAACCACCGGGCAGCACCGTCGAGAACGTGTAGTGCCCGTTCAGATCGGTGTCGGCGCGACCCCAGCCGGTGAAGGTCCAGCCGTCGCGGTGCAGAGAGCCCTCGGCCTGCGAGACGTTGCCCTCGGCGTCGGCCTGCCAGATCTCGAGGAGCGCGTCGGGGATCGGGTTCCCGGCGCCGTCATAGACATGGCCGTGCAGCCTGATCGAGCCGGTGCTGCCCGGCGGGACCAGGTCGGCATCGCCGTCGTAGGGCAGCGCATAGCCGAAGAACGGGCCGATCGTCTGGCCCGGCGTGGGGGTCTGGATGCTCACTGGTTGTCCTCCTCGGGCTCGGTCCACGTACGGCTCGGGCCGGTCAGGACGATGTCCCAGCTGTAGCCCATCGAGTATTCCGGGGTGGAGAGGTCGTGGTCGTAGGTCGCCACCAGGGCCTCCCGCGCGGATCGGTCGGTGATCGACTGGTAGATCGGGTCGAGCGCGAAGAGCGGGTCGCTCGGGAAGTACATCTGGGTGATCAGCCGCTGCGTGAACGCCCGCCCGAAGAGCGAGAAGTGGATGTGTGCGGGGCGCCAGGCATTGATGTGGTTGCCCCACGGGTAGGGGCCGGGCTTGATCGTCTGGAACCGGTAGCGCCCCTCGGCATCGGTGATGCAGCGGCCGACGCCGGTGAAGTTCGGGTCGAGCGGTGCCGGGTGCTGCTCTCGCTTGTGGATGTAGCGGCCGGCGGAGTTGGCCTGCCAGACCTCGACGAGCTGGTTGCGCACCGGCCGGCCCTCGCCGTCGGTGACGCGGCCGCTGACCGTGATCCGCTCGCCGATCGGCTCGTTGCTGCCGCCGATGGTCAGGTCTGCCTCGAACGGGTCGACATCGGACTGCCCGAAGCACGGCGCCCACAGCTCGATCGTCTCGGGATCGGCGTGACGCGGGTCCTTGGTCGGGTGGCGCAGGATGCTGGAGCGGTAGGGCGGGTAGTCCAGCAGAGGCTGGCGCACGCTCGCGCCGGCCGCGTCGGCCTGGATCTTCTGAATCTCGGCCGAGAGGTCCGCTTGGGTCTCAGTGGTCGCTGTCACGGTCCGAACGCTAGGCGGCGGAGGCGTACGATGAAAGCAGTCACTTTCACTGAGTGAAAGGACCGAGAGAATGGGGATGGGTCGAATGGCAGGCGGAAGCGGTGGCCGCACGGTCGCCTCCCGCGTCCTCGCGCTCATCGGAGCCTACGACGCCACTCACCGTCGGCTCACCCTGAGCGAGCTCGCGGCTCGTGCCGACCTCTCCCTCCCGACCGCCCACCGTCTGGTCGCCGAGCTGGTCGAGTGGGGTGCGCTGGTGCGCGACAAGGACGGGACGTACGCCGTCGGTCGCCGCCTGTGGGATGCCGGGCTGCTCGCTCCGGTGGCCACCGACCTCCGCTCGGTCGCGGTCCCGTTCCTCCACGATCTCTACGGCGCGACGCTCGAGACCGTTCACCTGGCCGTTCGCGAGGGTGACCACGTTCTCTACCTCGAGACCCTGCGCGGCACCCGCAGCGTACCCATCGTCTCCTCGGTCGGGTCCCGCCTGCCGATGTACTCCACCGGTGTCGGCAAGGTGCTCCTGGCGCATGCGCCGGAGGACGTACGCCACCAGGTGCTGTCCGGCCCGCTCAAGCCGTTCACCCGGCACACGATCACCACGCCCGGGCTGTTGCGCCGCCAGCTCGACCGGGCGGTCACCGACGGCTATGCGGTCACCGTCGAGGAGATGACCCTCGGCGCCTGCTCGGTCGCCGTCCCCATCGCCACCTCTTCGGAGGTGGTCGGTGCGCTAGGCATCGTCGTCTCCGACCTCCGCCGCAACCGCCCTCGTCTTCTCTCCGCCCTCCGCGTAGCCGCGCGGGGCGTGGCCCGCGCCCTTCCTTGACGCCATGCTCCCGTGCGTGGTCATCTCGACAGGCTCGATACAACGCTCGACAAGCTCGACCACCGGAGGGTGGGGTAACTTGCGGGCGTGACGATCCAGACCCCACACGAAGACGTACGCAGCCAGGCAACCGAGCGGCTCGGAGCACTGGCTACGCCTCCCGGCGCCCTGGGCCGGCTGGGGGAGCTGGCGGTCTGGGTGGCGGCCTGTCAGGGAGAGGTGCCGCCGCGACCGATCGAGCACGTACGGCTGGTGATCTTCGCCGGTGACCACGGGGTCGCGCAGCACGGCGTCTCGGCGTTCCCACCCGCGATCACCGGCGCGATGGTGCGTACGTTCCTGAGCGGACGAGCCGGGGTGAGCGCGCTCGCCAGGGCCCACGACGTCCAGGTGCGGGTGCTCGACATCGGCGTCGACGAGGGTTTCGAGGATCTCGACGCGGCGACCCGGGAGGCACTGACCCAGCACAAGATCCGGCGGGGGAGCGGGCCGATCCACCTCGAGGACGCGTTGAGCGCCGAGGAGACCCAGGCTGCGCTCGAGGCCGGTGCTGCCGTCGCCCGCGAGGAGATCGCCGCAGGGGCACAGCTGCTGATCAGCGGCGACATGGGCATCGGCAACACCACGCCGGCCTCGGCGATGGTGGCCGCGGGTCTCGGGCTTCCGGCGAGCGAGGTCACCGGCCGCGGCACCGGCATCGGTGAGGACGCACTGCGGATCAAGACCGACGTCATCACAGCCGCGCTGGCCCGAGCCGGCGAGCGCACCGAGGACCCCATCGAGACCCTCACCGCGCTCGGCAGCGCCGACCTGGCCGCGACCACCGGCTACCTCCTCGAGGCCGCTCGTCGTGGCACGCCCGTCCTCCTCGACGGTCTGATGAGTGTCGCCTGCGCTCTCACCGCCGACCGGATCGAGCCGGGCGCGGCCACCTGGTATGCCGCCGGCCACCGCTCCACCGAGCCCGCCCAGTCGATGGCCCTGGAGAAGCTTGGCCTCGAGCCGTTGCTCGACCTCGACCTGCGCCTCGGTGAGGGTTCCGGCGCTGTCGCCGCGGTCCCGGTCGTACGCAGCGCCGTCGCGCTACTGCGTGATGTCGCACTCCTCGCTGAGCTCGGCGCACCTGATGCGGGTGCCCCGGGAGCCGGCGCCTGATGCTTCGAGACGCCTGGCGTCTCGCGGTCGGCACGCTGACCGCGATGCCGGTACGCCCTCCCGGGCACGTCGACCGTCAGCGCGCCGCTCTCGCGATGATGCTCGCGCCGCTGGCCGCGCTCCCGCTCGCGCTGGGTGCTGCCGCTGTCGTACTCCTCGGTCAGCTTGCCGGACTCCCACACCTCGTCACCGCGCTGCTCGCGGTCTCCGTCGTCGTCGCCGGCAACCGGGCGCTGCACCTCGACGGTCTCGCGGACACGGTCGACGGCATGGCTGCCTCCTACGATCGCGAGCGGTCCCTGGCAGTCATGAAGACCGGCACGTCCGGCCCCGCCGGCGTGACCGCGGTCGTCCTCGTTCTCGGTCTCCAGGCGGCCGCGCTGGCGTCCGTCCTGGCGGGCGCGAGCGGCGTACGTCCTGCGGTGCTCGTCCTCGTAGCTGTCTGCGCCTCGCGCTCGGCGCTGACCCTGTGCTGCGTACGCGGCGTGCGACCTGCCCGCGAGGACGGCCTCGGTCGCACCTTCACCCAGACCGTCTCGCCGACACTGGTGCTCGTCGTCTGGGTGGCTGCCGCCGCTGCGCTGGCGGCGGCTGCGTGGTGGGTCGGGATGGAGTGGTGGCACGGTGCGTTGGCCGCCGCGCTCGCCACGGCGGTCGTCGCGGCGATCCTGGTCAGGGCGGTCAGACGGTTCGGTGGCGTGACCGGCGACGTCTTCGGCGCGGCCGTCGAGGCGTCGCTAGCGACCATCCTGGTCGCGCTGAGTGCATCGAGCTAGCGGGCGCGACGGGCTAGCGGGCGCGACGGGCTAGCGGGCGCGACGGGCTAGCGGGTTCGACGGGCTAGCGGGTTCGACGGGCTAGCGGGTTCGACGGGCTAGCGTGAACCGCCCCGGGGTTTCCGGACACTTCTGATGGTGTCTCTACCCGGTCGGGACGAGACGGTTTCTTGCAGCGTAGTGCGCGTTCTCGATCTCGATGGGTGTGAGGTCATCGATTGATCCGTG
>NZ_JBOHDN010000181.1:0-29608 GCF_050699375.1 Nocardioides sp. | reverse complement strand
GCGACCCCGGGCTCCGCGGCCTCGCCCCAGGTGAGCGCGGGCGCCGCGCCGGGCTGTCGCGCGACCTGCACGGTGCTGGTGGCGGAGACCTTCAGCAGGCGGTGCGGCTCGAGCACCTCGATCGCGGTGACCTCGTTGCCGAAGTAGTCCTTGTACTCATACGTCCACGGCTTGGGCGAGACCTCGAGCCGGTGGTGGACCAGGATCTGGTCGGGCGTGGTCAGGGGCGTCAGCCGCGCCTGGTTGTAGGAGGCGACCGCCGGCCCGTCGTACCTGAACGTCGTGGTGTGCACGATGCGAAACTGCATGCTCATCTCGATCAGCTCCTCAGACCGGCTGCCACGCCAGTGCCTCGGCACCCGCGAAGTAACGCTTGGTGACCGCCTCGGTGGCCTCGGCGCAGGTGACCTGGAGCCGCTCCATCTCGGCGGGCAGGTCCGCCAGCAGATCGTGGAGCGAGCGATACTCCAGCGACGCCCGCATCCGGCCGATCAGCCGGTGGGCCTCGTCGGAGAAGCCCGCGCGCCGGGTCGTCCCCTCGAGCGTGTCCAGTGCCCCTTCCGCGCGCTGCAGAGCGTGCACCACCGACCGCGGGAAGATCCGGTCCAGCAGCAGGAACTCGGCGGCCGCCTGCTCGGTCTCGACCCCTTTGTTGACCCGCAGGAACGCGTCGTACGCACCGCAGGCGCGCAGCGTCGAGTTCCACTGGGACGCACCGCCGGCGGAGGTCAGCGACGTGGTCGCGACCAGCCGTGAGGTCATGTCGGCGCGCTCGACGTAGCGCCCGAGCATCAGGAACTGCCAAGACTCATCACGCATCATCGTGGCGTCGGCGGTGCCGTTGATCTGGGCCACCCGGTCGCGCACCCAGCCGAAGACGAACGGAGCCCGCATGTGCTTGAACTGGCCGGCCGGGATCGCCCGGTAGGTGGTGTTGAGCGCCTCCCACAACGGCACCGAGAGCGTCTCCCGCGCCCCTCGGGCCGACTCCCTGGCCGCCCCGAGCGCATAGGCCATCGAGGTCGGAGCGGTGGTGTCGTACGCCAGCATGTCCAGGAGCTGCGGCAGCCCGACCTTCTCGTCCTCGGCAGGCTCGATGCCCATCACCGCGAGCAGCGAGCGGCAGGCGGTCTCCTCATCGGTGGCGGCGTCCTCGAGGATGTGCTGGGTCTGTACGTCGAGGATGCGCGCGGTGTCCTCGGCACGTTCGACATAGCGTCCGATCCAGAACATCGACTCAGCGATGCGGCTAAGCATTACGCAACCCCCTGCGTTTGACCCCGAACGGCCGGTCGGGACGACGTAGGTCCGGCGAGCACCCAGGTGTCCTTCGAGCCGCCGCCACGGGAGCTGTTCACGATCAGCTCGCCCTCTGCGAGCGCCACCCGAGTCAGGCCACCGGGAAGAACCCAGACCTTGTGGCCATCATTGACCGCGAACGGCCTCAGGTCCACATGCCGCGCCCCGAGACTGTGTCCTCCGCCTGCGGCAGCATCGGCATCGAGGAAGGTCGGGACCGTGGAGAGCTGCACCACCGGTTGCGCGATCCAGGAGCGGGGGTCCTCCAGGATCCTGCCCCGCAACGACTCCAGCTCGCGGGCGGAGGCGGCCGGTCCGATCACGATCCCCTTGCCGCCGGAGCCGTCGACGGGCTTGAGCACGAGCTCGTCGAGCCGGTCGAGGACTTCCTCGCGCGATGAAGCATCGCCCATCCGCCAGGTGTCGACGTTGCGGATGACCGGGTCCTCGCCGAGGTAGTAGCGGATGATGTCGGGCAGGTAGGTGTAGACCAGCTTGTCGTCGGCGACCCCGTTGCCGACCGCGTTGGCCAGGGTCACGTTGCCCGTCCGGGCGGCGTCGATGAGCCCCACGCAGCCGAGCATCGAGTCGGGCCGGAAGTGCACCGGGTCGAGGAACTCGTCGTCGATGCGGCGATAGATGACGTGGACCGGCGCGAGCCCCTTGGTCGTACGCATCAGCACCTGTCCGTTGCGGCAGACCAGGTCACGCCCCTCGACGAGCTCGACCCCCATCGTGCGCGCCAGCAGGGCATGCTCGAAGTAGGCGCCGTTGTAGACGCCCGGGGTCAGCACCACCACCGTCGGGTCGGCGACACCGGCCGGCGCGGCCGCCCGCAGCGCGGCGAGCAGCTTCTGCGGGTAGTTGGCGACCGGCCGGATCCGGTGCTCGGCGATGGTCTCCGGGAGAGCGGCCGAGATCGCGCGGCGGTTGGTCATGACGTACGAGACTCCCGACGGGACCCGGACGTTGTCCTCCAGCACCCGGAACTCGCCGAGGTTGTCACGGACCAGGTCGATGCCGGAGACCTGGATGCGTACGCCGTTGGGCGGGTGCACTCCTGCGGCAGCGCGGTGATAGTGGCTGGAGGTGGTGATCACCTCGCGCGGGATCACCCCGTCCTCGAAGATCTTGCCCTCGTCGTAGATGTCGGCGAGGAACATCTCCAGCGCCGCGACCCGTTGCTGGACGCCCTGGTCGATCGTCGTCCAGGCGTCCCGCTCGATGACCCGCGGCACGATGTCGAGCGGGAAGGCCCGTTCCTCACCGCCGATGTCGAAGGTGACGCCCTGGTCGAGATAGCTGGCCTGCATCGCCTCGACCCGGCTGACCAGCTCGGATGCGCTGAGCCTGCGCAACGAGTCGCCGAGCCGTTGGTAGGGAGGCCTCAGCTCGTTGCCGACGAACATCTCGTCGTAGGCCGGATCCCGAGTGACGTAGGCATCGAACATCTGGCTCATGAACGCAACCTACTGAAATCCGTGTCACGGCGCTGTTGCCCCACGCGACCGCCCGCCCGAAAGATGGGCGCCCCGAAGATGTGGGTCACATCCGGGCGGCCGCGCAGGTAGGTTGGCTGACATGAGCGACGAGCACGCAGGCGAGTACTACTACTGCCTCAAGCACAAGACCGTCGAGCCCTACGAAGGCTGCAAGGCCAAGGACCGCCTCGGTCCCTACGCCTCCCACGCCGAGGCCTCCCGGGCACTCGACACGGTCGAGGAGAACAACGAGCGCTGGGACAAGGAAGACAAGGCCTGGGAGGGCGACGCGGGCGTCGAGGACAAGTAGCTTCTCGGCGCGCGGTGAGCCTCAGCGCGGGGTGACTCGCAGGAGAAGATCCTCGCCGCCGCCGTTGTCGGTGGTGACGAGCAGGTCGCCGTCGGAGGCCACCGAGACCGTACGCAGCCGCCCGTAGCCTCGCATTACCTCGGGCGAGCGGTCCTCGGTGAGCTTCCCCGACTTGGCGAAGGAGAGGATCCGCAGCTCGGAGTCCTTGAGCACCGCGACCGCGAGCGCCCCGCCGTAGGCGCCCCACCGTTCCTGGACCGGGATGAAGCTGCCGCCGCCGGTGGCAACGGTCGGGTTGCCGGAGTCCCACTTGGCCTCGATCTGCTTGCCGGGCAGGTCCTGGTCGGTCATCGGCACCGACTCGTCATAGCCGGAACCCGGGTTGTAGCCGTAGTCGCCGCCGAGGGTGATCTGGTTGACCTCGTCGTCGCGGTCGGTGCCGTGCTCGATGCCCCAGATGGTGCCGTCGGCCCGCTGGGCGAGCCCCTGTACGTTGCGGTGGCCGAACGAGGTGATGTAGCGGCGCGGACCCTCGTCGCCGGCCCACGGGTTGCCCGGCCACGGCTTGCCGGTCTTCGGGTCGAGGCGGAGCGTCTTGCCGCCGAAGGATTTGAGGCTGCGCGGGTTCTCCTCGTTGGCCGCGTCCCCGGTGCCGACCCACAGCGCCCCGTCGGCGCTGATCAGCAGCCGGCAACCACCATGACGTCCGGAGCTGGTGGGGAAGCCGTCGAGCAGGGTCCGCTCCTGGGTGGCGCGAGTGAGTCCGGCGTCGAGGGTCCAGGAGATGACGCGTACGTCCTCACCTCCGTTCCACCCCTGACAGGTGTAGATCCGTCGGTTCTCGGCGAATCCGGGATCGATCTCGAGGCCCATCAGGCCCGTCTCGCCGGAGACCCAGATGTCGTTGTCCTCGAGCGGGATCTCGCGGCGTTGGCCGTTCTCGACCAGCGACAGCACCGCCCGCTCGCGCTCGGTGAGCAGGAACCGCCCCTCGCCGAGGTCGGCGACGTCCCACGGGTGGTCGAGCTCGTCGTTGACCACCTCGACGTCGAGCTTCGGCACTCGGTCGGAGGTCGGGAGCACGGCCGGGGGAGTGGACGACGAAGACGGAGCGCTCGCGGAGGCGTTCGCGCTGGCCGAACCGGACGGGTTCAGCGGTGGCGGAGTGGTGGCGGGAGAGGAGCTGCCGGCGCAGGCCGCGGTCGAGAGCCCGAGAATGATCGCGGAGGCGAGGGCGGGGACGGCGCGCATGAGGCCGACGCTACTGGGCGCCGAAAGGTACGACGGGACGTTTGCGTCGTTTTACCCAACGGTAGCCGACCAGAACGTCCCGTCGTATCCCGCCGGGCGCGGGTGCGGCAACCGACATCGGCCACGTCTTAGGGTGTGCGCTTGTGACGAACGTGATCAGGGCGATGCGCAACCACCCCTCCGCGGTACTGCTCCTCGGGCAGGTCGTGGCGATCCTGGCCTACCCGTTCCTCGACGTCTCCACCGCCGGCCGGGCAGTGCTCGGCGTGATGCAGTTGCTGCTCCTGCTGACGGCGGTCGCGGCCGTACGTCTCACTCCCGCCTTCTCCTGGGCGGCCGTCATCTTCGGCGGCCCGGCGACGATCTTCGCGGTGTGGGAGTCGGTCGCGCCCAACGAGGGCTGGGTCGTGCTGACCTCGGCCTTCTTCCACGTGCCGTTCTACCTCTTCGTCTCCTACGCGTTGATCCGCTATCTGTTCCACGACGACGTCGTGACCCGCGATGAGCTCTACGCGACCGGGGCGGCGTTCACCGTCGTGGCCTGGGCGTTCGCCTACCTGTACGCAGCGGTGCAGGTGATCTGGCCCGGCTCCTTCGGCGACCACCGGCAGTGGTTCGACCTGCTCTATCTCTCGTTCACGACCCTGACCTCGGTCGGCCTCTCCGACATCGTCCCCGTGCTCCCCAACGCCCGATCGGTCGTGATGATCGAGCAGGTCGGCGGCGTCTTCTACGTCGCCCTGGTGGTCGCCCGCCTGGTTGGCCTGGCGGCCGCCAGGGCTCGACGCGGCTAGCGGACGAACAGGACGAGTTGGTCGATCTGGGCCCGACCTCTGCCACCGGACGAGCCCAGATCGACCATTCGCGACGCGGGTTATCCACAGGCCCGCCCAATTGCGGTGGCCGTAGAAGTCCTGCCGATGCACCGTGGGCGCATGGGGAAGACAACGGAAAGGCGGGCGCCGCGGCGACGCAGCGGCCGCTGGGTGAGCCTCGGGGCCGGGGTGCGGCTCCCCAAGCAACTCGCCGAGACCGATCCGGTGTGGGCTCGCATGCGAGCGTGGGCCGAGCGCCTGCCCGACGGCACGATCTTCACCGGAACGACCGCCGCAGAGGCGTACGAGCTCTGGCTGCCGCCCCTGTCACCGGATCGCCCAGTCGAGGTATCACTCCCGAGTGGGGTACGGGTGCGTCGACCCCAGGTCGAGGTGACGCGTCAGCTGCTGCCGCCACACAGCCACGGGATCGACGGGATACGGATCGCGACGGTTCCAGAGACCGTGCTTGCCGCGGCCCGGCGTCTCAGTCTGCTGGACCTGATCGTGCTGGTCGACGGCGTACTGCATCAGCGGGGTTGCACCCGTGAGGATCTGGAGGAGATGGCCCGGGGCAGCCGTGGCGGGCCGCGGTTGCGCGAGGCGCTCACCCTCGCCGATGGCAGATCGGAGTCGCCGTGGGAGTCGTTGCTTCGGATGCTGCATCTGGCGTGCGAAGTGCCGGTGGAGCCTCAGGCCGAGCTGTTCGACGACAGCGGTCGCTTCGTGGCTCGAGCCGACCTGCTGATCATCGGGACCAGAACCCTGCAGGAGTACGACGGAGCGGTGCACCGGGACCGAGGTCAGTACGCCCGCGACCGCCGACGAGACTCGCGGCTCGCCGACGCGGCCTACGTACGGCATGGCTACGTCGCACCGGACGTCCGATTCCGTGCCGCGATGATCTTGCGGGAGGCCGACGAAGCGCTCGGCCGAACCTACGACCCGACCCGCCTGGACGCCTGGTACGCCCTCTGGCGCGGATCCCTGTGGGAACAGGACCCGAGAAGTGGTCAAAATGGGCCCGACGCTGAGCCGGCGGACGGCCCAAATTGACCACTTCGTTGGAGCAGATCCTCAGAAGGTGTGCTCGGGGCCGGGGAAGGTCGAGCCCTTGACGTCGGCGATGTAGGCGCCGGCGCCCTCAGACAGGACCGACTTCACGTCGGCGTACTGCTTCACGAAGCGGGCCATCTTGCCCTCACGCATCCCGAAGGCGTCCTGCCAGACCAGCACCTGGCCGTCGCAGTCCGGGCCGGCGCCGATCCCGATCGTGGGGATCTCCAGCTCCTTGCTGATCTGCGCGGCGACGTCGCCGGGGACCATCTCCATGACGACCGCGAACGCGCCGGCCTCCTGGACGGCCTTGGCGTCGTCGATGATCCGGTCGGAGTTGCCGCGGCCCTGCACCCGGTAGCCACCGAGGACGTGCTCGGACTGCGGGGTGAAGCCGATGTGGGCGATGACCGGGATGCCGCCCTCGGTCAGCTTCTTGATCACCGGGGCCATCTCGGCGCCGCCCTCGAGCTTCACGCAGTGGGCGCCGGCCTCCTTCATGAACCGCACCGCGGTCAGGTAACCCTGCTCCGGCGAGGCCTGGTAGGAGCCGAAGGGCAGGTCACCGACGACCATCGCCCGCTTCACGCTGCGCGAGACCGCGCGGGTCAAGGGGAGCAGCTCGTCCACGGTCACCGGAAGCGACGTCTCGTTGCCGAGGACGTTGTTGGAGGCCGAGTCACCGACGAGCAGCAGGTCGACCCCGGCCTCGTCGAAGATCTGGGCGGAGTACATGTCGTAGGAGGTCAGCATCGTGATCTTGTCGCCACGCTGCTTCATCTCGCGAAGATGATGCGTGCGGACCTTCTTCACGGGCTTCGCGGGCGCATTGCCCGCGGCGCCGGAACCGTACGGTGCGGTCTCCTCGGCAGAGGGGTTCGTGCTCATCATCGAGCCTTTCTGGTGTCATCTCGCAGCTCCCTGATGGAGTCCACGGACTCCTACCAGCGTATGTCCAGAAGACGGCGTCGCGCTGTGGCGGTGATCACTCTCTGTCGAGCTCGGCCTCGAGGCCGGCGATCGCCTCTCGGTCGTCCTCGGTGTCGCCGTGAGATCCGGCGAACCAGGAGGCGAACTGGTCGATCTCGTCGAGGCGCCATTCCAGGTCGAAGAGGCCACCCGGTGCGCGGAGGTCGCGATCGGCAGGGGCCAGCTTCATCGACTCCCAGTCAACGAGGACGATGCCCGACCCGGTGAGGATCTGGTTGCGCTCGTGCGGTTCGCCGTGGGTGGTGACCCATGCTCCGGGATCCTCGGCTGCGCCGAGCCGGTGGTATCTCGCCGTCCAGTGGGCGATCTCCGGCAGCGCCGTGCGGATCGAATCTCGCGCTCGCTCTCCGAAGGGCCCCCGATCCCATGGAACGGAAGCTCGTTTGGCCAACTGTTCGGCGAACAGCCGGCCGACCAGCGGTCGCCAGCGGGCGATCCGGGCCGGCGGGGTCGTCGCGTGCAGTCGCTCGAGAAGAGGACGTACGCCGTCGGCGACCGCAGGGCGCTCGCCGGCCACCCACGTGGTGGCCGACAGCAGACCGTCGCCGGCCGGAACGGCGAAGCGCGCGTCCGACGCCCGCACCGGTGGAACCACGAACTCGAGTCCGGCCTCGTGGAGCGCAGCGGCACCGGCGTACGCGCTCGCCAACGTGGACGGCGTATGACGGCCCGGCTTCGGCAGGTCGTACGTCACGAAGAGACGTGGCTCGCCCGCCGCCGATGCGCGCCAGTGCCAGGCTCCGAAGCCCACCGGCAGATGCTCGACGCGGTCCACGGCGGGATCCCACAGGGCACGTACGAGGGCGAGCACGTCGTCCTCGGAGACACCGGTTGGCGGTTCGTTCACAGGCGATCGAAGGGCGCGGCGTAGGCGAACGTGCCGCGGACGGACTGGTCGTACGCCGTCAGCGGCCGTGCCTGGAAGTAGTTACCCCACGCGGGGTCGGGCGCATCGATGCCGAGGCTCGAGGCAGGCACGAAGCCGAAGCGGCTGTAGTAGTCGGGGGAGCCGAGGAGGACGACGACCGGCTCGCCCATCGCGTCGGCCGCACCGAGGGTCGCGTGCATCAGGGCCGAGCCGACGCCGTCGCGCTGCCGGGTGGGGGAGACGCTGACCGGGCCGAGGCCGAGGGCGGGGCGACCCGCGAGCGTCCCGCGAGTGGCCACGACGTGGCCGACGATCTCGCCGCCCACCTCGGCGACCAGCGAGAGCTCCGGGATCCAGCCCGGATCCTCGCGCAGCCAGCCCACCAGGGTCGCTTCGCCCGGGACACCGTCGGGCTCGACCGGTGGGGCGGAATGTTCCACACCGGAGAAGGCTGCGGCGGTGACCGCACGGATATCGGCCACGTCCTCGAGACGTTCACGTCGGATCAGCACGGTCCGACGCTAAACCGAAGGACAGTGTCGGCGCTCCTGGTTATCGTCGCATCCATGCGGGTGCGACAGGCGACGGCGGAGGACCTCGACGCGGTGATCGACGTCGGGGTGAGGACATGGCGGGCGACGTACCCGCCGATCACGGGTGAGACGTACGTCGAGGAAGGCATCGTCAAGTGGTGGGTTCCCGACACCGTGCTTCCCTCGATCGAGAACGGTCGGGTCCTCGTCGCCGAGGTCGACGACCAGATCGACGGCCAGGTCGTCGCCATGGCGTCCTACACGATCTTCGAGGATCACCTCATGCTCTGGAAGCTGTACGTCCTCCCCGACTCCCAGGGCTCCGGCGCCGGCAGCGCGCTCATGACCGAGGTGATCGTCCGTGCCGGCGACCTGCCCGTACGTCTCACCCATCTCGTCGGCAACGACCGCGCCCATGCCGTCTACGAGCGGCTCGGCTTCGTCGAGACGGGGACGATCGAAAGCCCCATCGACGGCGGCCCGGAGGAGATCGCGATGGAACGGCCCGCGAGCGGGCGTTGATGTCGTCTCGGAGCGGCCACCAATCCCGCGAAAACGGCCGCGACGCGCCGACGCTCTGGCGTGTCGCGGCCGTTCGAGCGCCGGTTGAGGCCTAACGCGTTTCTAGGGAATCCCGGATGCGCCCGGAACCGGTGTCGTGGATGATCAGCGCCGTGAACGAGACAGACGCCGGCTGGTTCGCCGTGAAGCCCACGCTTACCGGAGACGCAGTCGTCCTGCGGCCCTTCGCCGATGGTGATGTCGAGACGATGGCGCGGATCCTCGCTGACCCCGACGTGGTCAGGCTGACAGGCTCGGTGCACAGCATCGACGAGATCGAGACCTCGAGCGCGGTTCCGGACGAGCGTCTGCGTGAGTGGTACGCGACGCGCAACGAGCAGCCGGATCGCCTCGATCTCGCCATCCTCGACCAGAAGGGCGGGAACCTCGTCGGCGAGGCGGTCATCAACGAGGTCGACACCGACAACCGGTCGGCGAACTTCCGCATCCTCATCGGACCTGCCGGCCGCAACCGGGGCCTCGGCACCGAGGCCACGCGCTTGATCGTCGACCACGCCTTCCGCACCACGGCACTGAATCGGATCGAGCTGTGCGTGTACGCGTTCAACCCGCGCGCGAAGCGCGCGTACGAGAAGGCCGGGTTCAGCGTCGAGGGCGTCCAGCGCGAGGCACTCCGATACGACGACGGATACGTCGACGCCGTCGTCATGTCCCGCCTGCGCTCGGGACACTAGTGACGCGTCCCCGACGTTCAGGGGCGCTTCGCGCCGCCATGGCACGCACCCTTCGACAGGCTCAGGACATCGCCTCGCCGCGTTGGCACCGCTTGAAATACCCCGATATGACTACGCGGTGCCGCCTTGCGATGCACACACCCTGACGACACCAACCGTTCAGGAACTTCCGCGACGCGCCACTAGACTCGACGGCGTGGACTTCTACTCCGCCTACTCCCATGGCTTCGCACGGGTCGCGGCGTGCACCATCCCGATCTCGGTCGCCGACCCGGCGGCCAACGCACGCGAGGTGATCGCGCAGGCGCGCGAGTGCAGCGACGAGGGGGTGGCGGTCGCGGTCTTCCCGGAGCTGTGCCTCTCCGGCTACTCGCTCGATGACCTCGTCCTGCAGCGGACTCTTCTCGACGCGGTGCACGCCGCGATCAGCGCGATCGTGGTGGCCTCCGAGGAGCTGCTGTCGGTGATCGTCGTCGGCGCGCCGCTGCGCCACGGCGACCGGGTCCTCAACACCGCGGTCGTGATCCACGGCGGCGAGGTGCTCGGCGTGGTGCCCAAGACCTACCTGCCGACCTATCGCGAGTTCTACGAGAAGCGCTGGTACGGCTCGGGCCACGGCGCCGACGGCACCATCATGCTCGGCGGCGAGGAGGTGCCGCTCAGCAACGAGCTGCTCTTCCGGTGCACCGACGTCAAGGATCTGGTCTTCCACGTCGAGATCTGCGAGGACATGTGGGTCCCGGTGCCCCCGTCGGCCAAGGCGGCGCTTGCCGGAGCGACCGTGCTGCTCAACCTCTCCGCGAGCCCGATCACGGTCGGCCGGGCCGACTCGCGGCGCCTCCTGGTGCAGTCGGCGAGCGCCCGGTGCAACGCGGCGTACGTCTACACCGCCGCCGGCCAGGGCGAGTCGACGACCGACCTGTCGTGGGACGGGCAGACGATGGCGTACGAGCTCGGCGAGCTCCTCGGGGAGACCGAGCGATTCCCCGACGGCCCCAGAAAGACCGTCGTGGACGTCGACCTGGAGCGGATCCGCGCCGAGCGGATCCGGCAGGGCACCTTCGACGACAACCGGCGGGCCGAGGGCACCTTCCACTCCGAGATCGAGTTCGAGCTCAGCCCGCCGCTGACCGGCGACGGCCTGCGGCGCAAGGTGGACCGGTTCCCGTTCGTACCCGACGACCCCGACAAGCTCGCGCAGGAGTGCTACGAGGCGTACAACATCCAGGTCTCCGGGCTCGAGAAGCGGCTGCAGTCGATTGGCCCGGACACCAAGATCGTCATCGGCGTCTCCGGCGGGCTCGACTCCACCCACGCGCTGATCGTGGCTGCCAAGGCGATGGAGCGGCTCGGCCGGCCGGCGAGCGACATCCTGGCGTTCACGATGCCCGGCTTCGCGACCTCCGACGACACCAAGTCCAACGCGCTCCAGCTGATGGAGGCGCTCGGGGTGACTTCCGAGACCATTGACATCCGCCCCGCGTGTATCCAGCTCCTGAAGGACATCGGACACCCGTTCAGCGAGGGCGAGCCGGTCTACGACGTCACGTTCGAGAACGTCCAGGCCGGCATGCGCTACGACTACCTCTTCCGGCTGGCGAACCAACGCGGCGGCATGGTCCTCGGCACCGGCGACCTCTCCGAGCTGGCGCTCGGCTGGGCGACGTACGGTATCGGCGACCAGATGTCGCACTACAACGTCAACGCGGGCGTGCCGAAGACCCTGATCCAGCACCTGATCCGCTGGGTCATCACCACCGAGCAGTTCGACGGCACCGCCGACGTGGTGCTCCAGGAGATCCTCGACCAGGAGATCTCACCCGAGCTCGTGCCGGGGGAGGAGCTGCAGTCGACGGAGCAGAAGATCGGTCCGTACGCCCTGCAGGACTTCACCCTCTTCCACACCGTGCGCAACGGGTTCACGCCCTCCAAGATCGCCTTCCTCGCCTGGAACGCCTGGCACGACGTCGAGGCCGGCGAATGGCCGCCGGGGTTCCCGGAGAAGAAGCGGACCTCGTACGAGATGAAGGAGATCCGCGCCTGGCTCGAGGTCTTCGTGAGGCGCTTCTTCGCCAACCAGTTCAAGCGGAGCGCGCTGCCCAACGGGCCCAAGGTCCACAACGGCGGCACCATGTCACCCCGCGGCGACTGGCGGATGCCCTCGGACGCCTCCCCGGCAGCCTGGCTCGCCGAGATCGAAGCACGGGTTCCGGCGGAGTAGTCCGGGCCGAGCAGTTGACCCTCACACAGTGTCAGGCGATGGGCTGATCGGGTCATGTTGAGTATCGGAGACTTCGCAAGATTCGCCGGGGTGTCGGTGCGCATGCTGAGGCACTACGACACCCTCGGTCTGCTCTCGCCGTCCTATGTCGATCCGCACAGCGGCTACCGGTTCTACGAACCGTCGCTGCTGGCCCGGGCCGACGCACTGGTCGCGTTCAGGTCGCTGGGATTCTCGCTCGAGGAGGTCGGTGACCTGCTCGACGAGGGCCGTACGCCGGCCGAGCTCGCCGCGCTGCTGTACCGGCGCCGCGACGAGCTGCGCTCGCAGATCGAGGCCGACGGCCGGCGCCTCGACGAGGTGGAGCGACGTCTTCGACTGTTGGAAGGAGATGCCATGTCCACCCTCACCTACACCGAGAAGCCGCTCGCGGCCCTCACGCTGACCCAGCTCACCGACCGGGTCGACGAGATCGCCGACGTCGGACAACGCGTCGGCCCGCTCTTCGGGCGCGTCTACGACACGTTCGCGGCCGCCGGGATCGAGCCGTCCGGTCCGGCGATCGGCTGGTACGACGCGGTCGGCGACGGGATGACCTTCGGCGCCGGTGCCGACCTCGGCGGCAAGCCCGTCGACGGCCTCGAGGTCGGAGCACTGCCGGCGTACGACCGAGCCGTCACGGCGATCTACCGGGGCCCGATGACAAGGATCGGCGATGCCTGGCAGGAGCTCGCCCGCCACGTCACCGACTCCGCCCTCGAGTTCGCGGGCCCGTGCCGCGAGGTCTACCTCGAGATGCCGGACGACCCCGATGCCTGGGTCACCGAGCTGCAGCAGCCGGTGAAGTAGGCACCCCGTGGAGCGCCATACGTACCCGGTGCGTATAGCGCTCCACAGGGTCGAGGTGTAACCCTGGTGAAGCCATCACCTTCCTTCCGGCAAAGTGAAGGCATTAGCTTCAATATTGACAGATGAAGGTATAGTCTTCATATGACTCGAGTGGCAACTGTGATCGGTGACCTCGTGGGATCGCGCGGCAAGTCCGACCGCGCTGAAGTCCACGAGGCGTTCTCCGGCGCCATCGAGGTGATCAACCAGGAGTGGCAGCCGGTCACGTCGCTGCGGATAACCGTCGGTGACGAGTTCCAGGGCGCGTTCGCGACCGTCGGAGCGGCGATCCAGGCCGCGTTCCGGTTGCGGATCGCGTTGGACTCGGTGGTGGACGTACGCCACGGGATCAGCTGGGGGACGACGCGGGTGCTCCGCGAGGAACCGCGGGTGGAGGACGGGCCCGGCTGGTGGTCCGCGCGGGCGGCCATCGAAGCGGCGGAGCACGCCGAGAACAGGGCAGCCTCACGCAGCGTACGGACCTGGTACTCGCCTGCCGAGGAAGGACACGGACCGGATCCGTCGGCGGTCAATGCGGCGCTGGTCGCGCGCGACGAGCTCTTCTCCCGTCTGGACCGGTCCTCGGTGTCGGTGCTTTCTGGCATGCTCTCCGCCATGACCCAGAAGGCCATCGCCGCCGAGCTCGACATCACCCCTTCCGCGGTCTCCCAGCGCATCCGCCGCGATGGCATCGCCGCGATCGTGCGTGCCGACGAGCTGCTGGGAACAGTCCGATGAGCTGGATCGCGTTGCTCCTGATCGGGGTCGGGACGGTCGACTTCGCCCATGCGCTCATCGACCCGCTCAGGAGGATCCGCTGGGTGCCCGAGGCGATCGGGGCGGTGGTCGTGATCGGCTTCGGACTGCTCTCGGCCCTCTTCGGGGGTGACCTGGCCGCGGTGATCGTCGTCGCCGGGATCGCGGTGGTCTGGGGCTTCCTGGCCCACCCGTCACAGGGATCGGACAGAAACGCACGTCCGGGCCTCCCGCTGGCGCTGCTGAGCGGGGCAGTCTTCGTCGGGATCCTGCTGGCCCCCGTGGCCGGCAAGGTCGCCGGGCCGGTCGCGTCCTGGGCGAGCCAGGCGCCGTGGGCCTGGGTCGAGGCGGCGCGTCCGGAGGCGGTGCTGCTCGCCTTCGGGGGCCTGCTGGTCCAGGTCTCCACCGGCAACGTCGTGGTCCAGCTCGTCCTCGACGTCGCCAAGGTGTCCAACCCCCTGGACGGGGTCGCCGGCAACAACCTCAAGGGCGGCAAGCTGCTCGGTCCGCTCGAACGGCTGACGATCTTCGGGCTCGGTCTCACCGGCAGCATCGCCGCGGCGGGTCTGGTGGTCGCGGCCAAGGGCCTGATCCGCTGGCCGGAGCTGCAGTCGTTCCGCGGCGACAGCGATGGCCCGAGCATCAACGACGTGACCGAATACTTCCTGGTCGGCAGCTTCGTGTCCTGGATGACCGCGCTGGTGACCCTCGCCCTGGTCGTCACCTGAGCCGCATCGGGGAGGTCACCTCGACAGGCTCGATACACCGCATCTCGACAGGCTCGATACCCCGCACCTCGACAGGCTCGATACACCGCTCGACAAGCTCGACCACCGGCAGTGTCGTAGATTGCGCTGTCATGACTGTGGGTAAGGCTCTCGGCCTCCTGGTGGCCGCCGTGCTCCTCCTGGCCGGAGGAGCGCTGGCGCTGACCGGCATGGGCTATCTCGGTGGCGGCGGCACGAGCACCGCCTGGTCGGTCCTCGGAGCCGCGTTGGCGGGCTTCGGCGTGGCGCTGGTGATCTCGATGTTCAGGGGCCCCCGCGGCTGACCCCGGTCTCGACAGAGCGCGGGGGAGTCCGGCTGTAACGAAGGACCGTTAGGGTTCACAGCATGGGCAAGCAACAGGACTTCGTGCTCCGGTCGCTCGAAGAGCGGGACGTACGTTTCGTACGGCTGTGGTTCACCGACGTGCTCGGCTATCTGAAGTCGGTCGCGGTGGCCCCGGCCGAGCTCGAGAGCGCCTTCGCGGAGGGCATCGGGTTCGACGGCAGCGCGATCGAGGGGTTCGCCCGGGTGACCGAGGCCGACATGCTCGCCCTGCCGGATCCGAGCACGTTCCAGATCCTGCCGTGGCGTACGGACGGCCCTTCCACGGGCAGGATGTTCTGCGACATCGTGATGCCCGACGGGTCTCCGTCCTACGCCGACCCGCGCTACGTGCTAAAGCGCACTCTGTCCAACGCCGCGGAGAAGGGCTTCACCTTCTACACCCACCCCGAGATCGAGTTCTACCTCTTCAAGGACAACCCGAGGGACGGCAGCGAGCCGACCCCGGTCGACTCCAGCGGCTACTTCGACCACACCGCCCAGTCGATGGGCGCCGACTTCCGGCGTGAGGCGATCACGATGCTGGAGGCCATGGGGATCTCGGTGGAGTACAGCCACCACGAGGGCGGCCCGGGTCAGAACGAGATCGACCTGCGCTACGCCGACGCGCTGAGCACCGCGGACAACATCATGACCTTCCGCACCGTCATCCGCGAGGTCGCGTTGAGCCAGGGGATCTGGGCGAGCTTCATGCCCAAGCCGTTCACCGACCACCCGGGCTCGGGCATGCACACCCACGTGAGCCTGTTCGAGGGCGATGCCAACGCCTTCTACGAGCCGGGCGCGGAGTATCTGCTCTCCAAGACCGGCCGCAGCTTCATAGGAGGGGTCCTACGCCACTCCGGCGAGATCACCGCGGTCACCAACCAGTGGGTCAACTCCTACAAGCGGCTGATCGGCGGGGGAGAGGCACCCGCACACGTCGCCTGGGGCCACAACAACCGCTCCGCTCTGGTCCGGGTGCCGATGTACAAGCCGCTCAAGGGGCAGTCCACGCGCATCGAGGTGCGGACCCTCGATGCCGCCTGCAACCCCTACCTGGCGTTCGCGGTGATCCTGGCGGCGGGCATGAAGGGCATCGAGGAGGGCTACGACCTTCCTCGTGAGGCCGAGGACGACGTGTGGGCGTTGACCGAGCGCGAGCGCAAGAGCCTGGGCATCGACCCGCTGCCCGAGAACCTCGACGAGGCGATCGGGATGGCCGAGGACTCCGAGCTGCTCGCCGAGACCCTCGGGGAGCACGTCTTCGACTTCTTCCTGCGCAACAAGCGCGCCGAGTGGGCCTCCTACCGCGAGCAGGTCACCGCCTACGAGCGCTCCCGGATGCTGCCGGTCATCTGAGCGCCCTAAGTGGTTGCCAGGGAAACTCCAGCCCGATTCCACACTTCCGATCCGCTGCTGCGACACTGGATCGAACGGGAGAGTGGGAGTGATGTCGTGAGTCATCCCCGAGTGCTTGTCATCCAGCACGAGGAGACAAATCCGCCGGCGCTGTTCGGTCATTGGCTGACCGAGGCGGGCATGTGTGTCGATGTCTGCCGGGCGTACGCCGAACCGATCCCGCCATTGTCCTCGCTCGACGCCTCCTACTCCGGCCTGCTGGTCATGGGCGGCGCGATGGACGCCGACTCCGACCGTGAGCACCCCTGGCTCGAGATCACCCGCGACCGGATCGTGACCGCTGCCGAGGCGGGCATCCCGACCCTCGGCATCTGCCTGGGACATCAGCTCGCGGCGATGGCACTGGGCGGCACCGTCGAGCGCAGCCCGTTCGGGCTGGCCGTCGGCGTACGTCAGGTCACCTGGGAGCCCGAGGTGCTCTTCGACCCGCTGATGCGCCTGCTCGCGGGCGACGACCGCGCCATGCACTGGCACCAGGACGTCGTCGGTGAGCTGCCCGAGGGCACGGTCAAGCTCGCCAGCTCGATCGACGGACAGGTCCAGGCGGCCCGGTTCGCCCCGACCGTGTGGGGCGTGCAGTTCCACCCCGAGGTCGATGCCGCGGCGGTCGCGGGCTGGGCCGGCGACTCCGGCGACGAGCTCGAGCGCATCGGGCGCAGCATCGAGGACGTCGTCGCGGCGGCCACCTTCGCCGAGAACGAGCTGATCAAGACGTGGCAGCCGCTGGCCTTCGGATTCGCGCGGCTGGTCCGCGAGCGCAGCGCCGCCGTCGCCCCTGGCGGCACCCGTGGAGGCGTTATCCCGACTCCTCGCCCCTGGAGCGCGTAAGAGATCGCAGGTAGGGCGCCTGCTACGGCGCCCGGTCCGCGCGATCTCTGAGCCTGCGACGATAATGGCGCCATGACGAGCAAGAGGGAGCTGCTCCGGCTGGGGTTCAACGACCCGGAGCGGGCGTACGCTGTCGCGTCCGGCCTCGGCGCCGGGGTCGAGGAGCTGCTGGCGATCCTTGGCCGCGCCGCCGATCCCGACGCGGCGCTGGACGGCTTGGAGATGCTCGTCGGGTCGCTGGACGACGGCTTCCTCGAGGAGCTCGCCGGCGACGAGGGCACCGCGATGCGGCTGGTCTCGGTGCTCGGTGCCTCGCCCGCGCTGACCGATCATCTGGCTCGCCATCCCGAGCACTGGCGCGAGCTGGCCGACCCGACGCTCGGCACGACCAGGCCCGCGGCGTACGTCTTCCGGGCCTCGCTCCTGGAGGCCGTCGACGCGAAGCCGGATGATGAGCTTCCGATGTCGACGGCTCCGGACGCGGAGGCGGTCGATGCCCTGCGGGTGGAGTACCGCCGCTGGCTGCTCCGCCTCGCCGCCCGCGACCTGGCCCATCAGCTGCCGGTCGACGATGTCGCGGCTGAGCTCTCGGACCTGGCCTGCGCGACCCTCGAGGCCGGGTTGGCGATCGCTCGCGCACGGGTGGGAGAGGAGGCGTACGCCGTCCGGCTGGCCGTGATCGCGATGGGCAAGTGCGGGGGCCATGAGCTCAACTACGTCTCCGACGTCGATGTCATCTTCGTCCACGAGGCCGCCGAGGGGGTCGAGGACGAGGTCGCTCTGCGGGCCGCCACCCAGCTCGCGAGCAACCTGATCCAGATCTGCTCGGACCACACCGGCGAGGGCACCATCTGGCCGGTCGACGCGGCGCTGCGCCCCGAGGGCAAGGCCGGAGCGCTCTCGCGCACGATCCCCGGGCACGTGGGCTACTACGACCGCTGGGCGAGCACCTGGGAGTTCCAGGCGCTGCTCAAGGCACGGGCGGCCGCGGGTGACCTGGCGCTTGGCCAGGACTACGTCGAGGCCGTCAATCCGTACGTGTGGAAGGCCGCCGAGCGTGATGGCTTCGTCAGCGACACCCAGGCGATGCGGCGCCGGGTCGTCGCCCACATCCCCTCCCGGGACGCCGACCGCGAGCTCAAGCTCGGCGCCGGCGGGCTGCGAGACGTGGAGTTCGCGGTGCAGCTGCTGCAGCTGGTCCACGGCCGCGCCGACACCGGGATCCGCGAGCCCACCACGCTCTCCGCCCTGGCGGCGCTGACCCGTGGCGGCTACATCGGGCGCGAGGACGGCGAGGCCATGCACGAGGCGTACGCCTTCCTGCGGCGGATGGAGCATCGGCTGCAGCTCTACCGGCTCCGGCGCACCCATGTCGTGCCCGACGACGAGGAGGCCCTGCGGTGGCTGGCGCGCTCGCTCGGCTACCTCCGTGACCCGGTTGTGCGACTGAAGAAGGAGTGGGGGCACCAGCGGATCGAGGTGCGCCGCCTGCACGAGAAGGTCTTCTACCGCCCGCTCCTCGACGCGGTCGCCCGGATCCCGTCCGGGCAGGTCCATCTGTCCGCGAAGGCGGCCGAGGAGCGGCTGAACGCGCTGGGCTACGCCGACCCCAAGGCTGCGCTACGGCACCTCGAGGCGCTCACCAACGGCGTGTCCCGGCGGGCCGCGCTGCAGCGCGCGCTGCTGCCGGTGATGCTGCAATGGCTCTCCGAGGGCTCGGACCCTGATGCCGGGCTCTTCGGGTTCCGCCGGATCTCCGACGCGCTCGGCGCCACGCCCTGGTATCTGCGCTCCCTGCGCGACGAGGGCCTCATCGCCCAGCACTTCGCCGCGATCCTGTCCACCTCCCGCTACACCACCGCCCTTCTCGAGCGGGAGCCCGAGGCGCTGCGCCTCCTGGGCAACGACCTCGCGCCCCTCTCCGCCGAGGCGCTGACCGATGAGATGGTCGCTCGCGCGGCCCGGCGGCGCACGACGTCCTCCGCGGAGGAGGCGGTTCGCCATATCCGCGCGATCCGCCGCCGCGAGCTGTTCCGGATCTCGGCCGCCGAGCTCCTCGGAGAGACGGACATCGACACCGTCGGCGCCGCGCTGTCGCGGCTGTCCGATGCCACCCTGGAGGCCTCGTTGCGCACGGTCGTGGCCGAGGAGATCATCCGTCTCGGGATCGAGAAGGCGCCGACACGGATCGCCATCATCGCGATGGGGCGTTACGGCGGGTTCGAGCTCTCCTACGCCTCGGACGCCGACGTGCTCTTCGTCCATCAGCCGGTCGAGGGCGCCGACGGGGGAGAGGCGACCCAGTTCGCTCTCAAGGTCATCTCCGACCTCCGAAGGTTGCTCGCCCTGCCTGGCGCCGACCCGCCGCTCGAGCTCGATGCCGACCTGCGCCCCGAGGGACGGCAGGGTTCGCTGGTGCGGACACTGCCTGCGTACGCCTCCTACTACGCGAAGTGGTCGGGCATCTGGGAGGCGCAGGCGCTGCTGCGCGCCGACGCGGTCGTCGGCGACCCGCAGGTGCGCGATGCGTTCATCGACATGATCGACCCGCTGCGCTACCGCGAAGGCGGGCTGACCGAGGACGAGATCATCGAGATCCGTCGGATCAAGGGGCGCGTCGACCAGGAGAGGCTCCCGCGTGGCGCCGACCCCAACACCCACCTCAAGCTCGGGCGGGGCGGTCTCGCCGACATCGAGTGGACCGCCCAGCTGCTGCAGCTGCGGCATGCGTACGCCGTCCCCGGGCTGCGTACCCGGCGCACCGTCGAGGCGCTGGAAGCCGCCCGGGACGCCTCTCTGATCGATGCCGACGACGCGGAGACCCTCATCGACGCGTGGCGGATGGTCAGCAGGGTCCGCAACGCCGTCACCCTCGCCCGCGGCCGTCCCTCGGACTCGCTGCCCGCGGGTCCGGTCGAGCAGCACGCCGTCGCGACGATCCTCGGCTACCCGGCCGGGTCGACCGACGAGATGGTCAACGACTACCTGCGGATGACCCGGCTCGCTCACGGAGTGGTCGAGCGCGTCTTCTGGGAGTGACTGCCAGCGCTGGTGTCAGCCAGCGCTGGCGTCAGCTAGCGCTGGGTGCGCGGCGGCAGCCAGCCCTGCTTCCGTTCACCGGGCTGACGTGGCTCCTGTGCAGGCTGCTCCTCGCTCGACCGTCCTCCGAAGAAGTCCTGGCTCTGCTCGTCGGCCTCCGGGATGCCCGTGCCGTTCTGCGCCTGGAACCGGTCGGTGCGCCGGGCCGGGAAGCTGTTGCTGTTCGATGCCTGCTGCGTGTAGGGACGCGGTGACCAACGACCGCTCTGCTGAGGCCGGAGCTGGCCAGGTCGAGCGGGTGGTGCGCTCGTCCCCGCCGGGGCGAAGGGATCATGCTGCGGGACGCCGCCGGCGGCGGGAGGCTGACGCTGGGGGAGCGCCTGCATCGGCTGCGGTCCGGATGCCATCCGCGAGGCGGGCATGTCGGCCGCGGGCTGAGGTCGCGACGTGCGGAAGGCGCTTGCGCCGCCGAAGTCACCGGCGCCGCCGCCGAAGGCGCCCTGTGCCCCGAAACCATGCCGGGGGGCAGCGTCATCCGGCACGCTCCGCGTGGGGGCCACCTCCGGCGCGTTGAGGTCGTCGTCGATGCCCGCGAACATCGTGCCGAAGGCGATCACGATCAGCATTCCGGCCGAGATCGCGAAGATCGGCATGGCCAGGTAGACCGGGTCGGCGCCGTTGACGTGGCCGAGCTTGTCGTCATCGGAGCTGTGGATCTCGAGCGCCATCATGCCGGTGTAGTGCATGACGCATACACCGATACCCATGATGATCGCGGCACCGGTGCGCATCAGCCGGGTCGTGACGTTGAAGGCGAAGAAGAGCGCGAGAGCCGAGGCGACCAGCGCGATGATGACCGAGGCGACGACGACCATCGGCTTCCAGACCATCTCGGCGCTCATGTCCATGGCGTACATGCCGGTGTAGTGCATCGCGCACACCCCGGCACCGGTGACCAGGCCGCCGACGATGTAGCCGGCGTTCCCCCGCAGTGCCGTCGCGATGAGCATGCCGACCATCGCGGCGACGATCGCCACACCGAGCGAGATGAGGGTGGTGCCGATATCCAGGGCGTACGCGACATGGCTGTCGAAGGCGAGCATGCCGATGAAGTGCATGGACCAGATCGCACCGCCACCGATCGAGGCGGCCGCTCCGAAGAGCCAGAGCCAGGAGGTGCTGCCCTTGCGCCGACGGGCGCGGTTCGCACAGGTCAGACCGACCCATGAACCCAGGACAGAGATGATGAACGACATCCCGACCAGGGGCTGGCTGAAAGCCCCGATCGTCACTTCCTCGATGCTGGTCACGCTGCTTTACTTCCTCTCGTTCCTCGCCGACGTGGGGGGATCAGGCGAGGTAGGTCGGAAACATGCGGATGCCCTAGGAGGTATCCGAGATGTACCCATGAATGGCTGATGGTGCCGTTGTAGCCTGGGTCACAATAGAGGAACAAGACCCTGGAACACGCACCCGGGTATCCTTTTTCCGCTATGCGGAGAGATCTTTACGTCCTCGACCTAGACGGCATGCAGCAATCCGCCGTCGATCTTACTGACCCGACCCGTCTTGTCTTCGACTACACGCGGCGGATCGGCGACATCATCGACAGGATTCCGCCGGGGCCGTCGCGGGTTCTGCACGTCGGCGGCGCCGCGATGACGTTGGCGCGCTACGTCCACGCGACTCGCCCGCGCTCGTCCCAGATCGTGCTCGAGCCGTCGGCCGAGCTCGTCGAGAAAGTGCGTGCCGAGGCGCCGCTCCCGCCGCGCAGCGGTATCAAGGTGCGTCCCTTCGACGGGATGAGCGGCATCCGCGGCGTACGTGACGGGTACGCCGACGTGGTCATCCTCGATGCCTTCGACGGCGCCCGCACCCCGGGCGAGCTCACCTCGGCGGCGTTCGTCGAGGACGTACGCCGCGTGCTGGCCCCTTCCGGGGTCTTCGTCGCGAACCTCGTCGACCGAGCCCCGTTCGCCCGGGTGCGGGACTTCGTCGCGGTGGCCCGCGAGCTCGGCTCCCTGGCCATCGGTGTCGAGCCGGCGACGATGAAGGGCCGCCGTCCCGGCAACCTGGTGGTCGCCTGCGGCGCGGTGCCCGGGGAACCGTTCGGGACGCCGTCCCCGATGGAGTACCGCATCTTCACCGACCGCGCGGTCGACGACTCCTTCGGTGGCGGGGTCAAGGCATAGGCTGATCGCCATGTCGATCGAGCTCGCCCGCGCCCATCTGGACCGATTCGGACGCGGCGGGGACATCATCGAGTCGGTGGAGTCGAAGGCGACCGTCGAGCTCGCCGCAGCGGCTCTCGGGGTGACGCCGGCGGAGATCGCGAAGACCATCAGTCTCTACACCGAGGACCGGACCGCCGCCATCCTCATCGTCGCGTCCGGCGACGCCAAGGTCGCCAACGCCAAGTTCAAGGCCCAGTTCGGCACCAAGGCGCGGATGCTCGCCGCCGAGGACGTCGAGCCGATGACCGGTCACTCCATCGGCGGAGTCTGCCCCTTCGGCAATCCTTCATCGGCGCAGATCTGGCTGGACGCCTCGCTCAAGCGCTTCGACATGGTCTATCCGGCAGCGGGTGGCGCCAACACCACCATCGCGTTGTCCCTGGGAGACCTGGAGGCGATCAGCGAGGCTCAGGGCTGGGTCGACGTCACGAAGCTCTGAGGCAGCGGGGCGACGGGTGGGTCGAGACCTGGGTCGGCTTCGTGTAGCGCCGAGAAAGGGGACAGCCCCGCCCTGCCGAAGCAGGAGCGGGGCTGTCTTGCTGAGTTGTCAGCTAGGTCGAAAGTCAGACCGGGCGGACGTTCTCGGCCTGCGGGCCCTTGGGGCCCTGGGTGACGTCGAACTCGACGCGCTGGTTCTCGTCCAGGGTCTTGTAGCCCTGGGTCTGGATCGCGGAGAAGTGCACGAAGACGTCGTCGCCCCCGTTGTCCTGGGCGATGAAGCCGAAGCCCTTGTCGCCGTTGAACCACTTCACGGTTCCCTGAGTCATGAATCTAATCCTTGTGTAAACAGGGCGACTCCGTGCCGCCCTTTGGGCGTTGAATCCACGAGTCCTGATTTCTGCTTCTGCGGAAGACCAAGTGCTGCACGAACGGTCACCGAGAGCAACCGCGAAGCGCGTCGGAGCGCCTCCTTCAACGAAAGTAAGCCTACATGCCATAGCGCCACTTTGGGCATCCCTGATTTCTCGGCGTTTCCGCCGCGGAACTTCGTTGGTCACCGCGTCCGGACGGACCGCTGGACCGCGGGATATCGCACACAAACCCAAGTGAAGACCATCGAACCCGGCTCGGTTGAAAAACAGGCAGTCGCGCGCAAGCCTCGTTGAATGAGGCGAGCGGCAGCAGCTGCGGCGGGGATCCTGCTGTTGGCTGGCTGCAGCGCCGAAGGACGCGACCGGGCACCTACGAGCGGCGCGACGTCCGGGCCGACGTCCGGCACGTCGACCGGCACGTCGACGGCCGAGGAGACGGCCGCACCTACGCGTACGCCTTCTTCGGCTCCCGAGGCGTCGCAGGCTTCCCCAAGATCCGGGCCGCGGGCGAGCGATGGGCGGGCGCGGGATGCCCGGCTGTCGATCCCGAGGCTGGGGATCGACGGGCTGCAGGTGGTGGCCTACCCGGGAAAGACGGACGACGCCGAGGGCACGCGGATCCAGGACGGTGGTGTGGCAGCGAGCCCGAACGGTCCGCAGGGAGGCACGGGACCGGGTGGGATCGGCAACTACCAGGTGACCGCGCATCGGCTCTCCTCGACGAAGGCGTTCCTGGAGCTGCCGCGGCTGAGGAAGGGCGACCGGGTGACCGTGGAGGCCGGCGGGACGGCGTACGTCTACGAGATCACCATCACCAGAAGGACCTCGTTCCGTGACGAGCAGTCACTGCGCGAGCAGCGTGCTGAGGTGCCGGGCAGGCCGGGGGAGAAGGCGACGGAGGCGTACGTCACGTTGTCCACCTGTCGCACCATCGAGGACCATGATGAGGGGAACTTCTGGGCGGACCGTTTTGACAACCCCGAGCACCGGATCGACAAGATCGGGGTACTGGTCGCATCCCGGAAGTTGTGACGAGGACGTTTTCGGTGTCGGCGAATCGACGAGAGTGGGGCAGACGTGGACCAGCCATGGTGGCGCGAAGCAGTGGCATATCAGATCTACCCGCGTTCGTTCGCGGACTCGAACGGTGACGGGATCGGCGATCTGCCTGGGATCACCGATCACCTCGACTACCTCGCCGAGCTGGGCGTCGACGCGATCTGGATCTGCCCGTTCTACACCTCGCCGCAGAACGACCACGGCTATGACGTCTCCGACTACTGCGACGTCGACCCGATCTTCGGCACCCTGGCCGACGCCGACCGGCTCATCGATCGGGCCCACGAGCTCGCGCTGAAGGTGATCGTCGACCTGGTGCCGAACCACACCTCCTCGGCGCATCCGTGGTTCGTCGAGGCGCTCGCTTCGGCTCCTGGGTCGCCGGCCCGGGATCGCTACATCTTCCGCGACGGCCGTGGCGAGGCGGGGCAGGAGCCGCCGACCAACTGGCGCTCGGTCTTCGGTGGTCCCGCGTGGACGCGGATCGGCAACGGGCAGTGGTATCTCCACCTCTTCGACGACGACCAGCCCGACCTCAACTGGCACAACCCAGAGGTGGTCGAGGAGTTCACGAAGATCCTCACCTTCTGGCTCGAGCAGGGTGTCGACGGGTTCCGGGTCGACATCGCGCACGGGCTCTTCAAGGAGCTGCGCGACCAGGTCGTCCCCGAGGGGCTCGCGCTGACCTCGGACGCCGCGGTGATGTATCAGCGGGGCATCACCGACGCGCCGATGTGGGACAACCCGGGCGTCCACGAGATCTACCGTGCCTGGCGCAAGCTGATCGACTCCTTCGGCGGCGACCGGATGATGGTCGCCGAAGCCTGGACTCCCGGTCCGGCCGAGCTGCGGCGCTACGTACGCACCGATGAGTTCAACCAGGCGTTCAACTTCTCCTGGCTGCAGGCGCCGTGGTCGGCCGAGGCGTTCACCGAGGTCATCAGGTCGACCCTGGAGTCGCTCGGTCCCTCGCGCGCGGCCCCGACCTGGGTGCTGTCCAACCATGATGTCGTACGTCACCGCTCGCGTTACGGGGACGGACTGCAGGCGCTGCACCGGGCGCGGGCCGCGACGCTGACGATGCTGGCGCTGCCAGGCTCCGCGTACCTCTACCAGGGTGAGGAGCTCGGCCTGCCACAGGTCTATCTGCCACCGGAGTACCAGGAGGATCCCTGGTCGGAGACCGGAGAGGGTGGGCGTGACGGGTGCCGGGTGCCGCTGCCGTGGAGCGGGTTCGAGCCGCCCTTCGGGTTCAGCGACTTCCCTGACGAGGACCTGCCGATGCAGCCATGGCTGCCGCAGCCTGCCGAGTGGGTGGACATGACCGTGGCGGCGCAGACCGGGGTGAAGGACTCCACGCTGGAGTTCTACCGGGCGGCGCTGGCGGCGCGGCGTGCGTACGCGCTCGGCGCCGAGGAGGATGTCGACATCCTGGACACGCCCGAGGGTGTGGTCTCCTTCCGGCGCCGCGGCGTCGGCGAGGATGCCGCGGGTCTCGGGGCGAGCAGCGACCTGATCGTCGTCCTCAACTGTGGGATGGAACCGACGCCGCTGCCTGAGGGAGAGATCGTGATGTACAGCGGCGAGCCGGTCGTCGGTGATCTGCCCACCGACTCGGCGGTCTGGATCCTCGCTCCCGCCTCCGAGTGAAGGTCGGCCGCGGCACCCGAGATCAGTGCACGTGATGATGGGTGTGGCGGTGCCCGTGATGCGCGTGCCCGTGGTGGCGGTGGGACTTGAGGAAGATGAGCGCCCCGCCGCCGATGGCGGCGAAGATCCACCAGGGCACGCCCATCACCATCAGCCCGATCGCCACGAGCAGGAAGCACGCGATCAACGGGAAGGCGCGCGGCCGGCCACCACGCGGTCGGCGAACGGGCTGGGGTGGCTGAGGCGCGCTCTTCGGCAGGTCGCTGAAGAGGATGTCCAGGTCGGCGCGCACCCGCGCCGACCAGGCCGCGTCCAGGCGCTCGTAGTAGTCGTCGCCGGAGAGCCGGCCCGTCGAGTAGTGCTCGGCGAGCTTCGCCGAGGCCTCCTCCCGTTCGGCCTCGCTCACCCGCAGGTTGTCGACGTTGCTCATGGTGTCTCCCCTTGTGATATTCCATCGACTGTCGGCGTACTGTCCCGATATATCGCGAGGGTACGCCCGAAGGTGTGGGGCCGCAAGGGACTTTCGTCCGGCGGCCGATCCCTCGCGGGCGTCGGTGCCCTGAGGTCACAGGTCGACGCGGTCGCAGATCGCGCGCGCCCAGCGCTCGTAGCCGGCCGGTGAGGCGTGGAACCCGTCCTCGGCGAAGAAGGACGGCTCCGCGGGACCGAGGTCCGCCGAGCTGATCCACTGCACCGAGGTGCGCCCGGCGCAGACCAGCCTCGCGGCCACGTCGAGCACGGCGCCCCGTTCGGCCAGATAGCGCCGCAGCGTGCGGGGGAGCGATGGGAAGGCGTCGAACTGCGGGATCCCCGGCACCAGGGTGTGCGCGGCATGCTCCTGGAGGGTCTCGACGATCGCGGTGAGATCGGCCGCCCACGCCGCGGCCGAGCGCCGCGCGAGGACGTCGTTGACCCCGACCAGCAGCACGGCGAGGTCCCACTCGCCGCGGACCTTGGCGAGGATGCCGTGCCGGATCTTCTCGCTCGTCGCGCCGTACTTTCCCATCGCCCGCCACTCCACCGGACGCTCGGTCCGCTGCCCGATCGCCCGTGCCATCGAACCGGCGAAAGCAAGGTCGTGCGTGGGTGCGCCGCGCCCTGACGCGGAGGAGTCGCCGAGTACCAGCAGCCGCAGCGCGCTGGATCCGTTCTCGGCCGTGGCGCCCGGGAGGAAACCGTTGGTCGGACCCTCCGGGCGGGGCTCCTTGCCGATGGTCCGGCCGACGTACGCAGCCTGGGCGGCGACCAACGGGAGCAGCAGTGGGTTCATCGGCTTCTCCCGGTCGTCTCGTCGTGACGTACGTGCTCCTTTGTCGTTCTACATCGACAGCTGCGGGCGGTCTTCGAGCTTGGCTGAACGGTGGGCGAATGTCCCCCGAAGGTTTCACACAAACGTGCTTCACCCAGGTCACCGTTGGGGTACAAGACCAGGGAACGCAAGACACGTGACTCGACTCACTGCTGCGCGGCCCTAGCATCACGCCCGTCCGTGAGCGCACCACGAAACCTTTCCCCTCATGTGAAGGAACAGCGTCGACATGTCCGACTTCATCAGCGGCATCTTCAACCGCCACAAGAACGACCCGACCACGCCCACCGAGGAGGAGTCGACCGACACCTCCGCCCCCGTCTTCGGCGACGGCGTCGCCACCACCGAGGCGACCTCCGAGGTCGCCACCGAGACCGATGTGTACGGCGCCGAGACCGTCGCCCAGGAGTCCACCGAGGAGGTCGCCGACGTGACCGCCGATGTGACCGCCGACGTGGCGACCGAGGCCGCGACCGAGGTCCCGGCCGTCGACCCGCTGTCCGACCCCGCGCACGTCATCACCGATTCGGAGGCGACCCCTGCGGCCGACGTGGCAGAGCTCGCCGAGAACGAGACCGTCGTCGGGAGCGAGGTCGTGGGCGAGGTCGCCGAGACCGCGCCGGTCGAGGCTTCCGTCGACCAGGTCGAGACCGACCAGGTCGAGACCGAGGACGCCTTCGGTACGCCGGAGGGCGAGGTCATCCCCGCCGTTGACGCCGAGACCGACGCTGTCGGGGTCGACGCGGCCGCTGTCGCCGAGGGTGAGACCATCTTCAGCGCTGGGGAGACCGAGGCCGTCGCCGCTGCTCCTGAGGGCCTCGACGAGACCGAGGGTGCGTACGACGCGGCTCCCGAGGGAACCGAGTCTGTCGAGGCTGCCGTCGACGGCGATGTCGTCTCGGGCGATGTCGGCGAGGACGCGTCCGTCGACGTGGAGGACACCGTCGCCGCGGTCGAGCCCGTGATCTCCGACGTGGACGCGACGGACTCTGACGTGGTCGAGAGCGACGTCGAGGGCACGCTGCCCGAGGAGACCAACGTCTCCGAGTTCGGTGGGGCCACCGACACCGTCGAGGGCGAGGCCGTCACCGAGTCGCCGGTCGAGGGTGAGGAGGTTGTCGACGAGGTTGCCGAGCCGGACGCCGAGGTCGAGTCCGGTGACGAGTCGCCCTTCGCTACCGAGGCCGTCGTCGACGAGCCCGCAGCCGAGGACAGCGTGATCACCGACGCCGAGGACGTCGAGACAGCCGACGAGACCGTGGTCGAGAGCGCTGTCGAGACCCCCGAGGCCGACGTCGCCGCGTCGACCGAGGCGCCGGTCGACGACGCGCTCGAGGTCGCTGGGGACGAGGTTGCTGAGGACACCGAGGCGCCGGTCGAGGCGGCGTACGTGCCTGCTGAGGCCGAGGTCGCCGAGGACACCGAGGTCGTCGAAGCGGCTCCGGTCGAGGAGCCCGTCGCGTCCGTCGAGTCCGCTGAGGCCGTCGCCACCGAGGACACCGCCGATCTGGGGGACGAGGCTTCGGCCGAGGACACCATCGCTGAGGACGTCCTGGTCGACGAGGCGCCGGTCGCCGAGAAGACCCCCGTCCTCACCGACTCGCAGGTCGAGGACGTCGAGACGTCCGACGAGCTCGTCGCGGATGCCGAGGCTGAGGCGGCGACTGACGAGGCGGCGACTGACGAGGCGGTGACTGACGAGGCGGCGACCGATGAGGTAGCAGTTGACGAGGTCACGACCGAGCCGGTGGCGGCCGAGGAGCCGGCGCCCGGTTTCGCGCCGGAGCCGATCGTGGAGCAGGAGCCGGTCGCCAACGACACCCTGACCGGGGTACTGCGTGTCGCCCGCGAGTCGCGCGGGAAGTCGACCGTGAGCGAGGGTCTGGTCGAGCGCCTGGTCCACCACGTCGTCGCCAAGGTCGACGGCGTCCACGCCATCGACGACGAGGGCACCTCCGTCGACATCGTCGGCGAGATCGCGAACATCACCGTGTCCTACGTGATCGCGTTCGGGAACCCGGTCAAGGCCACCGCTGCCACCATCCGCACGAACGTCATCGAGGTCGTCGAGGACTACTTCGACATCGACGTCGAGGCCGTGGACGTCAACGTCAGCGACTTCCACGACGCCTGATCTGGCTACTGTCGCCTCGGTTCGGGTGTGGTTGCTCGGGCCGGGGTGGCGGGCGTTCTGGGTTCCTCGCCGGGGCATGGGTTTCTGCCCGGCGGTCGAGATTGTCGAGACGGTCTTTGGTGGTCGAGCTTGTTGAGGCCACATATGAGGAAACCTCGCTTAGCGACTGTGCTTCGTTTCGGGGGTTCGCCGCCGACCCGTTCTTGATTGTTTCTCGATCGCGTACCGCGTCAAGGACGGGCCTTCGGCCCGCCGGCTTCGCCGGCCGCTTCGCGGTCCTGGACCCGGCACGCGATCGAGAAAGATTT
>NZ_JBOHDN010000180.1:0-10408 GCF_050699375.1 Nocardioides sp. | reverse complement strand
GGCCGACCTCGGCGATCGGCTCGGCACTCGCCTCGGCCGGAGCGAGGGCACCGCGTACGACATCTCGTACGTCGCTGACCAGGTTGATCTTCAGCGCCTGCTTCACCTCGTCGGGGACCTCGTCGAGGTCGGGCTCGTTGCGCTGCGGCACGAAGATCTCGGTGAGGCCGGCGCGCTGAGCCGCCAAGAGCTTCTGCTTGAGACCGCCGATGGGCAGCACCCGACCGGAGAGGGAGACCTCGCCGGTCATGCCGACCTCGCTGCGTACCGGGCGCCCGGTGGCGAGCGAGGTGAGCGCGGTGACCATCGTGATCCCGGCGCTCGGACCGTCCTTGGGGACCGCCCCGGCAGGGACGTGGACGTGGAGCGAGCGGTCCAGCACTGCAGGATCCACCCCGAGCTCGGCTGCGTGCGAGCGGACGAAGGAGAGGGCGATCTGCGCGGACTCCTTCATCACCTCGCCGAGCTGGCCGGTGATGTTCAGCCCGGTCTGCCCGTCAGACGCGGACGCCTCGATGAAGAGCACGTCCCCGCCGAGCCCGGTGACGGCCAATCCGGTGGCGACCCCGGGCACGGACGTACGCTCCGCCGACTCCGGCGTGAACCGCGGGCGTCCGACGAGGTCCTTGAGGTTGTCCAGGTCGATCTCGACGTGCTCCGATCCGGTGGCCAGCCGCGTCGCGGCCTTGCGCAGAGCCTTGGCGATGAGCCGCTCGAGCTGGCGTACGCCGGCCTCGCGGGTGTAGTTGGCGGCCAGCTCGCGCAGCGCCTCGTCGGCGATCGTCGCCTCGTCCGCGGTGACCGCGGCGCGCTCCAGCTGCCGGGGCAGCAGGAAGTCACGAGCGATGGCGACCTTGTCGTCCTCGGTGTAGCCGTCGATGGTGACCAGCTCCATCCGGTCCAGCAGCGCGCTCGGGATCTGCTCCACGACGTTGGCGGTGGCGATGAAGAGCACGTCGGAGAGATCCAGGTCGAGCTCGAGGTAGTGGTCGCGGAAGGTGTGGTTCTGCGCCGGGTCGAGCACCTCCAGCAGGGCCGCCGCCGGGTCGCCCGCGACTGCGTTGAATCCTGGGCCGGAACCCACCTTGTCGACCTCGTCGAGGAGCACGACCGGGTTCATCGAGCCGGCCTCCTTGATGGCCCGCGCGATCCGGCCGGGCAGCGCGCCGACGTAGGTGCGCCGGTGGCCACGGATCTCGGCCTCGTCCCGGACACCGCCGAGCGCGACGCGAACGAACTCTCGTCCGAGCGAGCGCGCGACCGACTCCCCCAGCGAGGTCTTGCCGACCCCTGGCGGACCGGCGAGCAGCACCACCGCACCCGAGCCGCGCCCGCCGATGACCTGGAGCCCGCGCTCGGCGCGCCGGGTCCTCACCGCCAGATACTCGACGATCCGGTCCTTGACCTCCTCGAGGCCGTGGTGGTCGGCGTCGAGCACCTCGCGAGCGGCCTCGATGTCGGTCGAGTCCGACGTGACGACACCCCACGGCAGCTCGAGCACCGTGTCCAGCCAGGTGCGGATCCAGGCGGTCTCGGGGTTCTGCTCAGAGCCCCGCTCGAGCTTGTCGACCTCGCGCAGCGCGGCCTCGCGTACGGCCTCGGGAAGGTCGGCCTCCTCGACCCGCGCCCGGTAGTCGTCCGAGCCCTCGGGCTCGCCCTCGCCGAGCTCCTTGCGGATCGCGGCCAGCTGTTGGCGCATCAGGAACTCCCGCTGCGTCTTCTCCATACCCTCGCGTACGTCCTCGGCGATCTTGTCGCTGACCTCGGACTCCGCGATGTACTCCTTCGCCCACGCGATGACCTTCTCGAGGCGCTCGGCGACGTCCGGCGTCTCCAGCAGCTCGCGCTTGGCCTCGTCGTCGAGGTAGGGCGCGTAGCCGGCGGTGTCGGCGATCTCGGACGGCTCGCTCAGCCGGTTGACCTGGTCGATGACCGGCCAGGCCTCGCGGCGCTGGAGCACGGCGACGACGAGCCGCTTGTACTCCTCGGCCAGCTCCTTCGCCTGCTCACCGGTGGTCTCCTCGACCGGCTCGACCTCGACCCACAGCGCCGCACCGGGCCCGGTCACCCCGGCGCCGATCCGTGCTCGCGTGTCTGCGCGCAGCACTGCCGCCGGCTCACCGCCGCGGAAGCGACCGACCCGCTCGATGGTCGCCACGGCTCCGTACGTCGCATAGCGATCGCCCAGCCGTGGCGCGACCAACAGCCGGCTGTCCGAGCCGGCCCGGGCAGCATCGACAGCGGCCTGCGAGGCCTCATCGAGCTCGATGGGCACGACCATCCCCGGCAGGACCACGGCGTCGGAGACGAACAGCACAGGAAGCTTGTCCATGACGGACCTCCTACGAAAGTTGAGTGATACCCGCTCAACTTCCGAGGGCAACCGGATGTTCCCTCCGGTTAGCGTGTTCGCTGTCAGCGGACGGCGCGACGTGTAACACGCTGTTACACCGACTATCCGGTCGCTCTGAACGACCTGATAGTCCTACGAACGACGTGTTACCCCTTCGCGGCTGCGGCCAGACCCCGCAACAGCTCCAGCACACCCTCGGGCCCCGGGACCGCGACATCGGCGAGTTCCGCGAGCGGGCCGCGGTCCGGGCCGGCATGGGAGTAGACGAGCAGCGTCGGCGACCCGGCGGCCTTCCCCCAGGCCCGGACAGCCTCGAACGCCTCGACATCACCCAGGTCGTCACCGCCGAACAGGATCGCGCCCGGCGAGACCTCCGCGACCAGCGCGTCGATCGCGTGACCCTTGTGCATGCCGTGGGCACGCACCTCGATGACCTGCTTGCCGGGCTCGATCATCAGCCCGTGCTCGGCTGCCAGCTCGGTCAGCGGCGGGAGCAGGCGCGCGGCGAGGGCGTCAGGTTCGGGGAACCGGCGAGTGTGGACGCCGACAGCGAGACCCTTCTCCTCGATGTAGGCCTCCTGCGCCCCGTGGGCGGCGAGCACCGCGGGCAGCGCGGCTTCGAAGGCGGCCAGTCCTTCGGGCGGCGGTGGGCCGACGACGACCCGGTCCGAGCCGCTCCAGCGTTCGTTGCCGTACTGCCCGAAGACGTACAGCTCCTTGCCCATCTCCGCAAGGGCGTCGGCGATCGCGGCCAGTCCGCCGAGCTCGACGACCTGACCCGCGGGACGGCCGGTCACGATGGCCAGCGCCTTCACCTGAGTCCCGAGAGCGACCAGAACCTCGGCGGCGTCCGGGTGGATGGCCGCAGTCGACGGGTCCACGACGATCGGCGAGAGCGTGCCGTCGAAGTCGAGGCCCACGAGGGCGTCGGCGGCAGCGGCGGCGACCGCGGCGTACTTCTGCTCACCAACGTGGGTCGCGTCATCAAACTGGAGTTCGGCCATGCCTCAACTGTGACACGGCAACCACCTCACGGCCGACCGGTGAGTGCGTGAGCGTGGGGCAGATCACATGCCGCCAGAAAGGGCTGAAAAGAGACGTCAGCACTCAGAGAGCGCCGGTCAGGACGACCGTCAGCCGGTCACCCTTCATCGACCCCTCAACGGCCACATGAGTTCGTTTGATGCCGAGATCCGCCGCCAGCTGCTCGCCTTCGCGCTTCATCACGGGCGGGAAGTAGACGGTGTTCTCAGGGACCGAGCCGACCCAGTTGTCCTCGCCGACGACGTTCCAGCCGACCGTTGTGGCCTTCGACGCGACCTCACCGGCCAGACCGGCGATGTTGGTCTGGTTGTAGACCTCCACGTTGACCTTGCCGCGCTCGACCGGCGTGGGCGCGGCCTTCGCCGGCTTCTTCTTCGCCGGCTTCTCGGCCTTCTGCGGCGCGGAGGCCGAGGCGGACGCGGTGCCGCCGGCCGGGGTGATCTTCTCGTCGGTGCCGTCCCGGTCGCCACCGGTGACCCAGAAGACGATCACGGCCGCGACGACGGCGACCACGCTGAGCAGGATGACCGGCGTGGGCAGCGCGACCCCACGCTCGTCACGCAAAGGCGTTCGTACGCAGCCGGTCATTCAGACCTCGAAGCCGAGCCGTCTCGCCGAGCGCTGACGCTGCCGGGCCGCGCGGAGCCGTCGCAGGCGGCGTACCAACAAGGGATCGGCCTCGAGGGCCTCCGGCTTGTCGATCAGGGCGTTGAGCACCTGGTAGTAGCGGGTCGCGGACATGTTGAACGCCTCGCGCACGGCCGCTTCCTTGGCGCCGGCGTACTTCCACCACTGGCGCTCGAAGTCCAAGATCTGCTTGTCACGCTCGCTGAGGCTCGCGGGGTCCTCGCCTGGGCCTGTGACCTGCACGTTTACGGCACTCATTCCTCGTCCCCCGTGTCGTCTGCATCTGGCCACAGACTAACCCGCCGAACTACACCGCTGTGGTTCACCCACCCGGCGTGTTACCTGACAGGTATTTTCGACACGATGACAGAGTCCTGGCCACTCGCGTCGATTAGAGTCGGAGATGTGCAGGCTGACCTGGTAATCGTGGCCAACCGGCTCCCCGTCGACCGAGTGGAGATGCCGGACGGCACGAAGGCGTGGCGCCGTTCGCCAGGAGGCCTCGTCAGCGCCCTCGAGCCGGTGCTCCGAGCCAACGAAGGCGTCTGGATCGGGTGGCCAGGCGGCACCGACGAGGACCTCGAGCCGTTCGAGGACGACGGGCTCCATCTGCTGCCGATGACGATGACGGCCGAGGACATCGAGGAGCACTACGAGGGCTTCTCCAACGGCACCCTGTGGCCGCTCTACCACGACGTCGTCGCCAAGCCGGAGTTCCACCGCGAGTGGTGGGACGGCTATCAGCGCGTCAACCAGAGGTTCGCCGAGAAGTGCGCCGAGGTCGCCGCCAAGGGCGCGACCGTCTGGGTGCAGGACTATCAGCTCCAGCTGGTCCCGCAGATGCTGCGCGAGCTCCGCCCCGACCTGCGCATCGGCTTCTACCTGCACATCCCGTTCCCGCCGGCCGAGCTCTTCCAGCAGGTCCCCTGGCGCCGTCAGCTCCTCGAGGGCCTCCTCGGTGCCGACCTGGTCGGCTTCCAGCTCCCGCAGGCGGCCCAGAACTTCGTCCGTCTGGTTCGGCAGCGGGTCGGGCACAAGACCCATCGCGACCTGGTCTATCTGCCCGACGGGCGCACCGTCCGCGCGGCCGCCTTCCCGATCTCGATCGACTTCATCGGCTTCGACGAGATGGCCCACGACGAGAGCGTCAACCAGCGCGCCAAGGAGATCCGCCAGCAGCTCGGCGACCCGAAGAAGATCCTGCTCGGCGTCGACCGGCTCGACTACACCAAGGGCATCTACGCCCGGCTGCGTGCCTACGGCGAGATGATCCGCGACACCGAGCTCGACGTCGAGGACGCCATCTTCGTCCAGGTCGCGGTGCCCTCTCGTGAGCGCGTCGAGCAGTACCGGAAGCTTCGCGACGACATCGACCGGCTCGTCGGCCGGCTCAACGGCGACCTGGGCCGCATCGGCCGCCCGGCGATCTCCTACCTGCACACCTCGCTCCCCCGCAACGAGATGGCCGCCCTCTACCGCGCCGCCGACATCATGGTCGTCACCCCCTACCGCGACGGCATGAACCTGGTCGCGAAGGAGTACGTCGCCTGCCGCTACGAGGACGACGGCGCGCTCGTCCTCTCCGAGTTCGCCGGCGCGGCCGAGGAGCTGCGCCAGGCCTGGCTCGTGAACCCCTACGACATCAACGGGATGAAGGCCGCGCTGCTGGAGGCCTACTCGGCCGAGCCGAAGGAGCTCACCCGCCGGATGAAGGCGATGCGCAAGCAGGTCGCCGCCAGGGACGTACGCCACTGGGCCGACACGTTCCTCGAGGAGCTCGCCGGGGTCCCCGGCAACCACACCAAGAACGTCCTCCCGCCCAACGCACGCTGAACCCGATCCGCCCGGCTCCGACGCCTGCCCAGCGGTGGCTAGAGTCGAGCCGTGACCACCAACTCTGACCCGATCAGGTGGGGAATTCTCGGCACCGGCCGGATCGCCCACTCCCTAGCCACCGACCTGATGCTCGTCCCCGACGCCCGCCTCGTGGCCGTCGGATCGCGGACACCTGTGTCCGCGACGGCGTTCGCGAAGGAGTACGAGGCCAACGGGCCGGTGCGCGCGTACGGCTCCTATGAGGAGCTGGCCGCCGACGAGGACGTCGACGTCGTCTACATCGCCTCCCCGCACTCCCACCACCTCGAGCACGCCACCCTCGTGCTCAACGCCGGCAAGCACGTGCTGTGCGAGAAGGCGTTGACGCTCAACACCGCCGACTCGCAGACGATGGTCGACCTGGCCGCCTCCAAGAAGCTGTTCCTGATGGAGGCCATGTGGATGGCGACCAACCCGGTCATCCGCCGCGTCGTCGCCGACGTGCGGTCGGGCCGCTTCGGGGCCCCCCGGCACGTGCACGCCGAGCTCGGGTTCGTCGCCGACCCCGAGAAGCACGGGCGCCTCCTCGATCCCGCCCTCGGCGCCAGCGCACTGCTCGACATGGGCATCTATCCGCTCACCTTCGCCCACCTGATCTTCGGCGAGGCCCGCTCGCTGACCGCACAGGCCAACCTCGGCGAGGGCGAGGACGGCGGCACCTTCGACCTCGACCTGGTGATGACCGGGAAGTACGCCGAGAACCGGCTCTCCACGATGGTCTCCTCGGTCACGTCCTACTCCTCCCGCGCAGCCGCCATCGCCACCGACCAGGGCCGCGTCGAGCTCAGCGACTTCCACCATCCCTCTGCTGCGGTCTTCAAGCCCGCCAACGGCGACGAGCCCGTCGAGATCGTCGGCGACGAGCCGACCATCGGCGCTGCGTACGGCAACGAGATCGTCGAGGTGCAGCGATGCCTGCGCGAGGGGCTCCTGGAGTCACCGCTGGTCACGCACGCCCAGACGCTCAGCCTGATGCGCCAGATGGACATGATCCGCGAGTCCATCGGCGCCCGCTACGCCGGCGAGGCCTAACCCAGAGCCGCCGAGAAGTCACCCCTGCAGGCCGAGGCGTCAGGAATGCAGGCCGAGGCGTCACTTCTGCAGGCCGAGTTGGCACAAAGATGCCCACTCGGCCTGCAAAAGTGACTTCTCGGCCTGCAGACCTGACGCCTCGGCGGTCAGGGGGTTGACGGCCTCTCGTTGAACGTACGCTGCGGGTGGACGACGTCGAGAAGCTCGGCGGTGACCTCGCTGCCGAGACTGCCCCAGTGGTCCTTGTAGCCGTAGACGCCGGCGAGGGTGCGGGACTCGTAGTCGCCGTTCATGATCTCGATGTCGTGCGGGGTGATCAGGCCCGGGTGGGCGACGCCGACGGCGGCGGAGACCTTCATCAGCTCCTTGCGCAGCGTCTTCAGATAGCTGGCGCAGCGATCGCCCTTGTCCTCGGGGTCGAGGCCGCCGGTGAGCCACTTGTTCTGGGTCGCGACACCGGTCGGACAGGTGTCCTCGTGGCACTTCTGAGCCTGGATGCAGCCGACCGACATCATCGCCTCGCGGCCGACGTTGACCATGTCTGCCCCGAGCGCGAAGGCGACCGCGGCATTCTCCGGGAGCCCGACCTTCGCCGAGGCGATGAAGGTGACCGAGTCGGTCAGGCCGAGCTCGGCGAAGGTACCGAAGACCCGCGAGAAACCGATCCGGAAGGGCATCGCGACCGCGTCCGCGAAGATCAGCGGCGCCGCTCCGGTGCCACCCTCGGCGCCGTCGACGGTGATGAAGTCGACCCCACGCTCCCCCGACCGCATCTTGCCGGCGAGCTCCTGCCAGAACCCCATCTCGCCGACCGCCGACTTGATGCCGACGGGCAGCCCGGTCTCGGCCGCGATCATCTCGACGAAGTCGAGCATCGAGTCGACATCGGAGAAGGCGGAGTGACGAGACGGCGACGCGCAGTCCTTGCCGAGCTCGATGCCACGGATCTCGGCGATCTCCGGGCTCACCTTGGCCGCCGGCAGCAGCCCGCCCAGCCCCGGCTTGGCCCCCTGGGAGAGCTTGATCTCGATCGCCTTGACCGGCGCCGTGGCGACTCGCTCCTTCAGCCGATCGATCGAGAAGGTGCCGTCGGGGTTGCGGCAGCCGAAGTAAGCAGTGCCGATCTGCAGGATCAGGTCGGCCCCACCCTCGAGGTGGTAGGGCGAGATGCCGCCCTCACCGGTGTTGTGCATCGTCCCGGCCCGGTGCGCGCCCAGACTGAGCGCCTTGATCGCGGGCCCGGACAGCGAGCCGAAGCTCATCGCCGAGATGTTGACGACCGAGTCCGGCCGGAACGCCTTCGCCCTGCCCCGCGGACCGCCGAGCACCTTCGCCGAGGGCAGCTTCGCTGCCGGGTCGTGGTCGTCGGGCAGGGCGTCGGCGAACGTACGGTGCTTGATCTGGACGTGGCCCTGGGCGTGCTCGATGTCGTTGTCGGTGCCGAAGCCGAAGTAGTTGTTCTGCTCCTTGGACGAGGCATAGACCCAGCGTCGCTGGTCGCGGCTGAACGGCCGCTCCTCGTCGTTGTCGGCGACGATGTACTGCCGTAGCTCCGGCCCGATCTTCTCCATCAGATACCGCGCATGCCCTACTACCGGGAAGTTCCGCAGGATCGCGTGCTTACGCTGGGTCAGGTCGCGCGCGGCGATCACGCCGGCCGCCACGGCCACACCCCCGAGCAGGGTCGTCATCTTCATGTACGTCTTCCTACCTGTCGGCCACGCTCTTGTAAACGTCCTACCCGGGGGCGGCGGGCAACACTCAGGCGAACTCGGGGACGACCTGCGACTCGAAGAGCTCGATGGAGGAGCGGTCGTACGCGGCGTCGCCGAAGTAGGTGATGGCGTACGTCATCCCCAGCTGCTCCATAGCCTTCAGCTTCTCCACGATCTGCTCGGGGGTGCCCGTCAGACCCTGGATGCCGCTGCGACGGGCGTTCTCAGCACCAGCACGCTCCCCGAGCGACTTGGCGAGGTGGTCGGCGAACCAGTCGAGCTTGTCCTGGACGTCCTTCTCGGTCTCACCGATGAACACGTTGTAGTTGGAGGAGCGGGTGATCTCGGAGAAGTCACGGCCGAGCTTGTCGCAGTGGCCCTGCAGGATCTCCGACTTCGCCTGGAACGTCTCGGCATCGCCACCGAAGTTGGTGTAGTCGGCATACTGCGCGGCGATCTTGAGGGTCACCTTCTCGCCGCCGCCGGCGATCCACAGCGGAATGCCGGAACGGCCCTGCTGAAGAGGCAGCGGCTGACAGATGGCGCCGTCGACCTGGTAGTACTTCCCGTCCAGCGACGAGACGCCCTTCGTCCAGGCCTGCTGGAAGATCTGGACGCCCTCGCGCAGCATCCCGAGCCGGTCGCGGGCCTCGGGGAAGCCATAGCCATAGGCCCGCCACTCGTGCTCGTACCACCCGGCGCCGATGCCCATCTCGACCCGGCCACCGCTGATGTGGTCGGTGGTCGCGGCGACCTTCGCCAGGTAGGCGGGGTTGCGGTAGCTCATGCACGAGCACATCTGCCCGAGCCGGATCCGCGACGTCACCGCGCCCAGACCGGCCATCAGGGACCACGCCTCGTGGGTGGCCTGGTCCGACGGCTCCGGGGTGGTGTGGAAGTGGTCGTAGACCCAGACGCTCTCCCAGGCCGAACCGGAGTCGGCATGCACGGCCAGGTCCTTCATCGTCGTCCACTGATCTGCCGGGTCGATCCCGACGAGGTCGAAGCGCCACCCCTGGGGGAGGAAGAAACCGAACTTCATGTCTACTCCTTCTTGGATCCAACCCGCCTGCCGCACCCAACCTATCCGTCGGTGCCAGCCGATACCCTCATGATTTATGACTGCACTCGCCGGACTCGTGGACAAGGGCCTGATGGCAGCCGACTGGGCCGAGGCGCTGGCACCGGTCGAGCCGCAGGTCGAGCAGATGGGCCGCTTCCTGCGCGACGAGCTGGCGGCCAGGCGTCCCTACCTTCCCGACGGCGACCGGATCTTCAACGCCTTCCGACGGCCGCTGCGAGACGTACGCGTCCTGATCGTCGGCCAGGACCCCTACCCGACCATCGGGCACCCGATCGGGCTCAGCTTCGCGGTCGAGAAGGACGTACGTCCGCTGCCCGCGTCGCTGCGGAACATCTACGCCGAGCTGGCGACCGACCTCGATCTGAAGATGCCCGAGCACGGCGACCTCTCGACCTGGGCCGACCGCGGGGTGATGCTCCTCAACACCTCGCTGACGGTGCGGCCCGGCGCTCCTGCCTCGCACTCGAAGAAGGGCTGGGAGGAGGTCACCGGGCGGGCGATCGACGTGCTCGGCCGCCGCGGTGGGCCCCTGGTCGCGATCCTGTGGGGCCGGCACGCCCAGAACCTCGAGCCGAAGCTCGACCAGGTGCCCGCGATCAAGTCGGTCCACCCCTCGCCACTCTCGGCCCGCCGCGGGTTCTTCGGATCCCGGCCGTTCTCCCGCGCCAACGCGCTCCT
>NZ_JBOHDN010000179.1:0-5348 GCF_050699375.1 Nocardioides sp. | reverse complement strand
GATGTGGTGGCCTCGATACCGAGGAAGCCGACGACGCGCGAGACCCGATCCAGATCGAGCGGAAGAAGGCCGGGGGTGCCGGGGACGTCGGGGGTGAGGCGGAGGTCGAGGTCGTCGTGGCAGGTCATCATCCGCAGGTTGAAGTCGTAGCGCTCTCGGGCGCCGGGCGCGGACAGTGCGCGGACGACGCGCGCGCTGATCCGGCGTACGCCGGTGCCGGCGGCCCACTCGTCGAGGACCGCTGACACCATCTGGCCGTCGTTGTCACGGATGTCGGACCAGACTCCGTCCATCGGGCCGACCTGGTCGAGGAGCGCGGCGGCGGTCTTCTCGCCGATGCCGCTGACGCCGGGCAGGTTGTCGCTGGCGTCACCGCGGAGGGCGGCGTACTCGAGATAGCGGGAGGCCGGGACGCCGTACATCGCATGCAGACGGGCCGGGTTGAGCAGCGGTGAACCGTTGATGCCGCCGTTGATCAGCCGCAGCACCTGGGTGTGGTCGCTGATCAGCGCGAAGGCGTCGCGGTCGGAGGTGATGACGACGCAGTTCCAGCCGTTGCGGCGGGCCCATGCGGCGCCGGAGGCGTTGACGTCGTCGGCCTCGAGGCCCGGGGGAGTCAGCGTCGCGAGGCCGAGGGCGTCGAGGAGCGAGCCGGCCCGGTCGAGCTGCTCGGAGAGCAGCGGGTCCTTCTCGGGGCGGCCCGCCTTGTAGTCGGGGTAGGCGTCCCTGCGTACGGACGCGGTGCGGTCGTCGAGCCCGAAGAGCACCGCGTCCGGAGCGAAGGCGTCGATCGAGTCGAGGATCTGGCGCAGCATGCCGTGCAGCGCCCAGGCTGGCCGGCCGGCGCGGTCGATCATCCGGGTGTGTGCCCGGGCGTGATGGTTGCGGTGGAGCAGCGACGGAGCGTCGACGACGAGCAGGAGGCGGCGGGGGATCGGCGAGCTGTTCATCGACATCGCGCCCATCGTAGGCGTAAGGATGCGGTGACCGGAGTCACACGTACCCATTGCCCTCCCAGGCCTCATTCCTCTAGCGTTCCAAGTAACAGAAGAAAGATTCCACGATACGAAATATGGGAGCGCGGATGGACCTGCCTGCTGGAGTCGAGATCACCGGGCCGCTGGGTGATCGCTACGACGAGATCCTGAGCCGGCGGGCACTCGAGCTGGTCGCCCTGCTCCACCGTGAGCTCGGGGCCCGTCGCGAAGAGCTGCTCGGGCACCGCGGAGAGCGGATCAAGCAGCTCTCGGAGGGCGGCACCCTCGACTTCCTCGAGGAGACGAAGGCGGTCCGCGAGGACGACTCGTGGCGGGTGGCCGACCCCGCGCCCGGGCTGGTCGACAGGCGGGTCGAGATCACCGGCCCGACCGACCGGAAGATGACGATCAACGCCCTCAACAGTGGTGCCAAGGTGTGGCTGGCCGATCAGGAGGACGCCAACACGCCCCTGTGGGAGAACGTCGTCGAGGGTCCCCTCAACCTCCTCGACGCGGTCAAGGGCGAGCTCACCTTCGACGACCCGAAGTCCGGCAAGCACTACGAGGTCACCGCCGAGGAACAGCCCACCATCGTCGTACGTCCGCGCGGCTGGCACCTCCCGGAGAAGCACATCCTGGTCGACGGCGAGCGCACCGCCGGTGGCCTGGTCGACTTCGCGCTCTACCTCACCGCGTGCGGCCAGCTGCAGCTCGACCGCGGCAGCGGTCCGTACTTCTATCTGCCCAAGATGGAGTCACACCGAGAAGCTCGCCTGTGGAACGACGCGTTCGTGCTCGGCCAGGAGTTCCTCGGCATCGCGCGGGGCACGATCCGGGCGACCGTCCTCATCGAGACCTACCCGGCGGCCTTCGAGATGGAGGAGATCCTCTACGAGCTGCGTGAGCACTCCGCCGGGCTCAACGCCGGCCGCTGGGACTACATGTTCAGCGTGATCAAGTCCTTCCGCAGCCGCGGCCGTGACTTCCTGCTGCCCGATCGCAACAGCGTCACGATGACGGTCCCGTTCATGCGGGCGTATACGGAGCTGCTGGTGCGCACCTGCCACAAGCGCGGCGCGCATGCGATCGGGGGGATGGCGGCGTTCATCCCGAGCAAGGACCCACAGGTCAACGAGGTCGCCTTCGCCAAGCTGACCGACGACAAGACCCGCGAGGCCGGCGACGGTTTCGACGGCTCGTGGGTCGCCCACCCGGGCATGGTCGAGGCCTGCCGGGACGCCTTCGACAAGGTGCTCGGCGACAAGCCCAACCAGCGCCACCGGCTCCGCGAGGACGTCCAGGTCACCGCCGCCCAGCTCCTCGACGTGAAGTCGACGCCCGGCGCGATCACCGAGGCCGGGCTGCGCAGCAACATCAGCGTGGGGATCCAGTATCTCGAGTCCTGGCTCCGCGGCGCCGGCGCTGCCGGGATCAACAACCTGATGGAGGACGCCGCCACCGCGGAGATCTCCCGCAGCCAGGTGTGGCAGTGGCTGCACAACGACATCGAGCTCGAGGGCGGGCAGCGGGTCACCCGCGAGCTGGTCGAGCGGCTCATCGAGGAGGAGATGGCGAAGATCGGGGAGCGGACCGACACCTCGGGGGGCCATTGGGCCGAGGCGCGGGACACCTTCACCGAGCTCTCGCTGGCCGAGGAGTACGCCGACTTCCTCACCCTCCCGGCCTACGAGCGGATGCCCTGAGGCCGGCATGACACCACTGGAGACCCTGACCGCCCGCGCGCGGGAGCTGCTCCCCGAGGAAGGGGTGATCACCGACCGCGCACGACTGCGGACGTACGAGTGCGACGGGCTGGCCCACTACCGGGTGACCCCGGCGCTCGTGGTGATCCCGGAGACCGCCGAGCAGCTCGCCGAGATCGTGCGGTGCTGCGCCGAGCAGCAGATCCCGTACGTCGCCCGCGGCTCGGGCACCGGGCTCTCCGGCGGCAGCCTGCCCCACGCCGAAGGCGTGCTGGTGGTCACCTCGCGGCTGCGGACCATCAAGGAGGTACGGCGCGAGGACCAGCGCGCCGTCGTCGAGCCCGGCGTGATCAACCTCGACGTGAGCCGCGCGGCGGGTCCGGCGGGCTACTACTACGCACCGGACCCCTCCAGCCAGCAGGTCTGCTCGATCGGTGGCAACGTCGCGGAGAACTCCGGCGGCGCCCACTGCCTCAAGTACGGCTTCACCACCAACCAGGTCCTCGCCGCCGATTTCGTGACCGCAGCAGGCGACCGCGTACGCCTCGGTGGGGACGCTCCGGACACTCCCGGCTACGACCTGCTCGGCGCCGTCGTCGGGTCGGAGGGCACCCTCGGGATCGTCACCGAGGTGACGGTGCGGCTGGTGCGGCTGCCGGAGAAGGTGGTCACCCTTCTGGTCGGCTTCGACTCCACCGACCGCGCGGGTGCCGCGGTGTCCGCGATCATCGCGGCGGGCATCGTGCCGGCGGCGATCGAGATGATGGACGCGCTCGCGATCGAGGCTGCCGAGGCGGCGGTGCACTGCGACTACCCGGACGGCGCGGGTGCTGTGCTGGTCATCGAGCTGGACGGCCCGGCCGTCGAGGTGGACGCGGAGTACGCCGACGTGGTCCGGCTCTGCGAGCAGACCGGGGCCTTCGAGATCCGCACCGCGAAGACCCCCGAGGAGCGGTTCCTGATCTGGAAGGGCCGCAAGTCGGCCTTCGCCGCCGTCGGCCGGATCAGCCCCGACTACATCGTGCAGGACGGCGTCATCCCGCGCACCGCCCTGCCCGAGGTGCTGCGGGCGATCTCGGATCTCTCCGAGCGCTCCGGCGTACGTGTCGCGAACGTCTTCCACGCCGGCGACGGCAACCTGCATCCGCTGGTGCTCTTCGACGACGACGTCCCCGGGGCGGGGGAGGCCGCGGAGGCGGTCAGCCGCGGGATCCTCGACCTCTGCCTGTCCCACGGCGGCTCCATCACCGGCGAGCACGGGGTCGGTGCCGACAAGGCGGCCCACATGCCGAAGATGTACGCAGCCGAGGACCTCGACACGATGCAGCTGGTCCGGTGCGCCTTCGACCCGGACCGGATCTCCAACCCGGGCAAGATCTTCCCGACCCCGCGACTGTGCGGCGAACGTCCGGGCCGGCATCAGGGCGCGCACCCGCTCCAGGACGCCGGCGTGGCGGAGGTGTTCTGATGGCGACCGTCTCCGGGGTCGCGCCGGGTCGCGTCGAGCGGCCCACGTCCACCGCCGAGGTCGCCGAGGTGATGCGGAAGGCGGCCACCGCCGGCGAGAGCGTCGTCCCGACCGGGGCGGGCACCAAGCTCGACTGGGGCCTCCCGCCGACCTCCGCCGACGTGCTCCTCGACCTCTCGGCGCTCGACCAGGTCACCGAGCACGCCTCCGGCGACCTGATCGCCACCGCGGGCGCCGGGACGCCGCTGTCCCGGTTGCAGGAGGAGGTGTCCTCGGACGAGCAGCGGCTCGCGCTCGATGTCACCGTCCCCGGGGCGACCATCGGCGGCACCCTCGCCGCCAACACCAGTGGACCCCGGCGGCTGTTCGCCGGCACCCTGCGCGACCTGCTGATCGGCGTCACCGTCGTGCGCGCCGACGGCGTGATCGCCAAGGCCGGCGGAAAGGTCGTCAAGAACGTCGCCGGCTACGACCTCGGCAAGTTGCTCATCGGCTCGATGGGCACGCTGGCCGTGGTCACCGAGGCGACCTTCCGGCTGCACCCCGTCCCGCGGGCGAGCCGCTGGCTCACCGTGCCGGCCGCGTCGCCCGAAGAGGCCGGCCGCCTCACCCAGGCCGTGCTGCACAGCCAGGCGGTCCCGGCCGCTCTCGACGTCGACCTCGCGCGGGACGGCCGCATCGACGTCAGCGTGCTGGTCGAGGGCCGACCGGACGGGGTCGCGGGACGTACGCAGGCACTGGTCGAGCTGTTGCCCGGAGCCACCGTCGGCGAGGAGCCGCCGCACGGATGGGGTGCCTATCCCTGGGACGTGGCTGCGACCGGGGACGATCGGGCGACGGCACTCAAGCTGACCTTCCGGCTCTCCGGACTGCCCGAGGTGCTGGCCGCCGCCCGCGGACTGGAGGTGCGCGGCTCGGCCGGGGTCGGCGTGGCGTACGCGGCGATACCGAACGACACCGACGAGCAAGACGTGCCATCCACCGTGACCCGGTTGCGGCAGGTCTGCGAAGCCCACGGGGGAAGCGTCGTGGTCCTCGACGCACCCGCCGCGGTGAAGGAGAGCGTCGACGTCTGGGGACCGGTGCCCGCGCTCGACCTGATGCGGCGCGTGAAGAACGAGTTCGACCCCGACCACCGGCTCAGCCCGGGCCGCTTCGTAGGAGGAATCTGATGACGGACTCGTTGCCGGCGAGGGACAT